>JBJTCH010000274.1:0-6604 GCA_046091745.1 Opitutaceae bacterium
CCCCGACGCACGCGCCGCCGAGGAAGACGGCGTAGTCTGTATTCGGTTCGTTGATACGAAGGCCGTCGACGAGGAACAAGGTCTGGTTCGAGTTGGCGCCGCGCAAAAAGAGCGAGGTCGTCATGCCCGCCGCGCCGGAAGTGGCGGTCGGCAGCGCCGCGACTCCGCCCAACGCCGCGGCCAGCGACGTGGTTTGCCGGCGGGCGAGCTCCTCCGCGGTGAGCACATCCACGACGGTGCCGAGCGTGCGCGGATCGGCCGGGGTGCGCGTGGCGGTGGTGACCACCGCCGGCAGAGCGACCGCGGGTGAGGACGCGGCCGGTTGCGAAAGGCCGGCGGCCGGAAGAAGCAGACAAACGCCGGCGAGCCAGGCTCGCGGCCGGAAAACGGACATGGAGGCGGAGGTTGGAAACGGAGCCAAGAGCAGGACCGGCCGCCACGGGACGACCGGACCGCTCCCACGCTTCATTGATGCGATGAAGGACCCGCGGGCGCCCGGAGGCGGGACCGCGGGAGTGAGGGCAATTTCCGGGGCAGATGTTCGGACTCCGCATTTCCGCGCGAACGGGGCGCACGCCGATGACGTGCCTCCCGCCCGCGCACCTCGCCCCTCGCCTTCGCCCCAGGTCGAAACCCGAGACTGACTTTGCGCGAGCCCCGCCGAAGGGGCCCGCTAGGGGTTTGTGACGCGTAACCGCAGCGCGACTGTGGCCGGTTTGCACGGCCTTCCCTGACACCCGGAAATGAAAAAGAACCGGACCGCCGAACCCCACGGCGCACACGGAACCAGCGCAAGCCCATTCATTAAAATACGCATCAACGCATCGCGATGCGTCGATATGAGGCTTGCCAGCTTCCTCGTCCGGACCAACCTCCCCCGCATGTCCCAAGCGTTGAAAACCGCCCCGACCGACGCCGCCGAGCGCGCGGACGCTTTCCGGCGGATGTTCGCCGCGCGCATCGTCGTGCTCGACGGCGCGATGGGGTCGATGATCCAGACGTACAACCTCTCCGAGGCCGACTTCCGCGGCACGCGTTTCACCGACCACCCGCACGACCTCAAGGGAAACAACGACCTGCTCTGCCTCACCCGCCCCGACGTGATCGAGCGGATCCACGCCGATTATTTCGCGGCGGGGGCCGACATCGTGGAGACCAACACCTTCAGCTCCACGTCGATCGCGATGGCCGACTACCGGTGCGAGCCGCTCGTGCGCGAAATCAACCTCGCCGCGGCCGCCTGCGCGCGCCGCGCCGCGAACGCCACTGAAAAAGCCGCGCCGGGCCGCCTCTGCTTCGTCGCGGGTGCGATCGGACCGCTCAACCGCACGCTTTCGCTTTCGCCCGACGTCAACCGGCCCGATTTCCGCGCCGTCACCTGGGACCAGGTCGTCGCCGCGTACACGGAGCAGATCGAGGCCCTGCTCGACGGCGGCGTCGACGCGCTGCTGGTCGAGACGATCTTCGACACGCTCAACGCCAAGGCCGCGCTGTTCGCGGTCGAGGAGGTTTTCACGCGTCGCGGCGAGTCCGCCCGCGTGCCCGTGATGGTGAGCGTCACGATCACCGACGCCTCGGGGCGCACCCTCTCGGGCCAGACCATCGCGGCGTTCTACACCAGCATCGCGCACGCGCGGCCGTTCTCGGTGGGGATCAATTGCGCGCTGGGCGGCGAGGCCATGCGCCCGTACGTCGAGGAGCTGGCGGGCATCGCCGGCTGCTACGTCTCGTGCTATCCCAACGCGGGACTGCCGAACGCGTTCGGCGGCTACGACGAGACGCCCGCCGACATGGCGCGCGTGCTCGGGGATTTCGCCGCGCGCGGCTGGCTCAACCTGGTCGGCGGCTGCTGCGGCTCGACGCCGCCGCACATCGCCGCGATCGCGCAGGCCGTGCGCAACCGCGCCCCGCGCCAGCTCCCGCAAGCCGCGCGCGCCCTCCGCCTCAGCGGCCTCGAGCCGCTCGCCCTCGCCTGACCGCCGTGACGTCCGCCCCCCGCGCCTCCGGCTCCACGTTCCTTGTCATCGGGGAACGCACCAACATCACCGGTTCGCCCAAGTTCGCGAAGGCGATCAAGGCCGGCGACTGGGAGGGCGCCGTCGCCATCGCCCGCCAGCAGGTCGAGAACGGCGCCAACATCATCGACATCAACGTCGACGAGGCGCTGGTCGACGGCGAGGCGACGATGACGCGGTTCCTCAACCTCATCGCGTCGGAGCCCGAGATCGCGCGCGTGCCGGTGATGATCGACTCGTCCAAGTGGTCGGTGCTCGAGAAGGGTCTGCAGTGTCTGCAGGGAAAAGGGATCGTGAACTCGATCTCGCTGAAGGACGGCGAGGAGGAGTTCCTGCGCCGCGCCGCCCTGATCCGCCGCTACGGCGCCGCCGCCGTGGTCATGGCCTTCGACGAGCAGGGCCAGGCCGCCACGCGTGACGAGAAGGTGCGCATCTGCACCCGCGCGTACCGGCTGCTCACGGAGCGCGCCGCGTTCCCGGCCGAGGATATCATTTTCGACCCCAACATCCTCACCGTCGCGACCGGCATCGAGGAGCACAACAACTACGCCGTCGATTTCTTCGAGGCCACGCGGATCATCAAGGAAACCCTGCCGCACGCACGCGTGAGCGGCGGCGTCTCGAACGTCTCGTTCTCCTTCCGCGGCAACAACCCGGTGCGCGAGGCGATGCACACCGCGTTCCTCTACCACGGGATTCGCGCCGGACTCGACATGGCGATCGTCAACGCCGGCATGCTCGGCGTCTACGAGGAGATCCCCGCCGACCTGCTCGAGCGCGTGGAGGACGTGCTCCTCAACCGCCGTCCCGACGCCACTGAGCGGCTCGTCACGTTCGCCGAACAATGGAAGGCCGCCTCCGGCGAAGGCGGTGCCGCGCGCGCCGCCGCTCCCGCCGCCGAGGCGTGGCGGCAGGGCCCGGTGCAGGAACGCCTGAAGCACGCCCTCGTGAAGGGCATCGACGCGTTCGTCGACGCCGACACCGAGGAGGCCCGCGGCCAGTACCCGCGCCCGCTCGACATCATCGAGGGACCGTTGATGGACGGTATGCGCGTCGTCGGCGACCTGTTCGGCGCCGGGAAGATGTTCCTCCCCCAGGTCGTGAAGTCGGCCCGCGTCATGAAGAAGGCCGTCGCCTACCTCACGCCGTTCATGGAGGAGGAGAAACGCCGCCTCGCCGCCACCGGCGCCGCGACCCGCGCCAACGGCCGCGTGCTGCTCGCGACGGTCAAGGGCGACGTCCACGACATCGGCAAGAACATCGTCGGCGTCGTCCTCGCCTGTAACAACTACGACGTCACCGACCTCGGCGTGATGGTGCCGGCCGAGAAGATCCTCGCGGCCGCGCGGGAGAAGCAGGTGGACGTGATCGGCCTCTCGGGCCTCATCACGCCCTCGCTCGACGAGATGGTGCACGTCGCGCGGGAGATGACGCGCCAGGAGTTCTCCGTGCCGCTGCTC
This sequence comes from Opitutaceae bacterium, assembly GCA_046091745.1. Taxonomy (GTDB): domain Bacteria; phylum Verrucomicrobiota; class Verrucomicrobiia; order Opitutales; family Opitutaceae; genus ER46. The sequence goes on from JBJTCH010000274.1 coordinate 3,476, forward strand.
ATCGGCGGGGCGACCACCAGCGCGGCGCACACCGCCGTGAAGATCGCGCCCGAGTACGCGCCGGGCGTCGTCCACGTCCTCGACGCCTCACGCGTGGTCAATGTCGTGAGCGCGCTCCTCTCTCCGGAACAGAAACCCGCGTACCTCACCGACGTGCGCGCGCGGCAGGACCGGCACCGCGAGGAGTTCGCGGCCCGCGGAGCGCGCCGCAACCTGCTCCCGCTGGCGGAGGCCCGCGCGCGGCGGCAGACTTTCGACTGGGCGACGGCCGATATCCCCGCGCCGGAGTTCACCGGCGCGCGCGCCTTCGACCCCGTGCCGCTCGAGGAGATCGAGCCGTACATCGACTGGGGGCCGTTCTTCAGCGCGTGGGAACTCCACGGGCGTTTCCCGGACCTCCTGCGCGACGAGGTCATCGGCGTTGAAGCCACGCGCTTGTACGACGACGCGCGCCGGATGCTCGCCCGCATCATCAAGGAACGCCGCTTCACCGCCAAGGCGGTGCTCGGCTTCTGGCCGGCCAATTCGGTCGGCGACAGCATCGAGGTTTACGCCGACGCCGGGCGCAGCCGCGTCCTCGCGACCTTCGCCTGCCTGCGCCAGCAGCACGAGAAGCCGGCCGGCCAGTTCAACCATTGCCTCGCCGACTTCGTCGCGCCGCGCGACTCCGGCCGCCTTGATTACCTGGGCGGCTTCGCGGTCACCGCCGGGCACGGCGTCGAGACGCTCGCCGCCGAGTTCAAGGCCGCGCACGACGACTACTCCGCGATCATGGCCCAAGCCCTCGGCGACCGTCTCGCCGAGGCCCTCGCCGAGCTGATGCACAAACGCGCGCGCGAGGTCTGCGGGTTCGGCCGCATCGAGGCGCTGCCGATGGCCGACATCATCCGCGAGAAGTACCGTGGCATCCGCCCCGCCCCCGGTTATCCGGCGTGCCCGGACCACACCGACAAACCAGTCCTCTTCGAGCTGCTCGGCGCGACGGCGGCGACCGGCATCACGCTCACCGAAAGCTGCGCGATGCACCCCGCGAGCAGCGTGAGCGGGTTCTACCTCAACCACGCTGAAGCGAAGTATTTCGCCGTCGGAAAAATCGGCCGCGACCAGATCGAGGACCACGCCGCGCGCCGCGGCCGCAGCGTCGCCGAAACGGAACGCTGGCTGGGACCCTACCTCGATTCCCTGCCGGAGCACTGACGCGGCGACGGAGACCGCGGAGTTCCGTCGCGGCGAATGACGTCTCCTTGCGGTCGACCTGCGCGGGGCGATCCGGGAGCGCGATCGCACGTACAACGGCATCTCGGAATCGTGTTTTCCGACTAAGATTTTTCCGGGGCGCGCCATCCTCGCACCGAGCCACGCGGTCTGCGGCGGAAAACTCGCCGCCGGCGGAGCCAGCTTCCTCCTTCGCCGGGCCTTCGGAGGACAGGTCGGTGGACAAGACGGAGGGCATGTCGGCCGCCCGGCCCGCAGGATAATCCGCGGCTGCCCCGCCTCCGGCGGGCAAGCAGCCGCGGCTACACCAAGCCCCCTTTATTCGTGTCCATTCGTGGTTGAACCCTCGCGGAGCTGTTCGGCAACGCGTCACCATCCCACAGCCAGTCAGCCTGAACGAACTCGGATCGGGCCTCGGTGCCTCTGTGTTTCCACTCAACTCCCTTTTGGTTGCGGCTCCGCCGCGCTGGGCACCGCTGGCCTTCACGATCTTCCCGGTCTTCCTGTTCCACTCCGTCCGTTCGCTACGGCCATTCGGAAGCGCCGAACGCCCTGCGGCATCCATCCGCGCCATTTGAGAAATCTGCGGTGAAAAACGCGAAGCGAGTCGGAAACGCCTTCCTCCTTCGCCAAGGCTTCGGAGGACGAGACGGAGGGTGGCGCGATCAACGGCGGAAGTTTCGCTCCGCCAAACGTTCCAACCGTCGGCTTCGGCCGACCAAGGACAGTCGGCGGCAATTTTCACCGCGGGCATCGGACTTCATGAAACAGCCCCGACCGACCAAATCGGCAGGAGCGTGACACACCAAAGGATCGCAGCGACCTTGGGTCGCCGTACCGGGCAAGGCGCCGGAAACGGATCTCTGAGGAAGGAAGTTGCCGTGCTGATCAAGCGATCAGTCCACCGGCCCGCGCTCACCGCGGCAAGTGGCCGCCGTAACCGCGCAGGATCAGTTCGCGCACCGCCTCGGCGACCGGTGCCGGGATGGGCACGGGCGCCTGCCAGCCGCGATCGGGATAGATGCGGAGGCGCGCGGCGTCGCCCACCAACTCCTCCTTGTGGTCGCGCACGGAGCGACCGGGCGCGAGGTCGTGCGCGAAGGGCACGCGGGCGGCCGCAAACCCGGCGCGAACTTCCGGCCAATGCACGGGCAGCGTGGCGCGGCCGCGCGCGAGCATGTTGGGCTTGGCCACGAGGATGATCGACCGCACGCCGCGGGCCTCGAGCAACGGGCGCGAGAGGCGGATATTGCCGGCGGTATTGCGCGCCGCCGGCTCGATGATCAGGGCATCCTCCGGCAACCCGAGCGAGCGGGCGCGGTCGGCGAACGCGTGGGCTTCGCCGCGCGGAAAGCGACCTTCGGTGAAATTCCCGCTGGCGCCCGAGAAACACACCAAACGCACGAGGCCCTCGCGAAAAAGCTCCACGCAGCGGTCGGCCACCCGCACGTCGTAGCTGCCGAGCCCGAGCGCGGCGTCGGCCCGCTCCGGTACTTCATGCGCCGACTGCCAGTCCCACAGAATACGGGCGAGCGCGAGGTCGGCGGACGGGACGGATGCAGGCGCGGGAACGGACATGGTTGAACCCGCGGAGCCTTCCGCGCGGCGCGCCGTGTGGCGAGGAAGGACCGAGGGGAACAAGGACCAAGGGGCTAAGGGACCAAAGGACGAAGCGACTGCGGGACCAAGGGCGAAAATGAAGGCGGAGGTCGGAAGTCGAGGATGCGGGCCGCTGAACGCTTGGCGTCGCCCTCAATTTGAACTCCCAACCTCAACCCAGCCGCCAAAGGCAGACGTCCCATCCGCGAAATTTCCGGCATCCGCGGCGAAAAACGCGGAGCGGTTGGGAGGGCCTTACAAACCGAGGCTTTGAACAGCGATGCCGGGAAGCTCTCCGAGCGAAGGATGGCGGAG
>JBJTCH010000275.1:0-3524 GCA_046091745.1 Opitutaceae bacterium
CCAACACGCACAAGAATTCCGACCTGCCGATCATTCTCGCCGGTGGCGGCTATCGCCACGGCGAGTTCCGCCAGCTGCCGACGTCCGGTCCCGGCAAGGTCCCGCTCTGCAACCTATTCGTTGACATCGCGCAGCGGATGGGCCTCGAGACCGCGGCGTTCGGCAACAGCACCGGCCGTTTCTCCTGAGCCGGCCGGAAGCGGGAGCGGAGACACGAATGGTGCGGAGGATTTTTTCGAGCCGCAGAGCCAGGCTCGCGGCGGCGTTTTCCCGCTTGGACCACCCCTGGGCACAGGGCCCACGGAGCCAGTCGCGAGGTCACGGAGCGGAGTTCCCGACCCGTTGCCATCAGCTGATCGCTGCGCGGGAGAACGCGACGCAGGGCGCTTCGCTCCATAGGCGATGACGACAACCCGAAACTCCGTGCCCTCGGTTTGCGCCTCCGTGGACTCTGTGTCCACCGCTTGGAATCATTCGGTCGCGACGAACCCGCGATCTCGCGCAACCAGTCCGATGGCCAAACGGCTTTCCCGCGCCTTCGCGGTGGCGGCCGTCGCGGCGATTTCGATCACCGCCCTACCCGCCGCGGAAAATCCCGCGCCCGCGGAACTGTCGCGGTTTGTCGGCAAGTACTGCCTGAAGTGTCATGACGCCGACACCAAGAAGGCCGACCACGACTTCACCGCGCTGCGGCTGCCGCTGGCCCGCGAGGCGGACCTGATCGCCGCGAAGGATATCATCGACCAGCTCACGCTGCGCGAGATGCCGCCCGCGAAGGAGGCGCAGCCGACGGATGCGGAACGCCTCGCCGCCATCCGCGAGTTGCGCGCCGGCATCGCCGCCGCCCGCGGCACGATCGCGGGAACCGGCGCCCGCACGGTCATGCGGCGTCTCTCCAACCGCGAGTACGAGAACACCCTCGCCACGCTCTTCGACCGGCGGGTCGACACTCTCGGGCTCACCGCCGACTTCCCCAAGGAGAAAGCCAGCGAGCGCATCGACACCATCGGGCGTTCGCTCGTGACCTCCGGCTTCCTGCTCGAACAGTACTTCCAGGCCGCCCACCGCCTGGTCGAAGCGCGGCTCGGGCATCCCGCGATGGAACCGAAGTCGTGGCGCTTCGCCGGGCACTTCGTGCAGTACGAGGAACTGCAGGGGCCGCACAAGGCCGCCTTCGATTTCCGCTACCTGTGCCTCTACGAGCAGCCCAACACCGACACCCGCCAGGGCGGCTACGGTCACATCGAGGATTTCCTGCAAGGCGTGCCGGTCTCCGGCCTCTACGACATCGCGGTGCTCGCGCAGGCCATGCACCGCGACACGCATTACGATCCCACGATCTTCGGCATCGATTTCTCCGAGCCGTTCCTGCTCGGCGTCGTGCCCGGTGACGCGGCGCGGAACCACATCCATTACCCGCAGACGATCGAACCGTTGCTCGCGCAGGCGGCCGTGCCCGACGTTGAGCCGCAATGGCTGAAGTTCCGCGTGTGGCTCGAGGCGGGCCAAACCCCGCGCTTCATCTTTCCCAACGGGCCGTACGAGTCGCGGGCCTCCGTCATCCAGATCAACAAGCGCTACAAGGACGACTTCCAAGGCCGCTTCGCCAACGCCGGAGTCGGCCGCACGCACCTCCTCCGGGAAGGAAAACTGCCGCACATCCGCATCCGCGAGATCACCATCGATGGCCCCCAGCCGGAATCCGGCGGCAGTCGCGAGGAAGTGGCGGTGTTCGGGCCGGAGGGCTTCCGCGAGGATAAGGCGCTGGCCCAACTCGAAACCTTCGCTGCGCGCGCCTACCGGCGGCCGCTCAACGACGCCGACCGCGCGGGAATCCGCCGCGCCTTCTCGGCTGGTGTCGCCGCGAACCTCACGGCGCGTCAGGCCGCGCTCGACACCCTGAAGATGATCCTGTGTTCGCCGTCGTTCCTCTATTTCAGCGAGGTCACCGACGAAAAGGACCAGCGGCTCGGAGCCTACGACGTGGCGGCACGCCTTTCCTACGCGCTTTGGGCCACGCAGCCCGACGCGGAACTGCTCGCGGCCGCCGCCAGCGGAAAACTCACCCACCCCGACGAAATCCGCCGGCAGGCCCGCCGCCTGCTGACCGACGAACGCGTGGCGGGCTTCACCCACGGTTTCCCGGAAGGCTGGCTCAACCTGCGCGACCTCGGCGGTATGCCCCCTCCGCGCGAAAGCGCCCGGGTTTACTACGCCGAGAACCTGCCGGAGGCCATGAAGACCGAGGTGCGGCTCTTCCTGCTCCATCTCCTGCGCGAAAACGGCCCCACGCATCACTTTCTCGAGGCCGACTACACGTTCGCCGACAAACGGCTCGCCAAGCTCTACAACCTGCCGGAGCGGGAAACGCTGCGGATCGCGGACGGATTCAGAAAGGTGAGTCTTGCCGGCGGCCAGCCGCGCGGCGGGCTGCTCGGCATGGCCGGGGTGCTCACCGTGAGCGCCAACGGCGTCGAGACCTCGCCGGTCACCCGCGGCGTCTGGGTCTCGGAGAACATCCTTGGAATCAAACCGTCCCCGCCCCCCGACGTGGTCCCCGCCATCGAGCCCGACGTCACCGGCGCCACGACGATTCGCCAGCGCCTTGCCAAGCACCGCGCCGACCCCGCCTGCGCTGAATGCCACCGCAAGATCGACCCGCTTGGATTCGCCCTCGAGAGCTTTGACCCGATCGGCCGCTGGCGGGTCAGCTACCCCAAGTCCAAGGGCAACACCCCGGCGCCGAAGGTCGACGCCAGCGGTGAGTTCAGTTCAGGCGAAACCTACACCGGTTTCGACGACTTCCGGCGCATCGTGAAGACCGCGCGAACGGACGCGTTCACCCGGAACTTGATCCGGCAATTCCTCAGTTACTCGACCGGCCGCCATATGGAGCCGGTGGACGATCCGGTGATCGAGGAGATACTCGAGGCGGTGAAGAAAGACGGTTACGGACTGCAGACCCTCATCGTCGAATCGCTCGCCAGCGACATCTTCCGCTCGCGTTGATCACCGCGGGAACGGTCTTCGCATTGATCTGCGCGGTCTGCGATTCACGTCCTCTGCCATCGAGGTAGCATTACTCCTTCGCCATCACCTCGAAGGACGATACGAGGCACAGGCAGCCGCGGCGACCGCTCGAGTCTTGCCCTCTCCCGCCCTCGCCCGTCTCCCACTCTTTTCCCATCCGGGGTTGCTCACCCGCGGAGCGAATCGGGAGCGCGTCACGGCCGGAGCCTCGGTCCGGTGGATCGGACTCGGTGAACTCGGATCGGGCCTCCGCGCCGTCTGTGTTCCAACCCAACTCCCGTTCGTTTGCAGCGGGGACGCGCTCTCGGCGAAGTCCGGGTGCTTGACTCACCCCGGAGCGTCTGAAACATCCGCCACTCTTTCAAAAACATCATGGGCCAACAGCTAAACAAACTGATTAAACGGAAACGCCGCCACGCCTACCTGAAGCGCAAGAAGGAACGGGCCAAGGCCGCGAAGAAGAAGTAAGGCGTCCGGCCCGCTCCCCTCCCACC
>JBJTCH010000276.1:0-5710 GCA_046091745.1 Opitutaceae bacterium
GCGGGCGGCCGCGGGGTGAAACGGGGTGGGCGGCTCATCGGGGCGAAGAGACGCAACACCCGCGCGGAAAGTTAAGGCAAGTCCACGTTCGTCTCCGCGCGGTCGTCGGCCTCGGGCAAACAAAAAGGGCGCCTCGCGGGCGCCCTGGAAAAACCCGAACCGGTTTCCGGCTCAGACCTCGTAAGGCGGGAGCGACTTGTCGATCCGCACCTTGTCGAGGCGGGCGAAGACCGGCACGCCGGCGTCGTGCGGCACGGCGACCTCGCCCTGGATGAGCGGCTGGGCGTAGCGCAGGAACTGGAAGTTCATGCTCACGCCGTCCTCGTTGATCCATTCGCGGGGGAGCTTCTTCACCGAGTTCGCGACCTCGGCCAAGGGGGCGAGGCCGGTCTCGGTGGTGTACTGCTCGCCGTCGCCGCGCAGCAGCGTGACCATCTTGTCGGTCTCGCCGTTGATCGCGGCCTCCACGGCGGCCTGGCCGGCAAGGAAAGCCTCGTCGACGTCGGTCTTCGAGCCGGCGTGCGACGCGCAGCGCTGCATGATGCCGGGCTTGGCGACGCGCACCTTCACACCGGGCAGGTTGGTGCCGAGGATCTCGGCGAGGGCGTCACCGGCGCCGCCCAACTGGGCGTGGCCGAAGGCGTCGGTCTGAGCGTTGGCGGCGAGGTAGTTGCCGTCGGTGTCGACGAGGCCCTCGGCGACGACGATCAGGCAGTATTTCTCGCGCTTGAGCACGCGGCGGACCTCCTCGAGGACCTTCTCCTGGTTGAAGGCGACCTCGGGCAGAAGGATCAGGTGGGGCGGATCGTGCGGGTGGTCGCGGCGTTTCGCGAGGGCGGCGCCCGCGGCGATCCAGCCGGCGCTGCGGCCCATGACCTCGATGATGGAGACCAGGTCGCCCTGGCCCATGGCCTCGTTGTCGCAGGCGAGCTCGCGCACGGTGGTGGCGATGTACTTGACGGTGCTCGCGTAGCCCGGGGTGTGGTCCGTGATGGGCAGATCGTTGTCGATCGTCTTCGGCACGCCGATCACTCGCAGCTCGTAGCCCTTGGCCTGGGCGAGCTTGGAGATCTTGTCGGCGGTGTCCTGCGAGTCATTGCCGCCGATGTAGAAGAAATAGCGGATGTTGTGGGCCTTGAAGACCTCCAGCACGCGCTCGAAGTCCTGCTGCTTCTTGAGCTTGTAGCGGCAGGTGCCGAGGGCGGCGCCGGGGGTGTGCTTGAGGGCGCGGATCTGCTGCTGCGACTCGGACGCGAGGTCGATCAGCTCCTCCTGGAGGATGCCCAGCACCCCGTTCAGCGAGCCGTAGATCTCCTCGATGCACTCGTGGTTCAGGGCCTCGTTGATGATGCCCGCGACGCTGGCGTTGATGACGGAGGTCGGGCCGCCGGATTGGCCAACCAAGACGTTTCCTACGAGTTCAGCCATGAGTGTGTGTGGTAAAGGGTTGTTACGAACGTGAACGATGAGGAAAGCCCCCCGCGCACGACGCTGGCAAACCCAAATTTCCCGCGGCGTGTCCACCTGCTTTCCCCGACATCGGACCAACGCGCAAACCCCGCGTTGCGGCCGGAAGGCGCTCCGCCACAGGCTCGGGAGATGATACCCCCGCATTGCTCCCGGCTCCTCCTGGGCCTGCTGCTCGCCGGCCTTTCCGTCCGGGTGGCCGTCGCCGCCACGCCGCGTCCGCCGGACGATCTCACGCCGCGCGAGGGCGACGGCTACCGCGGGATCTGGTACATGAACCAGCCGCTGAAGGACGAGCATCGCTACAAGTACAGCGGCGGCTTCGCGACCTACCCGCAGCAGCACGTGCCGATCGCGATCCATGTCCCGGGGCAGCGGAAGACCTTCTTCGTCTTCGGCGGCTCGGCGGGCAACGTGTCGGAGCGCGGCGACGAATTGGAGCATCTCGTTTCGTACTACGACCACGCCACCGGCACGGTGCCGCGGCCCGTGCGGATCCTGCGGAAGCGCACCGAGGATGCGCACGACAACCCGGTGCTTTCGATCGACGCCGCCGGCCACCTCCTCGTCTTTTCCTCGGCCCACGGCACGTCGCGTCCGTCCTACGTCCATCGTTCCAAGCGGCCGTACGACATCACGGAGTGGGAGCTGCTCGAAAAAACCAATTTCTCGTACCCGCAGCCGTGGTACCTCCCGCAGTCGAAGCGCTTCCTCTTCCTCCACACGCTCTACGTGAAGGGCGAACGCACACTCAACTGGAAGACCTCAGCCGACGCGCGCGCGTGGAGCGCCCCGCGGCTCCTCGCGCACCTCGAGCAGGGTGATTACCAGGTGTCGTTCCGCGACGGCGACTCCGACCGCGTCGCCACTGCCTTCGATCTGCACCCCGCCGAGGGTCGCGCCGGCAAGGGTCTCAATTACCGCACCAACCTCTATTTCGCCGAAACCCGCGACGCCGGCGCCACGTGGACCAACGCCGCGGGAGAAAAACTCGAGCTGCCGCTGCGCGCGGCCGCCAACCCCGCGCTCGTCCGCGACTACCGCCGCGAGGACCTCAGCGTTTACTTGAAGGACATCGCCTTCACCGCCGCGGGCCAACCGGTCATCCTCTACCTCACATCCAAGGGCTTCAACCCGGGCGCCGCCTCGGGTCCGTTCCAGTGGCACACGGCGCGGTGGGACGGCCGCGCGTGGGTGTTTCGCGCCAGCGTGACCTCCGACCACAACTACGACCACGGTTCCCTTTACATCGAGGCCGACGGCACGTGGCGCATCATCGCGCCCACGGACGCCGGGCCGCAGCCGTGGGGCACCGGCGGCGAAATGGTGATGTGGACGAGCCGCGACGCGGGCCTGACGTGGGAGCGCGTGCGGCAGCTCACTCAGGGCTCGCGTTACAACCACACCTACGCGCGCAAACCCGTCGGCGCGCATCCCGATTTTTACGCGCTGTGGGCCGACGGTTCGCCGCTCGAGCCGACGCCCTCGTCGCTGTATTTCGCGACGAAGGAAGGCCGGGTGTTCCGCCTGCCGGCCGTGATGACGGGCGCGTCGGCGAAACCCGAGCCGGTGCCGTAGCGGGCCCGGCTCAATGCAGCGCGGTGGCGAGGAACGCGCGGATTTTCGCGCGGATCTCGGGCGTGGAGAATTCCTTGCCGCCGTGGCCGGCGCCGGGGAGCACAACCAGATCGGAGCTCACGCCCGCGGCGCGCAGAGCGGCATGGAGGCGCTGGCTTTGCTCGAGCGGCACCTGAGGGTCGCGATCGCCGTGCAGGATGAGAAACGGCGGGTCGCCGGCCGAGACATGGTGGAGGGCACTGGCTTCGCGGGCGAGTTCCAGCCGATCGCGCACGGGGCCGCCGAGCAGCCGGGCGCCGTTGGTGCGCGCGGCATCCCCGCCAGGTCGGTCCGGGCGGTTGGCGGGCATCGAAGGCAGGTCGGAAGGACCGTACAGGTCGATCACGGCGCGGACACGGCTGGAAACCGCCTCGCCGGCGGGCGGAGATTGCGTGCCGGCCAAGGCGGCGAGGTGTCCGCCCGCGGAGCCGCCGGCGACCGCGATGCGATCGGGGTCGAGCCCGTGTTTCGCGGCGTTGACGCGCAGCCAGCGCAGCGCGGCGCGAACGTCGTCGATCTGCGCCGGCCAGCGCGCCATCCAGCTCAGGCGGTAATTGATGCTCGCGACCGCGTAGCCCTCGGCTGCGAGCCAGGCGAGCGGAGGGTTCTCCTTGCTGCCCTTGCTCCAACCGCCGCCGTGCACCCACACCACGACGGGCAGCGGGGTGGCGGGCGTTTTTTCCGGCAGGTAGAGATCCAGCAGCACGTTGCCGGTGGCGGGCGTGTGATAGGTCTGGTTGGCTACGCGCCGCACGCCGGCGGGCAGCGGCTGGCGGAATTCGCCCGCGGGGCGGACGTTCGCGCCCTTCGCGCCCGTGAGGCTGTCGCCGAGATCGGCGCGCGCCGCGGCGATGCGTTCCTGCAGGCGCGCGACGACGTCCGGATGCGCCGCCGCCACGTCGCGCGTCTCGCCGGGGTCCTGGCGCACATTGTAGAGCGCGAGCCCCGTCCTCTCGACGCGGTAGCCATGGCGGCTCGCGATGCCACGGATGCCCGAGTTCTCGATCGAGTCGGGCTTCATGTTCGCCCAGTTGGAGGGCTTGCCCCCGCGGCCGGGCTCGGCGGCGACCATCAGGTAGTCGTGCGGCACGTGCAGCTTCCAGTCGCCGAGGCGCACGGCGTGCAACTCGTCGCCGGAGTAGAACCAAAATTCCTCCCGCCCGCGCGCGCCGGGCTGACCGAGGAGCAGCGCGGAGATGTCGGCGCCGTCGGGCTTCCCGGCCGCGGGGCGCGCTCCCGCAAAGTTCCCGAGCGTGACGTTCAGGTCCAGCGTGCTGAGCGGTTCCTCGCTGACCCGGCCGGCGGGAACGCGCCCCGGCCAGCGCACGAGGAACGGCGTGCGCATCCCGCCCTCGAAGGTGGTGAGCTTGCCCTCGCGCAGCGGGGTCGCGAGGCCCGCGTGTTCGCCGTAGGAGAGGAACGGGCCGTTGTCGGACGTGAAGATCACGAGCGTCTTCTCCTCGAGTCCGAGCCGACGGAGGCTTGCCAGCACCTCGCCGATGCCGGCGTCGAGCTCCTGCACCACGTCGCCGTAAAGCCCGCGCCGGCTGGTGCCGCGAAATTTTTCCGAGGCGAAGATCGGCACGTGCGGCATCACGTGCGGCAGGTAGAGGAAGAAGGGTTTTTCCCGGTTACGCTCGATAAACTCCACCGCGCGCCGCGTGAAACGCTCGGTGAAACGCGACTGGTCGGGATCGGCCTCGACGACCTCCTCGCCGTCGTAGAGCGGCAGCGAGGGGATGCCCTTGGTCACCGGGTGGAGCGGGCCGTTGTCATTCGAGTACGGGATCCCCAGCCATTCGTCGAATCCGCGCCGCGTGGGCAGGAACGGCGGCTGGTGGCCGAGGTGCCATTTGCCGAAGATCGCGGTGGCGTAGCCGTTCTCCTTGAGACGTTCGGCGAGGGTCCGCTCCTTGGGCGAGAGGCCGGTCGTGCTGGTGTGGTTGAGCGCGCCGCTCATGCCCACGCGGTTGGGGTAGAACCCGCTTATCAGCGCCGCGCGCGAGGCGGTGCACACCGCCTGGGCGACGTAGAAGCTCGTGAAACGCGTGCCTTCCGCCGCAAGGCGGTCCAGGTGCGGCGTCGCGATGTCCTTCGCGCCGTAGCACCCGAGGTCGGCGTAGCCGAGGTCATCAGCGAGGATCAAAACGATGTTCGGGCGTTCGGAGGCCGCGGCGCGAAGTCCGCCGGCGATGAGGGTGAACGTGATCAGGGCGACGGCCGTAGCGCGGCGCGCGAGGGGTCGGGGCAGCATGCGCGGAAGCTGGAAAACGTGTTTCCACGAGGCGAGCGCGGAGTGCCGCGGGAAACGGACGTGGCCACGTTCACCCATAACTACGCGGGCCCCAGCCTTGGATACGGAGATCCCCGCTGGAGTTATGGAGCGAACGGGAATGCGCGTCTTGATCGGCAAGACCAGGCCGGGCGGGGTAACCACGAAACACGCCAAAGGCACGAAACCGGGTTGGTCCCGCGGAATGCAGGAAGGCAAGGAACCCTAATCCCGGGAAGACTTGGTACTCAATTCGCGCGTCTTGGTGTCCCGACGTGGTTCGCCCTCGGGGAGACAATAGGCCGAACAAAAAACTGAAAAGGGGGACGGGTCGCCGCGGGTGAATCCGCGTCC
>JBJTCH010000277.1:0-8767 GCA_046091745.1 Opitutaceae bacterium
GAAAAGATGAGCGTGGCCGCGTTGAGCTCGGCGGGCGCCGGCGGCGTCGCGCGGGCCGCGACCTGCACCGCCGCCCGCGGGGTCTCCACGAACGCGCGCCGCACAAAAAAGAGCGGCTGCTTCGCGTCATCCGGCGCGTCCGCTCCGAGCCACACGACCTGCGGGCGCTGCTGCACCGGCGGAATCGCGAACGAGCGGTTGTCGAAATCCTCGTCGTCACCCGTGAGCGTGACCGTGTCCGCGGGGATTCCCTTCACCCGCGGCAGCAGAAAAACGCGGCTCTGCCCGGGCGGTACATAGGCGTCGATTCGAGCGCCACCCGCCTCGCCCGTGCCCCAACCGATCTGGAACTGCTCGCGCTTGGCATCGGCCGCGTTGCTCACGCGCACCCGCGCGGGAGCATCGGCGGGGCGCGCGACATCCGGCCCATCGGCCATCACCTGAACGCCGGCGTTGGTCGGCCGCGAGGCGGCGACCGGCTCCAAAAGAAGTTCGACGCCCTTGGGCCACTCGTAGGCCTGCAGCGCATCGAGCCGGCTGCCCGCCTGAAGGTCGCTCACGAGCACGATGCGCCGCGGCCCCGGGGCGGTCTTGCCCTCGGCGTCCGCCAGCGCTTCCGCCGCCGCGGCCAACGCGGATCCCAGCCGCGTGGAGCCCCAGCCGGGCTTGATCGCGGCGACGCGGACCGCCGCCAGCGCCGCGCGATCGCCCGCGGCGGCGCGCCGCCATTCATCGGCGGGAAGCAGCGTGGCCACGGCGCGGTCGAAAGTCATGAGCGTCAGCTCGTCGGCGGGACCGGCCCGGCGGATCCAGTCGTTCGCGCGGGCGACAGCGGCTGGCCATACGCCCTCACGACGCATGCTCGCGCTCGTGTCGAGAAGGACGACGAGGCGTGCCGGCCGCGCCGCGGAAGGGTCATCGTCGGGGGTGCGCGGCAAGAACGGACGCGCAAACGCGAAGGCGAGCAACGCGAGGGCCAGGCAGCGAAGGATCAGCAGCAGGAGATGCTCGAAACGGTGCCGCTGCGACAACCGCGGCGGGCTCGGCCGCAGGAAGATCAGCGAACCGAACGGCAGCCGTTCGCGCGTCGTGCGGCGCACCAGATGGTAGATCACCGGCCCGGCCACCGCCAGGGCGCCGATCAGGAAAAGCGGGGCGAGGAAGTTCATCCGCGACTCCCTCCCGGCGCGCGTCGCACCAGCCGGCCGCGGCGCATGCGAGCCTGCAGAAACTCGAAGAGCGAGAGCTCGAGCGGCTCCGCCGTCGAGATGCGGTGGAACGCGGCGCCCAGCCGGCGGCACGACGCCTCGACCGCCGCGGTATGCGCGTCGAGCCGGCGCCGGTATTCGTCACGCGCCTGCGCCGGATCGATGTAGAGGAGCTTTCCCGACTCCACATCCTCGAGCAGCGCCGGTTGCGGCAAACCGAGGTCGAGTTCGACCGGGTCCAGCACCTGGAAGACCGCCAACTCGTGCCCGCACGCGGAGAGCGCGGTGAGTTCGCGCTCGAGGTCGCCAAGCGGCGCGAGCAGATCGGAAATGAGAACCACGAGGCCGCGCTTGCGCGTCAGCGCCGTGATCCGCTCCAGCGCCGCAACCGGGTTGGTGCCGCGGCCGGCCGAGGGTTTTTCCAGCGCGAGCATCAATTGCCGCAGGTGGCTGGCGCGGTTGCGCGGCGGCAGGTAATCGCGCACCTGATCATCAAACGTGAGCAGCCCCACCGCATCGCCCTGCCGGTGGACAAAGTAAGCGAGGGTGGCCGCCAGCGTCGCCGCGTAGACCGCCTTGGTAAAGCCGCGTGAGCCGTAGTCCATCGACCGGCTCTGGTCAGCCAGCAGATGGACGCGGAGGTTGGTCTCGTCCTCGTAGCGTTTCAGGTAGTAACGGTCGCTCCGCGCGAACACGCGCCAGTCGATGTACCGCGGATCATCTCCGGGCGTGTACTGCCGGTATTCGGTGAACTCGACCGAGAATCCGTGGTACGGGCTGCGGTGCAGGCCGCTCCAGAATCCCTCGACGACCGCGCGCGCCCGCAGCTCGAGGCTGCGGATGCCCATCAGGGCCCGCGGATCGATGAGGCTGGCCGCGGCCAGGCCGGGGTCGGGAGCGACGGACATCGCTGGGCGGGACGTTCGTTCAGCCGTTGGCGAGCGGGGCCTTGGCGGCCGCCACAAGGCGCTGGATGACGTCCTCCACGCGCACGCCCTCGGCCTCGGCGCGGTAATTCAGCAGGATGCGATGACGCAGCGTCGGCAGCGCGAGAGCCTGAATGTCCTCCGCCGTCACGTGGGCCCGACCGCGCAGCAGCGCGCGGGCCTTGGCGCCAAGAATGAGGAATTGCGCGGCGCGCGTGCCGGCGCCCCAGCTCAACCAGTCGTTGACGAACGCAGGCACGCCCGGTTGCCGGGGACGCGACGAGGCCGCGATCGCCACGGCGTAACGCACCATCTCTTCCGCGACCGGCACCTTGCGCACGAGTTCGTGGAAGCGCTGCACGCCCGCGCCGGTGAACAGCGCCTCGCTCGCGGCCGGCCGGCCGGCGGTCGTGCGCGTGACCACCGCCACCTCGTCGGCGACGGGCAGATAGTCCATCACGACGTTGAACATGAAGCGGTCGAGCTGCGCCTCGGGTAGCGGATACGTGCCCTCCATCTCGATGGGATTCTGCGTCGCGAGCACGAAGAACGGTTCCTCCAACGGGTGCCGCACGCCGGAAGCCGTGACCTGGTGCTCCTGCATGGCCTCGAGCAGCGCTGCCTGCGTCTTGGGCGGCGTCCGGTTGATCTCGTCGGCCAGGACCATGTTGGCGAAGACCGGGCCGCGCACGAAGGCGAGCCGGCGGCCGCCGTTGCCGTCGTCCTGCAGGATCTCGGTGCCGGTGATGTCGGCCGGCATGAGATCGGGCGTGAACTGGATGCGCGCGAACCGCAGGTGAAAGACCTGCGCGATCGACTTCACGAGGAGCGTTTTCGCGAGGCCCGGCGCCCCGGTGATCAGGCAGTGACCGCCGGCGAGCAGCGCGAGGAGGATCTGCTCGATGACGTCGCGCTGGCCGACGATCACCTTGCCCAACTCGGCCTCGATGCGGGCGCGGCCGGCGATCAACCGCTCGGCGGTGTCGCGCTCCGTGGCGATGGTCGGGGCGGGAGCCGGGGCGGCCGGCGGGGTGGCGGATTCGGGGATCCTCATGAAAGAGGGACCGGGAGAGGGAGAGGGAAAGTGCGAAGGAGCGGGGCTCAGTGGGTCATCAGGTAGAAGACGAGGTTCACGCCGAGCGGGTAGCAGATCTTCTCCGAGAAGACGGCGAAGTAGTCGGCATTCTCGCCCTCGCGCTCCCAGCCGTCGCTGATGTCGCTGTTGTGGAAGGCAATCACCATGATGTTGCCGCGGTCGTCGAGGATCGCCTTCACAGCAGGCCGGTCGGAATCGGGACCGCGGTCGATCTGCAGCGGCGCGTTGGGGTCGCCGTCGCGGCGCGCGCGATTCCAGAACTGCATGGTGGGAACCTGCAGCGCCTGCATCGTCTTCAGCTGGGACTTGAGATCATACACGCAGGTGAAGAGCGGATGATCGAGCGTGAGGTCGGTCCATGAGCGCTCCGGCAGCACGCGCTTCATCTGCCCCGTGAAGCCGGCCAGCTCGATCGAATTCCAGAAATCGATCACCACGATCACGCCGCCCGCCAGCAGGTACTTCCGCAGGTTCGCGACCTCCGCGTCGCGCAGCTGCATGTAGCCGGGGTGCGTCATGTAGAGGAACGGGTAATCATTCAGCTCCGGCTCCGTGAGGCGCAGCACCCGGCCGTCGGGGTCGGCGCGGATCGAGGTGAGCTGCTGCAGCCGGTACGAAAGATTCAAATCGGCGTCCGGGAAATCGACCCACCACCCGATGCTGCGGCCGCGATGAAAAACCGGCGAGGGCGAGGTGGTCGGCCCGGCCTTGAAGACCGAGCGGGCGAACGTGAACACGTCCTTCTCGAAGCCGGGCGGATTCGCCCAGTTCGGCGTGCCCGTGCTGTGCGAGTCGACCTCACGCGCCGTGCGCACGTTGGCCTCGTCGACCATCCCGCTGCCCTCCGTGCGGACCCAGGAGCTCGGCGCATCGGTCTCGTTGCCCGAAGGCGCGGGCCGCGGCGCGCGCGGGCCCGGCTGGGCGGACAGCGGGGCCAGCAACGTGGCGGCGAGAAACAGAGAAATCGATCGCGCGATCATCAGTGGGTCATGGCGTAGAAGACCACGTTGATCCCGAGGGGATACGCGATCTTCTCCGAGAAGTTCTTGAAGTAGTACTCGTACTCGCCCTCGCGCTCCCAGCCGTCGCCATTGTCGGTGTTGTGCGCGGCGAAGACCATCATGCGGCCCTTGTCGTCGTGGATCGCGCGGTGGTGCACGGTCTGCGTGTCGCCGTCGTGGTTCTCCCACGTCACCCCGGTGTACTGGCTTTCCTCGCCGGTGCGGACGTTGGGCACCTGGCCCTTGGCCTTGATCTGGAAGACGCACGAGTAGAGCGGGTGATCGAGGGCCAGCTCGCCGAAGGAGCGCTCCGGAAACACGCGCTTCATCTCGCGCTCGACGTTCTGCCACGCCGAGTCACCCCAGAAATCATCGAACATCAGGAATCCGCCGTTGAGCAGGTACTTCCTCAGCGCCGCCACCTCCTCGTCCGAGAACTGCAGCGCACCGGGCTCGACGATGTAAATCCAAGGGTACGCCACGAGGTCGGCATCGGTCAGCTCGATGATGCGCCCGTCCGGACTGCACTTGAGCGACGTCATCTGCTGGAGGCGGTACGACAGGTTGAGGTCGCTGTCCGGACAATCCGTCGACCAGCTGCCGCCGCGGCGGCCGTAATACCCGCGCCGGCCCGAGGTGTAGCGGATCCGCGTGAACGTGAAGACGTCGCCCTCGAAGCCCTTGGGGTTCTCCCACTCCGGGGTGCCCGTGCTGTGCGAGGGGATCTCGCGGGCGGTGCGCACGTCGGGACCGACCGGACTCTCCCCTCCTCCCCAGAAACCGCGGCCGTAGCGCTGCCCCAGCGCGAGGCCGGCGGCGGCGCAGAAAACCAGCAGTACTCCCAGCGGCTTCCTCATTGGGTGCCTCCGCCGGCCGGGGCGTTGATCTCGCGCAAGAGGTTCAGCGCTTCACGGAAACGCGGGGTCTCCTCGAGCGCCAACAGCGCGTGCCGCCGAGCGGCGTCGCGGTCGCCACGGCGGAACATCAGGCGCGCGAGCTCGTAATTGGCCTCAGCCCGTTCCGGCACATCCAATTGCAACAGCGTCCGCCACGCGATCACCGCCGTGGAGTCGTCACCGGTCGCCCCGGCGGCGCGCGCGAGGAAACGGTACGGTGGCGGCACCAGCGGATTCACGCCGAGAAAGCGCTCGCAGCTCGCGATGACCAACGGCCAATCCTTGGCCGCCGAAGCCAGCTCCATCAGGCGCAGGTACGCCTCCGTGGCCTCGTCGTCGACCTCCGCCCAACGACGCAGCGCCTCCAACTCGCCGGCCGTGTCGCCGAGCGCGCGCAACGCCGCCGCGAGCGGACGGTGCGCGGACCCCGCGCCCTTCTGGGACGGATAAAGCTCAACCAACCGCCGCAGCGGCACGAGCGCCTCCTTCCATTCCTGCTTGGCGGCGTGACGCTCGGCTTGCGCCTTCAGCGCCCAGTAATTGTCGGGGTTCTTCGTCGAGAAAGTTGTGAGATCCGTGGAGCCCTCCACGACAAACACGCCCGCCTCCGGTCGATCCCAGTTCAGCCCGGGCGCCAATTGCTCGGCGCGTCCACGCGCATACTCGTCGAAGGCCTTTTCGAGCTCCGGCAGCGGCAGCGTGCGCTTGGCCAGCGCCGCGTTGATCTCCATACCGTCGCGCAGGTCCAGCAGGACCCCGCGGAGCGCGTCGACGCCGTGCTTCGCGACGATGTAATCGACCACGAGCGAGGACTGCAGGTAGGCGAACTGGAGATGACGCGGCGTCTTCGGAGCGAGAAAGGCCCCGCTCAGCTTGGCCACCGGCACCATTTCGCCGCCGACGATCATCTCGCGGTACTCAGGATTGAGGCGGTTGCCCCACGCGGGGTTCGCCTGGCGCTCCTCGTGCACCGAAATACCTTCGCTCAGCCAGCGGGGCATCCGGTTGCGCGTCATCTGCAGCGTGACCACATGGCAAAACTCGTGCCACAGCACCGCTTCCCAATTCACCGCCGAGTTGCCCGTGGCGGGACTGTTGGCCGTCACGACGCGTCCGAAGCAGACCCCGAGAAATCCGGCGACATCCGGCAGCCCGAACGTGCGAACCGCGAAATCACGCTGGTCGGCGAAAATCTCGATGTAGGTCGGCTTGGCCAGCTCGACGCCGTATTTCGGCACCAGCACATCCTTCGCGCGGCGCAACAGGGCCACCACACGCGGCCCGTAGATCGCGACTTCCGGCGCGGCCATGCGCACCACAAAGTCCTCGTTGGTGAGCGTGGCGTACTTCGCCATCGTGTCGCGCAGCGTCACCAAGTTGAACGCCTCGACGTCGTACGCGTCGGCCTCGTGGACTTCCTGCGCGAGCTTCCAGCCTTCCTCGGTTTCGCCGAGCCGTAGCAGATCGGTGGCCAGCGCGGATTTCGCCGGAAGGTGTTCGGGATCCATCTCGCGGGCGCGTCGCTGATACGCGGCGCCCTCGCCAAAACGGTACTTCGAGGAAAGTTTCTCGCCGATCAGGGTGTCGACGCGCGGATTGCGATCCCAGACCGACAGCGCCTTCTCGCGCGCGGATTTTTCGCGCACCGCATCTCCGCGGAGGTGTGCGATCACGGCGCGATAGGCCCACGCCTCGGGCTGCACCGGATTGACCGCCACCACCTGTTCGAGGGTGGCCTCGGCCTCATCGTAGGCCTCGGCCGCGATGTGACGGTCCGCGAGCTGCAACAGCGACGGCACGTGCCGCGGGTTTTTTTCCAACGCGGCCTGCAACGCCGCCCGCGCCACCTTGCGGTCGCTCTCGGCGTAGGCCCGCGCGCGTCCGAAATGCAGGTCGGGGTCGTCGGGCAGAACTTTCAGCCCGTCCTCGTACGCCTTGGCAGCGAGCGCGAAGTCGTGCTTGTCCAAGGCCAGTTCGCCACGGGCCAGATAAACGTCGCGAAGCTTGGGATCCGATTTCTGCGCGACGCCGAAGACCTTTTCCAGGACCTCCTTGGGGTCGGCGCCAATCGCCAGCGCCGCGCGGCCGAACACCACGAGGTCCGCCGGGCTGCGGTACATCCAATAGGCGTCGCGCACCGCGCGCCGCACCTCCTCGACCCGCGCCGCCACCTCCTCCGTGTGACCCAGCGCGAGCGCGATCTCGCGCGCCAGCCAGCGCAGCCGGATGCTGCGGGCGTCTTTCGCGATCGCCTCCTTCACGGCCGCGTCGGCCTCGGCGTACTTGCCGGTCGCGAGCAGCGCCCGGGCGAGGATCAGCGACCACTCGGAATTTCCCGCGCCCTCGCGCAACTCGGCGGTCGCCTGCTTGATGACGATCGCGTGGCTGCCCTCCAGCAACGCGCGTTGCACTTCGGACACCTCCGCGCCCGCCAGCCGCGCGACGAGGAGCAACGGCGAGGCGCACACCGCCACGCGCAGGGCGCAGGGAAAAAGCGAGGGGAACATCAGGGAAAGCACCGCGGCGGGGAATTTATCCGGGAGAGAGACGCGCGCCACGTCGAAGAGTGATGCGGGCCGCGCGCTTTTCTCAAGCCCCGCGCGGATGTTTCTCCGCGGCCCGGATTAACCGTTGCCGAGACCGCCGCGCGCGTTAACTCGTTCGCGCGATGTCCCACCCCGTACCCGCTCTCGCCGGCCGAGTTGTCGTCATCATCGGCGGCAGCACCGGGCTCGGCCTTTCCGGCGCGCGCGCCTGCCGCGACGCCGGCGCCCGCGTGGTGATCACGGGGCGCAATCGCGAATCGCTCGCCGCCGCGGCGCGAGAGCTCGGCGAGGGCGTGGCCACACTGGGGGGCGACGCCACGGATCCGACCCACGCCCCCGCCGCGATCGCTCTGGCCGAGGAACGTTTCGGTGGGTTTCACGCGCTGTACCACGTGGCCGGCGGCAGCGGTCGCCGCTTCGGCGACGGGCCGCTGCACGAGCTCACCGATGAAGGAATCCGCGGCACGCTGGAACTGAATCTGCACTCCGTGATGCTCTCCAACCGCGCGGCGGTGCGCGCGTTCCTCGCGCACGGAGCAGGCGGGACGATTCTCAACTTGAGTTCCGTGCTGGCGTGGTCGCCGTCCCCCGCGTTCTTCGCGACCCACGCCTACGCCGCCGCCAAGGCCGGCATCATCGGATTTACTACGGCGGCCGCCGCGGCCTACGCCCCGAAGGGCATCCGCTGCAACGTCCTGGCCCCCGCGCTCGTCGAGACCCCGATGGCCCGCCGCGCCGCCGGCGATGAGCGCATCCTCGCCTTCACGCGCTCTACCACGTGGCCGGCGGCAGCGGACGCCGTCTCGGCGACGGACCGCTGCACGAGATGACCGACGAGGGCCTCCGCGGGACGCTGGAACTGAACCTCCACTCCGTGATGCTCTCCAATCGCGCGGCGGTACGCGCCTTTCTTGCGCGCGGAACGGGCGGGGTGGTAAATCCGATGATGCCGGCCTTTGCCGCCGCGTACGCGTGGGTCGCGAAAAACGCGGGGGAGGGCGACCAGGCCAGCACGGAGCTGAGGTTGAGGATCACCCCGCCCGTTCCACGGGCAAGAAAGGCGCGTACCGCCGCGCGATTGGAGAGCATCACGG
>JBJTCH010000278.1:0-10277 GCA_046091745.1 Opitutaceae bacterium
GGGACACCGAGGTTACGGAAGGTCGAACTGGGCTGAGGCGGGCGGGAATGGGGAAAGCCGGGAAGGCGGGAAAAAGGCGGGGGAATCTGGAAATCAGGAACGCGGGAAAAAGCAGGGGCGGGCTTGGGACACAGAGGGCAGGGAGGATCAAACCGAGGGCACGGAGTTGAGGTTTGTTAAATGTGGAAAGCCGGGAGGGCCGGAAAAAGGCGGGGTCATTCCGCTGCCGCGTACGGGTTGCCTGCGATGTAGCCGCGGGTACTTGCCCGACTTAGGCTGGGTCGAAGGCGGGCTCCCGCTGACCATGAAGGTTCCATATCCCGCGAAGCCCTCATCTGCGCCATCCGCGGAATCTGCGGTTAAAAACGCGGAGCAAGTCGGAACGGCCTTCAGCGGTAGGTCGATTGGGATAGGCCGGGGTCGACGAACCCAGCTACAGCGAGCCCTGGCCTCCTCATCCGTGTCCATCGGTGTCCATCCGTGGTTGCCCCTCGCGGAGCGAGTCGAAGGTTCATCTGGAACTGAGGCTCGGGCCCATGGATCAGACTCGGTGAACTCGGATCGGGCCTCTTTGCCCTCTGTGTTCCAACTCAACTCCCCTTCAGTTGCCGCGGAGCGACGCTGCGAAATCCGTGGTTCAACCCCGCTACCTTCGGAACCGCTTTTCGCCGTCGAGTCCGCGGACCATCCCGGGTCCATGGCCTGCGGCGCCGTACCCCTCCCGCTGAGCGTCTCGTTCGGCTTCATGCCTCGCGCGTTGCTTGCGCCGTCGTATCGCCGCTGCCCGTCGCGACGCGCATGATCTCCGCCTCGTTCCACTCCGATCGCGGGCGCACGGAGACCAGTTCGCCGCGGCACATCACGCCGATGGTATCGCACAGGCCGAGCAACTCCGGCAGGTAACTGCTCACCACGATCACCGCGCGGCCTTCAGCGGCGAGGCGGCCGATCAGCTGGTAAATCTGCGCCTTGCTGCCGACGTCGATGCCGCGCGTCGGCTCGTCGAGCAGCAGGATTCGCGCGGGATGCTCCAGCAGGCGCGCGATCGCCACCTTCTGCTGGTTGCCGCCGGAAAGTTCGCCGACCGGCTGCGCGCCGTCGCGGCACCGGATCGCGAGATCGGATATCCATCGTTTCGCCGCCGCGCCCTGCCGCGCCGAGTCGATCCAGCCGCCGCGTCCGAGCGACGCGAATTTCGTCGCCGTGAGGTTGTCGGCGATCGGGCGCGCGAGCATCAGGCCCTCCTCCTTGCGGTCCTCGCTCACGAAACCCACGCCCTGCGCCCAACGATCGCGCGGGGTCGCGCGGCCGGGGGGCGCGCCGACGATCCGCACGGCGCCGGACTCAAGCCGGTCGAGGCCGAAGATCGCGCGCACGAGCTCGGTTCGGCCGGCACCGATGAGACCGGCGAGGCCGAGGATTTCCCCCGCGCGCAGCCGCAACGAAGCGCGCCGCAGGCGTGGTCCGTTCCGCACTTCCTCCGTCTCCAGCACGACCGCGCCCGGGGTGTGCGACGTCCGCGCGTAAAGGTCCTTCACCTCGCGGCCCGTCATCAGGTTCACGATACGGTCGAGCGGCGTGTCCGCCATCACGCCGCTGCCGGCGGTCTCGCCGTCCTTGAGGACGGTGAAGCGGTCGGCGATGCGGCGGCATTCCTCGAGAAAGTGACTGATGTAAATGATCGCCACGCCCTGCGCGCGCAGCCGGGCAAGGACGTCGAACAACCGCGCGGCGTCGGCTTGGGTGAGGCTGCTGGTGGGTTCGTCGAGGATGAGCACCCGCGGTTTGGCGAGCAGGGCGCGCGCGATCTCGATCACCTGCTGCTCGGCGATGCCGAAGGCGCCCGCGGGCCGGTCGAGGTCGAGACTTTCATGGCCGAGTTGCGCGAGGGCGGCCCGCGCGCTCTCGCGGCCGGCGCGACGGTCGAGCCAGCCGGCGTGCGCGGACTCGGCGCCGAGCACGATGTTTTCCCAGGCCGGGAGGTGCAGCGCGAGGTTGAGCTCCTGATAGATCATCGCGACGCCGGTGAGGCGGGCGTCGTGCGGGTTGGCGGGGCGGTACGGGCGGCCGGCGAGCTCCAGCGTGCCCTCGTCGGGCGCGTGGGCGCCCGAGAGGATCTTCATCAATGTGCTCTTGCCGGCGCCGTTTTCCCCGATGAGCGCGTGCACCTCGCCCGCCGCGACCTCCAGGGAAACCCCGCGCAGCGCCCGCGTCGCGCCGAAGGATTTGCGGATGCCGGCAAGCCGGAGCACGGCAGCGGGGACGGTCATGGGACGGGTGGGGGTAGGGCGGAGCGGAATAACCTGGCTCAACCGCGCGTGCTAGAAGCCCAGCCGCGCAAACGATCGCGTCAAGGCGCGACACGTGAGCCGGCCCGTTCCACGCAAGAAAACCGACGCCCTCGATGTCCTCGTGACGGTCACCCGACTCGCTCCGCGAGGTTTAACCATGAAAAACACGAATGGCCACGAATGAGCCGGGCTCGAACCTTCCGCGTGTTCCGTGGGCCAACCTCAAGTTGTGTCGGTCAAGTTCTGCAGAAGGGGATCGGTGGTCTGATGGTTTGGTGAAATTAAATAAATATGGGGAGGGTCTGAGGGGGCGTAGCTCCCTCCCTTTTCTGGATTGAGCAGAGGGGTGGCAGGGGAGGCGGTCAGCCTCCCCGCCTTCAGGCGGCCTTGGGTTGAGGGGTGAGCAGGTGTTTCAAGTGTTCGCGGAGCAGTTCCATGTCCAAGTAGCGGTTCTCGTCGACCCACTCCTCGTGGATCTCGACGGCCAAGGCGCGGACCAGCCGTAGGCAGCTCTCCTCGTTGGGGAAGATGCGCACGAGCAGGGTGCGGCGTTTGATCTCCTGGTTGAGCCGCTCGAGCATGTTGGTCGACTTGAGGTGTTTGTGGTGTTCGCGGGGCAGCCGGTAGAAGGCGAAGGTCTCGTCGATGTTCGCCTCGACCCAGGCGCAAAGCTTGGGGTGGCGCTCCTGCCAGCGGAGCAGCCACCGGGCGAGATCGCCCCGGGCTTCCTCGGCGGAGTGCCGGTCGTAGAGCCAGCGCAGCTCGGTGAGGCAGTCGTCGGTGTTCTTGCGCGGCAGGTAGTCCAGCGCGTTGCGCAGGAAGTGCACGTAGCAGCGCTGCCAGCCCGCTTCGGGCAGGGTTTCCATGATCGCGCGCTTCATGCCGGCATGATCATCGCTGACGGCCAGGCGCACGCCGTGCAGACCGCGTTGCTTCAAGCGCACGAGATGGTCCTTCCAACTGCTGGTGCTCTCGCGATTGGCCAGCTCGACGGAGAGCACATGCCGGCGGCCGTCCCAGCCGATCCCCAGCGTGATCAGGACCGCGCGGCTGTGTCCGACCTCACCTTCGCGCACCCGCTCATAGCGGGCGTCGACCGGTCCGCTCGTGGCCAGCACGGCCCAGGGCTTGGGCGCCTTCGCCCTGCCGGCCGGATCGAAGGACGCGGCGCTGCTGCGCACCCTCCTTCCGGGCAGCTACAGCGCGCACTCGCGCAACCGCGGTACCGTCCCCGCAACGGTCCTCACGGAAATTTACGACGCCGGTACCGACGGGAACGCGCGGCTCACCAACATCTCGAGCCGTAACCTCGTCGGCCGGGGCGGCGCGACATTGACCGCCGGCTTCGTCGTCACGGGTGACCAGCCGGTGCGGCTCCTCATCCGCGGCGTCGGTCCCTCGCTGGCGAGCTTCGGCGTGGGCGACGTGCTGGCGGATCCTTTGCTCACCCAGCGGCGCTCCGACGGGTCGGTCGTCGACTTGTATGATGACTGGTCGGTCGTCGAGGCGGGCATCATCGCCGAACGCCTCTTCACGCGGGCGGGGGCGTTCGAGCTGACGCGCGGCTCACGTGACGCCGTCGTCGACGTGCGTTTGCCGGCCGGGGCCTACACCGCGACGATCAGCGCCAAGGGCGGTGCGATCGGTCAGGCGTTGGTCGAGATCTACGTGATCGAGTAAGGCGGTGGGCGGAGGTTTGGTTTGTGCCCGGCCCGGCGCCGGTGCAAACCTGCGCGAGTTTCCCAACCAACATGCGCTTCCACCCCACCTTGTTCGCCCTACTTCTCCCCGTCGTGGCTTTCTGCGCCGCGCCGCCGCCACCGGTGAATGTCGTCGGCGTGCCGCCCGGCGTCTGGGTGCGTCCGGGCTTCACGCTTTCGGTGGCCGTCGAGGGCCTGAAGACCGCGCGGTTTCTCGCGTTCGGGCCCGACGGCACCCTCTACGTGAGCGTGCCGAAGGAGGGCCGCATCGTCGCGTGCCGCGACCGCGACGGCGACGGGGTCTACGAGACCCGCACCGATTTCGTGCGCGGCAAGGAGGCCAACACGATTCTGCAGGGCGTGCAGTGGCACGACGGCTGGCTGTGGTTCGCGCAATTGAACGCCATCTCCAAGGCGCGCGACACCAACGGCGACGGGCAGGCCGACGAGGAGGTGCAGGTCATCGGTCCCGACGCGCTGCCGACCGGCGCGCGCGGCGGCCACATGTGGCGCGCGCTGCTCATCCACGACGGGCGCATTTACACCCACGTGGGCGATCAGACCAACGCCACCAACGAGCCGATCGAGGCGTCGGAGCGGAAGAAGATCTGGAGCTTTGCGCTCGACGGTTCCGACAAGCGCCTGTTCGCGAGCGGACTCCGCAACACCGAGAAACTCGCCGTGCGCCCCGGCACCAAGGAGATCTGGGGCGTCGACCACGACATCGACAACATGGCCGCGAAGCTCGAGGGCGACCGCAAGCACGGCCAGCCGATCACCGACCACAACCCGCCGGCGGAGCTGAATCACTACGTCGAGGGCGGCTTTTACGGCCACCCGTGGCTCGTGGGGAAGAACCAGCCCAACCTCGAGTTCATCAACGAGCCTCGCCTGATGGAGTACGCGGCCAAGGCGCGCATCCCCGAGTGGCTGTTGCCCGCGCATTGTTCGGCGAACTCGCTCGCGTTCTACTCGGGCGGGAAAATCCCCGGGGCCGACGGCGACGCGTTCGTCGCCCAGAAAGGCGGCTGGAACGCCACCTCCAAGGTCGGCTACTGCCTCTCGCGGATCCTGTTCGAGGACGGCCATCCCTACGGCGAGCAGAGGGTCGTGAACTTCCTGCGCACCGGCACGGAGATCCTCGGCCGGCCGGCCGACGTCGCTCAGGCGCCCGATGGATCGATGGTCTTCAGCGACGACCTCGGCGGCAAAGTGTACCGCCTGCGCTACACCGGGAAGTGAGCGATCCGAATTCGTTCCGCCGGGTCCTTATCCACGCGTAAACCCAGCGCGGCTCCCTCGCGAGCGAAGCACCTTTCCGTCTATGCCGCGCTCGTCGTGATGCGGCCAAGCGACCGCGAGGAAGAGGAAAGTGGCGTGGACGAGGGGAGTCGTTGCGAAGAACGCGATCCCGGAGGTGGCAGTGCGGGCCGAGGGCTCGGCCGCAGCGCCCTCGGTTTCACGTGAGCCGAAGGGCTTTGACCGACTCGCAGCCGCGCAGCAGACGGATGCGGGCGACGATTTCCTCGCGGTGCAGGAAGAGCTCGTTGCGCACGACCGCGTGGGAGGTGAGCACGGTGAGCAGGTTGCGCTCGAGGCGGCCGGGGTGCGAATAGGCGGCGCTCGCCGGGCCGACCAGCTCGGCCCAGTGCTCGCGGATGGTGTGTTCCGGCGCGTCGCGTCCGATGCGGTTTTCCTGGAGGATCGATTCCACCAACTCGCCAATCGGCCGCGATGGCCGCACGCGGGAACGCCGCGGCGTGTTGGGCTCCACCTGGCGCAGCGACGCGATCAGTTCCTCGGCGACCTTGCTGAACGCCGGTACCTCGCCGGGGGGCGTGGTTTTCCGCGCGGCTTTCATTTTCCCGTTTGCGGGGCGCGGGCGCGCTCCGACTCGTACAGCCGCGTGTGGCGGACGAACACCCCGAACGCCGTCGCCGCGGCGATGTAGAGCCCGGGGTAACCGTCGAGAAAACCGCGGCGCAGCACATACGCGCGAAAGAAGCGCCACCACGGACGGAACACCGCGGACGCGACCGCGAAACGTCCGCCTTTTTCCCGCTGCTGCCGCACGAACAGGTCCGCGAAGGGCGTGAACTTCGCCACGTGCGCGGCGACGTCGGTAAACGAGTAATGGTGCAGGTCGCCCCGCAGCGTCGCCACCGGGCCCTCGCAAACGATCTTCTCGTGCACGATCGCGTCGCCGCCCCAGCGCGCGCGGTCGCGCCGGAAGAGGCGCAGGCTCAGGTCAGGATACCAGTCGCCGTGCGTGATCCAGCGGTCGATGAACCACACCTTGCGCGGGAAACGGGCGCCGGAAAAACGTTCGCGCTTCTCGCCGTTCAGGAAGGCCGTGATGTCGCTCTGCAGCGCGGGCGAGACCTCCTCATCGGCGTCGAGCGAGAGCACCCAATGGTTCCGCGCCAGCGCGAGCGCGTCGTTCTTCGTGTCGCGGTAGCCTCGCCACGGCACATGATGGACGGTCGCTCCCGCCGCGCGGGCGGCCGCCTCGCTGCCATCGGTCGTGCCGTTGAGCGCGACGACGATCTCATCGGTCCAACCGCGCACGCTCGCGAGGCAGCGCGGCAGGTTGCGCTCCTCGTTGCGGGCGACGATCACGACGGAAAGACGCGGAACGTCGCGGGCGGTTTGCTGGACGGTCGGAGTGATGCGCGGAC
Source organism: Opitutaceae bacterium (assembly GCA_046091745.1). Taxonomy (GTDB): domain Bacteria; phylum Verrucomicrobiota; class Verrucomicrobiia; order Opitutales; family Opitutaceae; genus ER46. The sequence goes on from JBJTCH010000278.1 coordinate 6,670, forward strand.
GGTGGAGGCGCCGCGACGCGGGGTAAAGCCGCGCGTTGCCGCGGCGCGGCCCGGGCGACTGCTCGTTGTCACCGCGACATGGCCGGACCGGTTCACCACGGAGGCACGGAGACACTGAGTTGACGGATGTGGGAGATTTCCCGGGATGCGAAGCGCTTGGTAGACGTGGAGCGGGCCAACTCTGTTGGCTCAGTTACCTCCTGTTCCCGCCATGGTTGAACAGGAGTTAACGGAGATAACGGAGGGTGGTGTGAGCGGTTGGGCGGCTTGCCGGGCTCAGATGCGTCCGAGCAGGCTGCGGGGGATCTGGTAGAGATAGCCGCAGGAGCGCCACGCGCGCACGAGGGCCTGTTTGGCGGCGCCGGTGCGGAAAAACAGGGCGTTGAGCAGCGCAACGAGCGCGAAGCCGGCGGCCTTGAGGAGATTGGCGATCAGGCGTCCGCCGAGATAGGCGGTCGCGCGCGGCTGCCCGGCGCGGTCGATCACGCGGGAGCGCGCCGAGTCGAAGGCGTGCCGCGCCGCGTAGCGGAAGGTCGTGCGGCTCGCCGGCATCTGATGACGCACCGCCGCCGCCGGAACGAACCATACCTCGAGTCCGGCGGCGCGGACCCGCCGGATCATTTCACTGTCGCCGCCGGAGAAGTAATTACCGGCCGCGCGGTCCAGTGCGGTGTGAAAGAGGCCCAGTTGGTCGAAGACCCGGCGCGGAAAGGCCAGGTTGGCTCCCATCGGCGAGTGGCGCTGCTCCAGGGGTCCGGGGTCGGAGCGAAAGCGCAGCGGCGCGTGCCACTCGCGTACCCAGTCCGGCAATCCGTCGGGAAAGACGGGGATGACTTCTCCACCCACCGCGCCGACTTTTCCCGCGGCGTCGATCAGGAGCGGCGCCGTCATCTGCGCGAGCCAGTCGGTCTCGACGAGGATGTCATCGTCGCCGAACACGATGATCTCGCCGCGCGCCTCGGCGACGGCGCGGTTGCGCGCGAAGTCGAGTCCCTGCCTCGTTTCCAGGATATGGCGCGGGGCCGGCCGCTCGCCGGCGAATTCCGCGACCACGGCGCGGGTTTCGTCGGTCGAGTTATTGTCGATCACCAGCACCTCGAACGCCTCGCGGGGAAAGCGCTGCGCGGCGATGCCCGCGAGCGTTTGCCGGAGGAAGGCCGCGCGGTTGTACGTCGGGATCGCGACGGTGACCTTGGGCGCGGGTGACTCCGGAGGGGACATCGGCGGCGAGCCTTTGGCCGCGACCGGGCGGGGGCAAGCGCGCGGCGCCGCGGCGGTTTTTTGCTGCGCGCGCGGGGGTCTTCGGGCACCGAGACCGCATGGCGTTCAAACACTGGCCCCTCGTGCGCGACGTGCGTTTCGCGCAGAAGTGCGGGCGTTACCTGCGCGGCGCGCGCAAGCGGCGGCCCGATCTCGGCTGGGACGAATTCCGGCGCGTCGCGCGGCACTTCAAGCAGGACGACATGGGGAGCTTCCCCGAGCGCGGTTTTCTTTTCCAACTCGCGTGCGACGCCCCGGCCGGGGCGCAGGTCGTCGAGGTCGGCTCCTGGATGGGCGCCTCGACCTGTTTTATCGCGGCGGGGCTGAAAGGGGAGGGCGCGAAGGTTCACGCGGTGGATAATTTCCAGGGGTTGTCCACGTGCGGCGAGGATGCCGCCTGGTACAACCGGCATTTCCGGCGCCTCGGGGCCGACAGCACGCTGGAGATCTTTCGCGCGAACTTCGCCGCGCTGGGTTTGTCGGCGCGCGCCGAGCCGGTGGTGAACGACTCCATCGCGGCGGCGCGCGCGATGGCCGCACGCCACGGCACCATCGATCTCATCTTCATCGACGGCGACCACTCGTACGAGGCGTGCAAGGCGGACATCGCGGCCTGGGCGCCGTTTGCGCGCCGGGGTGGAGTGATGGCCTTCCACGACTTCGGCAGCCGGGCGGAGGGCGTGACGCGGGCGATTTTCGAGGAGATCCGCGCGGGCCGCTTCGCGGAGATCGTCGGTGTGGCGGGAACGATCATCGCGTTCCGGATGTAGTTGCGCGTGATGAAAGAACCGTACGGCGGCGAAGGGTGTAACCGCGGATGAATACGGATAGGCACGGATTCGCGAGGGTGGGCGGCGTGGCGGGAGACCGGGCGACCTCGGGGAGGCGCAGGGGCGTTGCCCCCTGGTTCGCGGCCTGAGCGGGAAACGACACCTGAAGCGCGCGCTGGTGGGGACCGGCGCCCTGCTGGCGGTGGCGGCGCTGCTGTTCGGGGCGGGGTGGTGGTACCTGCATCCCGGGGTCGAGCGGATCAACGGGGTGGTTTACGGGGAACGGAACGGTCAGCCGCTGACGATGGATGTGCTGCGCGCGCCGTCGCCCAACGGCCGCGGGGTGATCGTGCTGGTGAGCGGCAGTTGGCGGTCGAAGCGACCGGGTGAGTTCGCCGAGTGGATCGCGGCGCCGCTGCTGCGACGCGGCTACACGGTGTTCGCGGTATGCCACATCTCGCAGCCGCAGGCCTCGGTGCCGGAGATCGTCGTCGATCTGAAGCGGGCGGTCCGATTCATTCGCCACACGGCGGATCGCCATGGGGTCGATCCCGCGCGGCTGGGGGTCACGGGCGGGAGTTCGGGCGGGCACCTCAGTCTGATGCTCGCGACCACGGGCGACGCCGGCCGGCTTGAGGCGCCGGATCCGGTGGAGCGCATGAGCAGCGCGGTGCAGGCGGTGGCGATTTTCTTCCCGGTCACGGATCTCCTGAATCTGGGCACATCCACGGAAAACCCCGGCGATGGCGGTCCGCCGAAGAGCTTCGTGAAGGCCTTCGGGCCGGAGGCCAAGGAGATGGCCCGCTGGAAAGTGATCGGCCGCGACGTGTCGCCGATCTACCACGTTTCCGCCGCGATGCCGCCGGTGCTCATCCATCATGGCGACGCGGACACGCTCACGCCGCTGGAGCAGTCGGAATGGTTTCGCGACGCCGCCCGGAAGGCGGGGCGGGACGTCGTCCTCCGCGTGCACGGCGGCGGGAAGCACGGTTGGCTCACCATGCCCTGGGACGTGTACCAGTTTGCGGATTGGTTTGACCGCCACCTGAAATGACCGGGTGCCGGGAGCCCCGGGACGCGAGTTAGCAGGGCTAACTCAGGATCACTCCGCCGGTCAGTTACTTGGGGTAAGCGGGTGTTTTCATGGCTCACCATGAAACGAACCAACGCCGTCATGGTGCGTCTCGATGACGCTCAGTCCGCTGAGCTGGACCGGTTGGCCGACGGGGTGGGCGTCGCCGCGGCGACCCTCGCCCACAGCGCGGTGATCGCGATGCTCCGCTGCTACCGGGAAAACGGAACGCTCATGCTCCCGTTGCGCATGGTCCCGCCGGAATTGCCGGCGCCCGTCGGTGACCCGGTGCTCAACGACGGCGACCCTGCGCCGCTGATGCCAGCCCCGAAACCCGTGGCTTCCGCGCCAGTCCCGCGTCCGGCCGCGCCCGCGTCGAAGTCGCGCCGCTCCAAAAAATAAGCGCCGCGGCGGCGCCGTTCGGGCGGTGGGATCGTGACGCGTTGCCGAACAGCTCCGCGAGGGTGCAACCACGGATGGACCTAGCGCGGCGGAGCCGCAACCAA
>JBJTCH010000279.1:0-2779 GCA_046091745.1 Opitutaceae bacterium
GATCTGCTGCAGGCGCTTGTCGATCTCGGCCATTTTCGCGACGAGCTGTTCCTCGACCTTCTTGCGGTCGGAACTCGTCACAATGCTCAGGCTCGCGGCATCCTTGACCACATTCGCGGGCAGGGAGAGCAGGCGGGTGATCAGGCCCTGATCCTTGAAGGAGCTCAAGTAGAGCGCGGTGATCTCGTGGGAGAGTTTGAGGGCATCCTGCGCGACCGCCTGGGTCTGCTGGAGATTGTTGTTGAGCTGCTGGTTCTTCGCGAGCTCCGCGGTGAGCACGTTTCCGATCTGGTCCGAGATGCGCTGGCTGTACTGGGTGATGGATTCGCGGGTGAGGTTTTGATCGCGGGCCATCTCGGCGAGGATGGGCTGGATGCGCTCGGCCATGCGGCCGGAGACCTTGTCGACCTGTTCGGTCTGCTGGCGCTCGGCTTCTTCGGCGGACTTCGGGAGCGGGTTGAACGGCATGACCTTCTTCGCGATGGCCTCGGCGAGGGCGTTCATGCGTTCGGTGTTCAGTTTCTGGAGCTCCTCGTCGGTGCGGAACATGTCCGCCTCGCGCTTGGCGATGGCGTCGCGCAGCAGCTTGTTGGTGGACTCGATCTGCTTGCGGTTCTCCTCGGAGGCGGCCTTGAGCGCGTCGTTGGCCTCGCGCAACGGGGCGAGCTCTGTCTGCTGTCGGGCGGCCATCTGCGTGACGGTTTGTTGGTGGAGCCAGAAGGCTCCGCCGATCACCAGCAGCGCGGTGAGCAAGACGGCCGGGAGTTGTTCAGTGAATTTCTGCCACATGGTGGGAGGTGGTGTTGGTGGTTGGTGTGTTCGGGAAAACTAGGCGCCTAAGACGGGCCGACGCAACGCCGGCCTGTGCCGGTTTTGCGGTTGTTTCGGAGGCAGCCCGCCGCACGGTGGCGGCGTGAGCCTGAACCGTTGCGAGCAACGCCTCTTCGACTACCTGCAAGCCCAGCGGGAGGAACGACAGCATTGGCAGGAAAAAGTGCGGTCGGCTTTGCGGGAATTTCCGGATGAGCATGCCGCTTCGCTCCGACTGGAGGCGGACCTGTGGCGCTACTATCTGGAGCGGAGCGCGGTCGCCGCTCCCTTTAAACAGGTGGCGGTGCACGAGGGCCTGAGTCGCACCAGCATGCGAAATCTGGCCGAGTTGCTTCTGCGCCTCTGGACGGAGCCGCGTTCGAAGCCGAAGTCGAAGCGTCAGGATGGGGAAAGCGGAGTGAGCTTTTTTTCTTAAGTAACTGCTAAAGATTTGTTTGCACTATATCCGATGTAGCCGCGGCTGATGCCGCGGCTGCGTCGTTCAGATTATCTTTTCGCCCTTTTTCCCGCTGCGGTCGCCTATGCCGCCCGAAAAATCGCCAGAAAAGTGGGTGAGCCACTGGAACTTTCCGCCGCCTGTGGTTACTCATCTCACACAGACTTTCTCCTCCGCTTAGCGGTGGAGAATTGGGGTAAGTAAGAAAGCAATGGGCGGACCGCTTAGGGGTAGGCGGTCCGCCCTCTTTTTTTCCGGATCGGTTTAAGTCCTGGAGCCCCGGCTCAGGCCGAGGCTTTCGCCTCGTGGAAATCCCGGGGCGTTCCCGTGGGTTTCACGTAGCCCGCGCGCACGGTGAAATCCCCGAAGTGCTCGCCGGGATTTCGCTCGGTGGCGTAGCGGTGGACGATCGGACGGAGTAGTCCGGCAATCTCGGAGTCGACCACGTTGGCGCGGTAGAGGGTGTTGAGCCGTGAGCCGTCGAACGCCGCGCCGAGGTAGAGGTTGTACTTGCCGGGGGATTTTCCGACGAGGCCGATCTCGGAGAGAAAAGGACGGCCGCAGCCGTTGGGGCAGCCCGTGACGCGGAGCGTGACGGCGTCCCGTGCGAGGCCGACCTCGGCGAACTCGCGCTCCAATTCCGCGACGATTTCCGGCAGGTAGCGTTCGCTTTCGGCGAGGGCGAGGCCGCAGGTCGGCAGCGCGACGCAGGATAGGGCGTTGAGCTTAAGGCCGGAGGCTGCGTTGGCGGAGTCGAGCCGGTGACGGCGAAGGAGCGCCTCGATGCGCGGACGATTCGCGGGTGAGACGTTCGCGATGATGAGATTCTGGTTCGCGGTGAGCCGAAAGTCGCCCTGATGCACGAGGGCGATCTCGCGGAGGGCGGAGCGCAGCGGGTAGCCCGGTTCGTCCTTCACGCGGCCGCTTTGGATGAAGAGCGTGAAGTGGGAGCGGCCGTCGTGGCTCTCCGTCCAGCCGTAGCGGTCTCCGTTGGAGGTGAAAGTGAACGCGCGGGGCTCACCGAGGGTGAAGCCGAGGCGCCGTTCCACTTCGCCGCGGAACCAGGCCAGCCCGCGGTCGGCGATCGTGTACTTGAGCCGGGCGTGCTTGCGATCGGTGCGGTCACCGAAATCACGCTGGACGGTCACGACCTGCTCGGCCACCGCGACCGCCTGATCGGGTGTGCAAAAGCCGAGCACGTCGCCGATCCGCGGGTAGGTTTCGATCTGGTTGTGGGACATGCCGAGGCCGCCGCCCACCGTGACAGTGAAGCCGGCGAGGCGCCCCGCGGCGTCGGTGACGGCGATGTAGCCGAGGTCCTGCGAGAAGACATCGACGTCGTTGCTCGGCGGCACCGCGATGCCGATCTTGAATTTCCGCGGCAGGTAGGTGGCGCCGTAGATCGGTTCCGATTCCGGTTCGCCGCCGCCGACGAGTTCCTCGCCGACCCACAGCTCGTGGTAGGCGCGTGCGCGGGGGAGGAGATGCTCGCTGATCGCGCGCGCGGTGGCG
>JBJTCH010000280.1:0-7122 GCA_046091745.1 Opitutaceae bacterium
CACCCCGACCTCGCCGAAGTCCTGCTCTCCGAGGCGCAGATCAAGCGCCGCGTGCGCTCCATCGCCCGCGAGATCAAGGCCGCCTACGGCGACGGCGAGTTCACACTGATCTCGCTCATCAACGGGGCGGTCATGTTCACCGCCGACCTCATGCGGGAGATCGATAACCCCGTGCGCCTCGACTGCGTGCGCGTCAGCAGCTACGGCGCGCAAACCAAGTCCATCGGCACCCCGCAGCTCATCAGCAGCCTCACTCTCGACATCCGCGGCCGCCACGTGCTCGTGATCGACGACATCCTCGACACCGGCAAGACGCTGAAGCTCGTGACCGAACTCATCCGCGCGCTGCGGCCAGCCAGCCTCCGCACGTGCGTGCTGCTCGACAAGAAGGCCCGGCGCGAGGTGCCGATCGAGGCGGACTTCGTCGGCTTCGAGATCCCGGACAAATTCGTCGTGGGCTACGGCCTCGATTTCGCGGAGCGCTACCGGAACCTCCCCGTGATCGGCGTCCTTCGCGCCGACCGCCAGAACCCCGCCGCCTGGGCCAGCGGCTGAACCGATTGCCGTTCCCACGCGTTCTCGGTGCACCGGCCGCAACCTCCCCACGCTTCCCGCCGTCTCGCCCCGCGGCAACCCGCCAACTTTACACCCCGATGAACCTCACCATCCGACTCCTGCTCGCCGCCGCGTTTGTCCTCACGGCCGCGGCGCGCGCCGCCGATCTCCCCAACATCCTCTGGCTCACGAGCGAGGATCATGGTCAGCACATGGGCTGCTATGGCGACACCCTCGCGCGCACGCCCAACGTAGACGCCCTCGCCGCGAAGGGAATGGTCTTCCGCCACGCGTGGTCCAACCACCCCGTGTGCGCGCCGGCCCGCACCGCGATCATCTCCGGCTTGTATTCCCAGAGCAGCGGCGGGCTCCACATGCGGTCGATGGTACCCGCACCCGCCGGGCAGAAGCTCTACCCGCAGCACCTCCGCGAGGCCGGCTACTACGTCACCAACAACAGCACGACCGACTACAACCTCCGCGCGCCCGCCGGCCTTTGGAACGAGTCGTCCGCCCAGGCCCACTGGAAGAACCGCCCCGCCGGCCAGCCGTTCTTCGCTGTCTTCAACTCGACCAAGAGCCACGAGAGCCAGATCCGCACCCGGCCGCATCAGGCGATCACCGATCCGGCGAAGATCCGCGTGCCCGCCTACCATCTCGACACCCCGGAGGTGCGCCAGGACTGGGCGCAATACTACGACAAGGTGAGCGAGGCCGACGCCGACGCCGGCGCGCGCCTCCGCGAACTCGCGGCCGCCGGCCTCGCCGAAGACACGATTGTCTTCTACTACGGCGACCACGGCAGCGGCATGCCGCGCAGCAAGCGCTGGCCCTCCGACTCCGGCCTGCGCGTGCCGATGGTGGTCTATTTCCCGCAGAAATGGCGTCACCTCGCGCCGAAGGAGTACACGCCCGGCGGGAAGTCCGACCGCCTCGTGAGCTTCGTCGATCTCGCGCCGACGCTCCTCAGCCTCGCGGGAGTGCGGCCGCCCCCGGAACTGCCAGGCCCCGCCGTCGCGGGAAAGTTCCAGACCGAACCCCGGCCGTATCTGCATGGCGCGCGCGGCCGCATGGACGAACGCGTCGACTGCGTGCGCAGCGTGACCGACGGCCGCTTCGTCTACCTGCGCAATTTCCACCCGCACGTCTCGCAGGGCCAGCGCGTGAACTACCAGTTCCAGACTCCCACCACGCGCGTGTGGCGGGCGGCGTTCGACGCCGGCCAGGCGACGCCGGCGCAGTCGCTCTTCTGGCAGGTGCCGAAGGCGCCCGAGGAGCTCTACGATCTGCAAAGTGATCCGGACGAGGTGAACAACCTCGCGGGCTCCGCGGCCCATCGCGTGACACTCGAGAAATTCCGCTCCGCCCTGCGCGCGCACGCCGCGGCGATCCGCGATGTCGCGTTCCTGCCCGAGGGCGAGATGCACAGCCGCGCCCCGGGCGTGGCGCCCTACGATCTGGCGCGGGACCCGGCGAAATACCCGTTCGAACGCATCCTCGACACCGCGGAAGTCGCCTCCGGCCTCGATCCCGCCGCGCTGCCCGAGCTGCAGCGCCGCCTGACCGACACCGACAGCGCGGTGCGCCACTGGGCCGCGCTGGGCCTGCTCATGCGGGGACCGGCTGGCGTGAAGGCCGGCGCCGCGGGGCTGCGCGCTTCATTGAGCGATCCCTCCCCGCTCGTGCGCATCGTGGCCGCGGAGGCGCTCACCGCGCACGGCACCGAATCCGACGCGACTCCCGCGCTGGCGGTCCTCAAGGAATACGCGTCCGTGGAGAAGCACGGCGTCTTTATCGCGATGGCGGCGCTCAACGCGATCGAGGCGCTCGGCCCCAAGGCGGCTTCACTCAAGGCGTACGTCGCGACGTTGAGCCCCAAGGGACCGTCGCCCGACAACCGTTACGACTCCTACGTCCCGCGCCAGCTCGCGAGCATCACCGGGGCGGAAATCGCCGACCCCGAGGAGGCGCCCGCCCCGAAGGCGCGCGGCAAGGGAAAACGCAAGGCCGCCAACGAGGAGGACTGATCCCGTGCGCCGACGGCTCTTCGGATTGATCGCCCTGCTTGGGACAACCGCCGCCGGGTTGTCCGCCCCCGCCCCGGCGGACCGGCCGAACGTCCTCCTCGTCGTCGTCGACGACCTCAACCTGACGCTCGGCGCGTACGGCAACCGCACGGTCAAATCACCCAACATCGACCGACTCGCGGCCCGCGGCGCGCGCTTCGACTCGGCGCACGCCCAGTACACCCTGTGCAACCCGAGCCGCGTCTCGTTCCTCAGCGGGCGCCGGCCGGAGACGACCGGCGTCTACATCCTCGGCACACCGGCGCGCACCGCGTTGCCCGACGCCGTGATGCTGCCGCAGCTGTTCCGGCAAAACGGCTACTTCACCGCCGGGGCCGGCAAGGTTTTCCACAGCGCCAAGGTGAACGATCGCGCCTCCTGGGATTTCTACGAGGACGAGGCCACGCAGGACGAAGGTGAGAAGGCCGCCATCGCCGCGCGGTACGGTCGCGGCGGCGGGGATGGTGACGGCCGCCCCGGCTGGCAGGTGCTGGAAAGCGACGGCAGCCGCACGCGCGACGGCATCAACACCGCGACCATCCGCCGCCTCATCGCCGAGAAGTCGGCCGCCCGAACGCCCTTCTTCCTCGCGCTCGGCTTCCACAAGCCCCACCTGCCCTGGACCGCGCCGAAACGTTTCTTCGACCTGTATCCGGAAACCGGCATCGCGCCGCCGGCCGAGCCACCCATGCGCGACATTCCGCCGATCGCGTTGCAGACGGAGCTTTCCGGATTCGGGCCGCCGGAATCGCGGGCCGGCGCCATCCGCGCGTACCACGCCTGCATCTCGTTCATCGATCACCAACTCGGGCTGGTGCTCGACGAACTGGATCGCCGTGACCTCACCCGGAACACGTTGATCGTGTTCTTCAGCGACCACGGCTTTCACCTCGGCGACCACGGCGGCCTCTGGGCGAAACTGAGCGCCTTCCGCGCCTCCACGCAGGTGCCCCTGATCATGGCGGGACCGGGCGTGCCGGCCGGGGTGGCGATCGCCTCGCCGGTCGAATTGCTCGACGGTTATCCCTCGGTGGCGGATCTGGCGGGCCTGCGCGCGCCCGGTGGACTCGAAGGTCGTTCCCTGCGACCCACCTTCAGCGCCGGGGCGGCCGCGCGACACGCCCACAGCTTCGTCTATCACTACGACGTCGCCGCCAACCGCGACATCGCGGGCCGCACCGTCATCGGCGCGACCTGGCGTTACACGGAATGGGACGGCGGTCGCGCGGGACGTGAGTTTTACTGGCACGCCGACGACCCGGACGAATACCGCAACGTCGCCGCGGATCCCGCGCGCGCCGGGCTCATCAAGGAAGCGGTCGCCCAGCTCGCGCAGTTGCCGGCGCCGAAACCCGGACCAGCGAACCGCCCCCGGGCGCTGGACCGCGATTCCCGGAAATCCAAATGACTTGCTCTCGGAGCTAATCTGAACCCGTCTCGCGTCCGAGGCATGGTCTGGCCTCACCCTCCCTCTTCGATTCCCTCGCCATGCCGCGTACCCTACGCTTCACGCTGAGCCTTGCCGCTTTCAGCCTAATTCTCGGCCCGTTTCCCAGCAGGGCGGCAGATCTCGACTCGCTCGAGGCGGAGTTGCGCGCGCTGCGCGGACAGAACGCGGCGCTCAAGGCCCAGGTCGAGCGGCAGCAGACGATGATCGAGGAGTTCGCCCGCCGCTACTCGGAGCTCCGCGGCGAAAAACCCGCGGGCACCGCGACGGAAAGCCGCCCGTCCGCCCCGGTGGCCGCGGCTCCTGCGCCCGCAGCCGAGAAGCCGGCCGCGCCGCCCATTCCGATCTCCCAGAAGCTCGGGAAAATCCAACTCTCGGGCGAAGGCGCCGTGGCGTATTTCGGCGGCCAACGTAACGCCTACTTCTCCCGCGATGTCTTCCGGCCCGACGAGTTGAAGTTGTTTCTCGAGGCGCCGCTCGGCGGCAGCTCCTACTTTTTCACCGAGGTTGATGTTTTCACGCGAGACAGCACGAGCGGCTCCCTGCGCTCCGGGGAGCTTTACCTCGAGCTCGAGGGGGTGTCGCGCTTGTGGGGACGGGATGGGCAAATGACCCTTCGTTTGGGGAGGGTCGACATTCCTTTCGGCGAGGAGTACGCGCAGCGGGACGTGATCGACAACCCGCTGATCTCGCACTCGGTGGCTGACTTTTGGGGAATCGACGAGGGAATCGAAGCCTTCGGTACCATCGGCGGAGTCCAGTATGTTCTAGCGGCGCAAAACGGGGGCACGAACTTCGCCTTCGATTTCGCGTCGAGCAAGGCGGTCACCCTGCGCGTCGGCTTTGATCCCACGCCCGGACTGCACTTCTCGCTCAGTGGCATCCGGACCGGACGGATTTTCCAGACAAGCGACACCCGCGCCGAGCTCTGGTTCGGCAACGACTGGATCCGGCGCCGCACCGGTTCCGTCGCCACCAACTTCTGGGCCGACGGCATCGGGGGCGACCTACGGAAGACCTTCCGCTCCGGGCACCTCGCGGCGAGCGCCGGCCGCATCCGCTACCGCGACAACGATCCCACGCGGCGCTTCGCGACCTCCGCCACCTACGCGAGCGTCGAAGGCGTAGCCAGGATGTCACGGCAACTCCACTTCGGCGCCCGCTTCAGCCTCGCCGACTCCGACCGCGGGTTTAATCTCCCCGGCGACGGTTTAAGTCCCTCGCCTCGCCCGACCGAGTTCCTGTGGCGGCTGAGCTTGGGCGGAGGTTACCAACTCACACCTCACCTGCTCCTGAAGGGCGAATATTCCCTCAACCGCGGCCGTTGGCTCGGTGGTGCCCGCCGCGACGGTGAGAACCAGGTGGCCACCGAGGCCGCGTTCAAATTCTGAAGATGAACCATTGGAAACTGTTTCTCGCCCTGATCCCCCTCGCGGTTTTCGCGGCGCAGGCGACGGCCGGTGATATCGCCGGCACCGTGGCCGCCCGGGGCAAGGAGGAGTCCGGCGGCGGCGGCGACAAGTACGCGAGTCGCAAGTTCAAGTTCGTGGAACGCGTCGAGTACGAGACCCTCCGGGATTTCGTCGTCAGCATCGAGGGTCCGCCGCCCGCCGGCGTCCCCGGAGCGACGATCCCCGCGGTGGTGACACAGAAGGGCGCGGTTTTTTCGCCGCGCATCCTGCCGGTCATGGTGGGCACGACGGTTGAGTGGCCCAACGACGACGATATTTTCCACAACGTCTTCTCCATTTCCGAGACGAAGGAGTTCGACCTCGGGCTCTACAAGAATCCGGAGAAACGGCGGGTGACCTTCAACCGGGCGGGCCGGGTCGACGTCCTCTGCTCGATCCACACCCAGATGAGTGCCGTGGTGCTGGTCTTGGAAAACCCTTTCTTCGCCAAGTCCGACGAGCAGGGAAACTACGCCATCAAAGGACTTCCCGCCGGGGAATACACGGTCCGCGCGTGGCATGAGCGCCTGCCGGGCGTCCGGCGCAAGGTAACCGTGCCGGCAACCGGAGCCGTTCGCCTTGATTTCGTCCTGGGGCCGGGAGGGGCTCAGGAACCGGCCGGCACACCGCGATGAAGACCAACGCGGGCAACGGCTGGGGCATCGGCAGCAAGCTCGCTGCCGCCGTGCTGGCCTTGATGCTCGTGCAGGTCGGGGTGGAGGTCCTTTCGGACAACCGCTTCACCTCGAAGATCATCGCTATCCACGGCCGCGCGAAGATGACCGAAAGCGCGGCCGCCTTGCGCGCGGCCCACGTGATGCTGCAGGAGGAGGCGCGCCAGTCGCTGCAGCAATTCATCCGGGAGCCGCGTTTTCGCGCGGTGATCAAGCTCGGGGACGGCCCCACGCTGGCGGCGCAACTGCGTGAGATGCTCGTCGAGCAGCGCGTGACCGTCGCCACGTTCACCCGGCCGGACGGCACCCTGCTCGCCACCGTCACGCGCCCGCCGGAACTTCCCGCCGGCGATTTTCCCGCCATCACCGGTCCCCTCGTGACGGCGGCGCTTTCCGGCGGCGCGGAGGCCGGATGGAGAATCTGGTCGGACCATCCGCTGGCGTGCGTTTCCGTGCCGGTGGTGATCGATGGCGTTCTCACCGGGGCTCTGACCATGGGCTCCGAGATCAGCGGCCAGACGATGAATCTGCTGCGGGAGATCACCGGGGCGGAAGTGGCCATCCTGAGCCGCTAGCGCAGCATTCGCGCCAGCCCGGAGCTGCCGCCGGCCGACGAGGAGCTGGCAAACCACTTCGCATCCCATCGAGATTCGCCCGCCAAAACCGCGCCGATCATCCTGGAATTACGGGAGACCAGCTACTTCGTGGCGCGCCATCCCCAGCGCTTGGAGGCGAGCGCTGAGGCACCTTCGGTCGCCCTACTGATACCCGCGCAGGAATATATCTCCACGTCACGGGAATTCGTGGGGGAATCAATCGTCAGGAATGCGGTCAATCTCGTCGTGGCCGCGCTGTTCGTGGTCTTTCTCGTGGCGCGGCTCACGAAGCCGGCCCGGACACTCCGGGTCGCCACCGAAAGGATGGCCGCC
>JBJTCH010000281.1:0-5314 GCA_046091745.1 Opitutaceae bacterium
GGGAGGGAGGGCAAAGCGTTGGGGTTTTCGGACCGGTCGCGCACGGTAGGCCCAATCGATCCACGGTGCCTTTATCCGCAAGTCCGCTCCGCGCCGGCCACCCCTACGCGAGGATCCGGCGGAGGCTGTCGAGGTCGAGGACGCTGGCGAGCGACTCCTCCTGCACGACGGCGGCGGCGAGGGCGGCCTTCTCCTGCTGGAGGGCGCGGATCTTCTGCTCGATGGTGTCGGCGGCGAGCAGACGGTAGGCGAACACGGGCTTGGTCTGGCCGATGCGGTGGGTGCGGTCGATGGCCTGCGCCTCGACGGCGGGGTTCCACCACGGGTCGTAGAGGACGGCGTAGCTCGCTGCGGTGAGGTTGAGTCCGAAGCCGGCGGCTTTGAGCGAGAGCAGGAAGACAGTGCGGGAACTGTCCGTCTGGAATTGCTCGACGAGCCGCTGACGGTCTTCGGTGGCGCCGGTGAGCATGAGGTGCCCGATACCGGCCTGCTCGAGGCGGGCGCGGATGAGCTCGAGCATCCCGACGAACTGGCTGAACACGAGGACCTGATGGCCCTCCTCGCGCAGCTCCTCCAGTTGCTCGATGAGCGCGTCGAGTTTCGCGCTCGGCAGGTCGGCGTGGGCGGGATCGACGAGCGCGGGGTGGCAGCAGATCTGGCGCAGCCGCAGCAGGCTCGCGAGGATGTTGAAGCGCACGCGGTCGAGCGCACGGTCGGTCTCGATTCCGAGGAGCTGGGCGCGGGCGCGTTTCAACTCGGCGTCGTAGAGCTTGCGCTGCGCCGGCTCGAGATCGACGACAAGCTCATGCTCGGTGCGCGGAGGCAGGTCGGGCGCGGCCTGGGCCTTGGTGCGGCGCAGGAGAAAATGGCGCACGCGGCGGTGCAGCCGCCCCAGCGCGGAGGGGTCGCGCTCGTTGAACTGGCGGCGGAAGGAGGACTGGGATCCGAGGAGTCCGGGCTGCGCGAACGCGAACAGGCTCCACAGGTCGCTCAGGCGGTTCTCGACCGGCGTGCCGGTGAGCACCAGCCGGTGCCGCGACGCCAGCGCCCGCGCGGCCGCCGCCACCTGGCTCGTGGGGTTCTTGATGAACTGGCCCTCGTCGAGCACGACGACGTCCCAGGCTTTCGCCTTGAACCAGCCCGCGTGCAGGCGGAGCTGGGTGTAGTTCGTGACCAAGAGCTCGCATTCCGGCGCCTTGCCGTCCGGGGCGGCTGAGGCCGGGTCGAACGCCGCCGCCCGCAGGCCCGGGGCGAAGCGGGCCGTCTCGGCCAGCCAGCCGTGCGTCACGCTCTTCGGGCACACCACGAGCGCGCGGAAGGCGCCGGCGGCGGCCCCGTCCGCCAACCGCAGCAGCCACGCGAGGGTCTGCACGGTCTTGCCGAGCCCCATGTCGTCGGCGAGCACGCCGCCGAAGCCCTGGTCCGAGAGGTGCGCGAGAAAATGGTATCCTTCGATCTGGTACGGACGCAGCGTCGCGGAGAGTCCCTTCGGGGGCGGAGGCGCGGGACGCGCGGTGATCTCGGAGAGCCGGCCCCGCAGCTCGGCGGCGAGGCGGGCGTCGCGGCTCTCCAGGGCCGCCGACTCGGCCGCAAGCTGCAGTGCGTGCACGCGATGGGTGGCCGCGTTGCCTGATTCAACGACTTCTTCGGCGGTCAGCCCGAGGCAGTCCAGCGTGGCGGACGTGGCGCCCTCCGCCTCCGGCGCGGCGACCTCGAGGCGCTTCCAGCCTTTTTTCGGCAGGCGTACCCACTTGCCGCGCGCCTTGAGGTGCAGTGCGATCTCCGAGGGCGTGAGCGTCGCGTCCTCGACGCGGTACGCGACCGTGAGGTCGAACCAATCGCGCCCTCCCTCGACCGGGGTGGCGGAGAAATCGATCGTGGCGCGCACCGGCCCCTCGAAGAAGCCGGCGAGTTCCGGCGAGGCCCGCACCGTCACATCCTTCGGCAGCGCCGCGACCCAGGCCGAGAATTCCTCCGCGAAGTTTCGGCCGGCCGGCCGGCCCCACGTGCCGTTCCAGTCGTTCCAATAAAGCCGGAAGCCGCCAAATGTGGCGCCGACTTGGTTAGCCGCCGAGAGATCGAACTCCAGCATCGGGTCCCCGGCGCGGCGGGCGGGCGGGGTGCGCTCCCCGTCCCATTGCCAGCCGGAGTAGCCCCGCCACTGCTGCGCGCAGGGCGGGTCGTCCGCGACGGCCAGCAGCGACACATGCAGATGGGATCGCTCGTCGTCGAAAGGCCCGGCCTCGATGGAACACTCCAACTCCGGCCGCATGGCGACGCGCCGGAGGTTACTCTGGATGTTCTCGGGCAGTGTGACCTTGAGTTGGCGCAGCTGCTGCACGATCGCCGGAGTCTCGAGGGCTTGGACGGGCATCAGCCCCACCGGCAAGGGGCGGGGCCCCCGCCAGACGCGGGACTCATACAGGTAGAGCGCCGGATCCTTGCCGCCGAGGTGGCGCGCGTTTACGGCGATCCGGCCGTCGGGCAAAACCAGCTGGAGGCGGAAAACGGAGGCACTGCCATCCTCCGGCAGCGCGGCCGCCGTCAGTTGCCCTTCCTCGATCGTGAACGGGCGCTCATCGGGCAAAACGAGGGCGGGGTGCGTGTCCGGATCGGCAAGTAACTCCTCCACGATTTCGACCGGCAGCGGATCCTTGGTCGTCATCCGGGCGCGACGCTGAAACGCCAAAACCAGGGTGCGGGCCAGCGCGGCTTCGGCGGGGCTGAGATGCCGCAGATCCGACAGCCGTGTCCCGGGCAGATTGCGGAGGAAATTTCCGGTCGGCTGCTTCCACGGGGCCTCGGCGTTCCGCCGGGTTTGGAGCTTCATCCGCCCGTCCGGTTGCAGGATGACCCGCAGGCCGGTCACGCCATCGAGGGGTGCGGCATCGGGATCCTGGTAGCCGGATCCCGGGGGTTGCAGGGCTTGCTGGAGGGTCAGTTTCCAGCGGTTCAATGATTCCTCCAGGAGTCGCGCCTCCAGCCTCGCCCGCACCGCGCCGGTGTCGGTGAGCGGACGGTAGACTTCCGGGATCGTCGCCCCGCGCCGTTCCAGATCGTAGGCGAGGTACTGCCAGAGATCCAGCGGTGTGGCCGGCGGCTGGTCGGGGTTCCACCAGCCTTCGAGGGCCATTTCCCAGTGGGAGGCGGGTTTGTCGGTGAACCAGCCGAAGCCGCAGAAGTGGAGCGAGGACTGGATGAGCCGGCCGTGGCAGCGGAGGACTTCCTGGTGAAGCCGCTCGAGATTGGTGAGCGCCTTGGTCTCCTCGGCCCGCAGCGGCCGCCCGAGTTTCTCCGCCACGATCGGGCCGTGGACTTGGGCGAACGGGCGGGGCCTCTCCCGCGGTTCCACGGGATCCTCGGCCAAGGCTCCCACGTGTTTGGCCAGCCAGGCCAGCGCGAGTGCGGCGGAGTGCGCGCATTCGGGCATGTCCTCGCAGTAGCAATCGGATGACCACCGACCTTGCGTGCAAAAGAGGGCGACCTCGAAGTCCTCGTCCCGGTCGCGAACCAGCCCCTGGACCAGGTGGTCGACGGAACCGTCGAGCTCGAGGACCTGGTGGTTCAGGTGCAGATCCTTACCTTGGAGACGGAACTTCAGCGGATACCGGTCCAACCACGCGGCGAGGTTTCTCAGCGCTTCGGGCTTCCGGTTGTCAGGAACCGGCAGCGTCTTCGATTTCTTGGCCAAGGGAAGTTCCTTCGGCACGCCGGAAGGCGCGCGGTCTCAGTACACCTTCTCGTCGAGCAGGGCGATGAGCTCGGCCTCGGTGACGCGGCGTTGCTGCATCGAGTCGCGGTCGCGCAGGGTGAACGTGCCGTCCTTCTCGATGGTGTCGAAGTCGATGGTGACGCACCACGGCGTGCCGATCTCGTCCTGGCGGCGGTAGCGGCGGCCGATGGCGCCGGCCTCGTCGTAGAAAACGGCGTGGCGGCGCTTGAGGCGCGCGTGGAGCTCGCGGGCGCGGGCCACGAGGGCCTCCTTGTTCTTCAGCAGCGGGAGGACGGCGACCTTGACCGGGGCGATGCGCGGCGAGAGCCGCAGCACGGTGCGCTTCTCGACGTTACCCTTGTCGTCCTTGACGTCCTCCTCCGCGTAGCCGGCGCAGAGCACGGCGAGGAGGATGCGGTCGACGCCCACCGCGGGCTCGATGACGTGCGGCACGACCTTCTGCTTGGTCGCCTCGTCGAAGTAGACCTGCGGCACGCCGGAGCATTTCTGATGCTGCTGGAGATCGTAATCGCTGCGCGCGGCGATGCCCCAGAGTTCCTGCACGCCGAACGGGTAGCGGAACATGATGTCGACCGTGCGGCGCGAGTAGAACGCCAGCTTGGCCTTCGGATGCTCGTGTAGCGAGAGGTGCGACTCAGGCAGGCCGATGCTCAGGAGCCACTCGCGGCACCACTTGAGCCATTCCTCGTGGCAGGCGAGCCAGTCGGCGTCGGGGTGGATGAAGTACTCCATCTCCATCTGCTCGAACTCGCGCGAGCGGAAGATGAAGTTGCGCGGCGTGATCTCGTTGCGAAACGACTTTCCGATCTGCGCGATGCCGAACGGCAGCTTCACGCGGCCGGTGTCCACCACGTTGCGGAAGTCGACGAACATGCCCTGGGCCGTCTCGGGCCGCAGGTAGGCGACTGACGCCGAGTCGCGCATCGGGCCGACGTGCGTCTCGAACATCATGTTGAACGCCCGGGGCTCGGTGAGGCTGCCTGGCTCACCGGTCGCGGGCGACGGGATGAGCGCGATCTCCTCGGGCTTGGCCTCGGTGAAATCGCGCGGCTGCACGGGCGCGAGCGTCCCCTGGATGGCCTTCTTTCTTTTGAAGGATTCGGCGGCCCCCTGGAGGACCTCGGTGGTGCGCTCGCTCTCCAATGCGCTGACGTAGCCGACCGTCTGGCCGTCGACGACGACGGGTGCGAAGAACAGCTGGTCGGCGCGGAAGCGCTGCTTGCTCACCTTGCAGTCGACCAGCGGGTCGGTGAAACCGGCGACGTGCCCCGAGGCCTCCCATACTTTCGGATGCATGATGATGGACGACTCGAGGCCCACGATGTCCTCGCGGCGCCGCACCATGTCGTTCCACCAGCAGTCGCGGATGTTCCGCTTCAGCTCCACGCCGAGCGGACCGTAGTCGAAGAAGCCGTTGAGCCCGCCGTAGATTTCGGACGACTGGAAGATGAAGCCGCGGCGCTTCGCGAGCGCGACGATGGCGTCCATGGACACGGCGGAGGAGGCGGGTTCGGCTGACATAAGGAGCGGGAGTTAGCCGCCGCCCCGCGGGCCGGTCAAGGACGCGGGCGGGGAAGAGGA
>JBJTCH010000282.1:0-4740 GCA_046091745.1 Opitutaceae bacterium
GCGTGGTGGTCTGCCCTGCGGTGACGGTGGCGGTGACCGTCTGGAGCGGCAGGCCGGTGAAGAACGCCTTCACCCGCACGGTGCCCGCGGGGACGTTGGCGAGCCGGTACTGGCCGGTCTCGCCGGAGAGGACCTCCAACCGGGTGCCCTCGACGGAGATCAGCGCCTTCTCGAGGTACTCCCCGCGGCCGGCGTCGAACCCCCGCCCCTCGATCGCTCCGGTGCCGGCGCTCTGGGCCGGGAGCAGGGCGGGGAGCAGGATCGGGAGCAGCAGGAGCAGGGTGCGGCAGGCGGACGCGCGGAGCGGCAGGCGGTGCAGGGTGTTGGTCAACATAAGCGGCAGGGGTTGGCCGGACGCTGCGGGACGAAGCGGCGCGAGGCAATCCCGCGGAGAGGCGCGGTGCCGCAAAAGAGGGTGGTGGACGGGAGCCGGGCTCGTTTCGGGACTTGACGTGTTCAAATGAACACGTGCAGTGTCCGCCGCGTCCGCCGGTTCACCGTCCACCCCGTTTCCGGGTGAAGGCGGGCTTGAACCGCCGCGGGCAACCGCTCACCTCTTCGCCGCCCGCCCATTTTTCCCTATGTCCAAAGCCGCTCCCGCCCCCGCCAAAACCGCCGCCCCGGCCGCCGCCGCGCTCGCCACCGCCAACGCCGCGAAGGAAAAGAACATCGAGCTCGCCGTCTCCTCGATCACCAAGCAGTTCGGCGAAGGCTCCATTATGCGGCTGGGCGACGCCCAGAAGATGAAGGTCGAGACGCTCACCACCGGCTCCCTCGCGGTGGACCTCGCCCTCGGCGTCGGCGGCCTGCCCAAGGGCCGCATCATCGAGATCTACGGGCCGGAGTCCTCCGGTAAGACCACCTTCTGCTTGAGCGTCATCGCCGAAGCCCAGAAGCGGGGCGGCCTCGCCGCCTTCATCGACGTCGAGCATGCCCTCGACCCCAAGTACGCCCGCGTCGTCGGCGTGAAACTCGACGACCTCCTCGTCTCCCAGCCCGACTCCGGCGAGGACGCCCTGAACATCATGGAGACGCTCATCCGCTCCAACTCGATCGACGTCATCGTCCTCGACTCCGTCGCCGCCCTCACGACCAAGGCCGAGCTCGACGGCCAGATGGGCGACGCCACCGTCGGCGCGCAGGCGCGCCTCATGAGCCAGGCGATGCGCCGCCTCACCGCCGTCGTCAGCAAGACCAACTGCATCTGCATTTTCACGAATCAGATCCGCGAGAAGATCGGCGTGATGTTCGGTAACCCCGAGACGACCTCGGGCGGCCGCGCGCTCAAATTCTTCGCCTCCGTCCGCATCGACATCCGCCGCAAGGACCAGATCAAGACGCCCGAGGGCAAGGTCGTGGGCAACCGCACCAAGATCAAGGTGGTGAAGAACAAGGTCTCGCCGCCGTTCACCGAGTGCGAATTCGACATCATGTACGACGAGGGCATCTCGAAGCTGGGCTCGCTCCTCGACCTCGGTATCGAGCACCGCATCCTCGAGAAAAAGGGCGCCTGGATCGCCTTCGAGGGCAACCTCGTCGGCCAAGGTCGCGACGCCGCCAAGCTCGCGCTCCGGGAAAAACCCGAGCTCGCCGAAAAGATCCAGAAGGCCGTCCTCGAGAAGGTGAACGTGACCGGCGGCGCGACCGTCACCGGCGAAGCCGCCGAGTAACGCCACCGCCCGTCAGGCGCCTTCCCAGGGTCGGGTCAGACGCGGCGGCTGCTTTTTCACGGACAAAAAATTCCGCGGCAAGCTGCAGGCCGCGGTGTGCTCTTCCGCGCCACTTCGCATTGGTCGCCAAGGAAGCCGCCGAATTGCTGGAGCCGAGGGTCTGGCCTGTACACCTCACCAGCGTCGTGCCGCGCACCGACACGGATGTGAGGCGTTGGCCGGCCGATCCGGAGAAAACCCTGCTTGGACGCATCGAGTCCGGCCCAGTCTTGATCGCCTGAATCCCCTCCGCCGATGCCCGCCGCTTCCAGATCCCTCATCTTCGTCAGTTCCGTCCAGAAGGAACTCGCGGCGGAGCGTAGCGCCTTGAAGGAGTATGTGCACAACGACCCGCTGCTGCGCCGATTTTTCGAGGTTTTCCTGTTTGAGGACACCGCGGCGGCCGACCGCCGGGCCGACCGGGTGTATCTGCCCGAGGTTGACCGCTGCACCCTCTACTGCGGTCTGTTCGGCAACGACTACGGCTTCGAAAATGCCGCCGGGGTATCGCCAACCGAGCAGGAGTTTGATCAGGCCTCCGCCGCGGGGAAGGCCCGGTTGATTTTTGTGAAGGGCACGGACGACAAGGCGCGCCACCCCAAGATGCGCGCCCTGATCAGCAAGGCGGGTAGCCAACTCATCCGCCGCCGGTTCGAAACCATCGCTGAACTGACCGCTGCGCTCTATGCCAGCTTGGTGGAATTCCTGGATGCCAGCGGAACCATCCAGAGCCGGCCATTTGAGGACCGCCCGGCCCCCGGCGCCACCCTCGATGACATTGACGCCGGGGCGGTCGCCACCTTCGTCCGCCGCGCCCGGGCGGAGCGCCAGTTTCCGCTGCCCGTGGATGCTCCGCTTACCACGGTGCTGACGCATTTGAATTTGCTGTGCGACCACCAGCCCACGCAGGCCGCCCTGCTGCTTTTCGGACGGCAGCCCCAACGCTTCACTCCAGCGGCCGAGGTGCGCTGCATGCATTTTCATGGCACCGAGATTCAGAGGCCTGCGCCGTATTATCAGATTTTCCAGGGCTCGCTCTTTGTGCAGGTGGACCGTGCGACGAACTTCGCCCTAGCTGTGCTCAACCGAGGCGTGGGCACGCGGGCGTTGAGCGCCCAAGCCCCCGTCATCTTCGAAATCCCGCCTGACGTCATCCGTGAGGCCATCGTGAACGCCATTGCGCATCGCGATTACACCTCGGGAGCAGCCGTGCAGGTCTCCGTTTTTGCCGACCGCGTTGAGATTTGGAATCCCGGCCTGCTGCCCCCGCCGCTGACCCCGGAGGGACTTCGCCTGCCGCACCGTTCCATCGCGCACAATCCCCGGATTGCCGAGGTGCTTTTCCTTGCCCGCTACATCGAGAAATACGGCACCGGCACCCTCATGATGATCCGTGAGTCCGTCGCCCACGCGTTGCCGGAGCCGGATTTTGCGCAACGCGGCGGCGAGTTTTTCACCACCGTCTGGCGCGATTGGCTAACGGCGTCGGTAGTAGACAGGCTGAACCTGAACGAGCGCCAGCTGAAGGCGCTGTCTCATATCAAGTCGGCCGGTCGCATTACCAATGCTGACTACCAACAAATCAGCATGACCACCCGCAAAACGGCGACTCGCGACTTGGACGTTCTCGTCGGCAAAGGAGTTTTCCAGCGCGTCGGCGAGAAACGGGGCAGTCACTATGTTTTGAGCAGAAAGAAATGAGCCAGTTGTGAGACATATGTCCTTCCGGCGATTCCCAGACCCACCTTTGGCCACTCCAGTGAAATGGGACATTTATGGGACAATTGGGACATGGACCGCCAAACCTCCACGACGCCGTCTGCACCCAAAAGGGTCACAATAACCACCAAGGGCTCAAAGAGCTCAGGTCCGGGTCGCCCCCCGAAATGACCCCCGTATGACGCATCCTGCCTAAGTGCCTGCCGAAACGCGTGCATCCCGTTCAAGATGAATGCGATATTCACCGACCTTACGGCCTCTCGCCTGAGTCATTCCCCTCCGTTTTTTGGCCACTTCCTCAGAATGGGTCATTTAAGAAATGGGCCGTAGGATGCCACCGGCCCAAGCAACGAAGTCGCTCCCAGCCCGCGACCTTGTGTGGCCAGACTTGTGCCGAGTGAGGCCAGAGTCAGGCCAGTGTGGGGCCAGAGCCTGATCTCCCGACTCCCCGGGCACTCCGTTAACTCCGTTTGCTCCTGTGCTTCGGCTCGGGCTTCTCGGCTTTTCGACCAACACGTTTCCGCTGCGCGGGGCGGGCACTTTTCGGTTCAGGTCGGGTCGGATAGGGGTCATCGATCGCTATTCGCCATGACTCCGCCTGCCTCAACCATCGGCTCCGCCACCGTCCTTTTACCGGTGTCCGCCCGTCAGACCGGCGCTCTGATGCTCGCGTTGTTCGCGGGTTTTTTTGCCCCGGTTGATCACCTGTCCGCGGCCGAGACGCGGACCGCCGATTCCGCGCCCAAGCTTTTGTCCACGGTCGGGTCCAAGTCCGAGACGTGGTCCGACGTCCGCGAGCTCGAGGCGGCCGCGGCGAAGGGCAACCCCCGCGCGGAGGCCGCGCTGGGGGAATTGCTGCTGCGGGGTGACGGTCTTCCGCGGGACGACGCGCGCGCCCTCGCTCTTTTGGAGAAATCCGCCCGCGCGGGCCACAGCCCCGCTGCCTTTCGCCTCGGGTTCCTGCTTTCCCGCGGGGAAAACGGCGCCGCCCGCGATCCGGCGCGGGCCATCGCCTACTTCCGCGCCGCCGCCGCGGCCGGCGAGCCCGAGGCGTTCTTCAATCTCGGCGCCGCGCATGCCAACGGCCGCGGCGTGAAGCGCGACCACGCTGAGGCGCTCGCGTGGCTGACAGTCGCGAAACGCCGCGGAGCCGACAACGGCACCGAGACCTCCCTGCGTCAGCAATTGGCGAAACAAACCTCGCTGCTCGCCAAGTCAGAGCGGCGCGTGGGCGAGATTGAGGCCGAGCTCAAAAACGCCACCCCGGGTTCGTTCCTGCCGCCGGTGGCGCCGCTCGACGAAGTGCACGATC
>JBJTCH010000283.1:0-5829 GCA_046091745.1 Opitutaceae bacterium
CCCGCTGCTACCGCCTTCGCCGCGCTTGCGGCCGCCGGGCATGGCGAGCGAAGCCGCCACCAGGTCGGGATCCATGCCCTTTTCCTTGGCGAGGGTCTTCGCCTTCTCGATCTGCTCGGCGGTCGGGGGAGCTCCGCGCTCGAAGCCGACCGCGCGCATGATTTCAAAGACGGCGCGGCGACGCTCGTCGTCGGTCATCGCCGTTGCGCCGCCCTTGGCATCGGCTTTGCCGCCCTTGGCGGCGGCCTCGGGGGCCTTGGGGAGGAGTTCCTGCGGGATGCGGACGCGCAGCGCACCGTTGGCGACGCGCAGTACGCCCGGGCGCTGGGTGACGATGATCGAGACGTTGGCCGTCATGCCGGGCTTCAGCTTCATGTCGTCGTTGTTAACGTCGATGATCGTGGCGTAGGACACGACGCTCTGGTTGGAGCTGGCGGCGTTGCGCACCATGCGGACGGTGCCGGCGAAGGTGCGGTTGGGGAAGGCGTCGACGGTGAACTTCACCTCCTGGCCGGCGCTGATGCTGCCGACGTCGGCCTCGGCCACGGCGGCGTTGATCTGCATCTTGGTGAGGTCGTTCACCAGGGTGAAAAGGACCGGGGCGTTCATGCTGGCGTTCACCGTGCGGCCCTTGTCGGTCTTGCGATCGAGGACCATGCCGTCGATCGGCGCGGTGATGGTGCAGCGGGAAAGATCGAGCTTGGCGTTCTCGACGGACGCGTTGCGGGTGAGGAGAGTGGCGTTGGACTGGGCGAGCTGAGCCTCGGCGTTGTCGAGTTCCTGCTGGGAAACCAGCTTCTTGCCGAACAGCTCGCGGGTGCGTTCGACGTTGAGCGCGAGCAGGCGGTTGTTGGCCTTGGCGGACTCGAGGTCGGCCTCGGCTTGGCGGAGGCGCTGGGTGGGGGTCGCCTCGTCGATCAGGGCGAGCACGTCGCCGGCCTTGACGATCGAGTTGTAGTCGACGCGCACTTCCTTGATCTGGCCCGAGACCTGGGCGCCGATGTCGACGACCACGACCGGCTGCAGGTCGCCCGTGGCGGTTACGACCTGGGTGATGTCCCCGCGGCCGACCTTCACGGTCTGGAACTCCGGTTTTTTGTCGGATCCCTTGTTGAAATAATACCAGCCGCCACCGCCGCCGGCGGCGAGGACGACCAGAAGGAAGATAAGACCACCGTAGCTCTTGGACTTGGGCATGACGTGAAAAGGAAGTGGGTTGGGCCGGATGCCGGCGGGGTAGAGTCAACGAATCGGCGAGGGGGCCGGTTCGTGCAACAAAACATTCGCGCGGCGTCGCATAGACGTTTCGCGCGGGGAAACGTCACGCGGTTCCGGCTTTGCTCCGCGCGGGGCGGTTTTGCGCGGACCCGCGGTCGGGCCGGTGGCCGTAGATCCCCGCGAGGCGCGCCGAGGTGGCGGCGAGCCGTTTCCGCAGTTCCGGGGGTTGCAGGACCTCGGCCTCTGTGCCCCAGCCGAGCACCCAGCCCTCGACCTCCGCGAGCGCGCCGAGCCGCAGGGTGAGTTCCAACCCGCCTTCGGGCAGGTCGCGGACCTGCTGGGACTCGTGCCATTCGCGTTCGCGCACGCGGTCGGCGACCGCGGCGGTGAAGCGGATGACAACGGTGAAGTCGCCCGGACCTCCGAGCACGCCGAGCGCGTTCGCGAAGAAGGCCTCCGGTGAGAAGTCGGTGGGGCGGACGAATTTCTCCTCGGTGATCTCGGCGCCGCTGATGCGCGGCAGCGCGAACGTCCGGAGCGCGGCGCGCCCGGTGTCGAACGCGATCAGGTACCAGAGGTTCTCGCGGTGGGCGAGGTGGTAGGGCCGGACCCGACGGTGTTCGCCGCGGCGCGCGCCCGCCTTGCGGTAATCGAACTCCACCTCCAGCTGGCGCAGCACGGCGGTGCTGAGCGTGTTGAAGACCGCGAGGTCGGCGCGTCCGAGACCGGTGTTGCGGAACGACACCGAGCGGAGCTCGTCGGCCGGGGAGAAGGTGATGCGATCGCGCAGGCCGCCCGCGAGTTTCTCGAACGACGCCTCGAGCTGCCGGTGGAACGGTGTGCCGCGGTACTGCTCGAGGGCCTTGCGCGCGACGAGCAGCGCGAGCAGCTCGCCCTCCGTGACCTGCACTGTGGGGAACGCGGAGACCGGGTGCGTGTAGCGGTAGGCGTTGATGCGCGGGTCGAACTCGATCGGCAGGTCGAGCCGGTCGCGCATGAACGCGATGTCGCGCACGATCGTCTTGCGCGAGACCTCGAGGCGTTCCGCGAGCTTCGTGCAATTCGTGAAAGCGCCGCGGCGCAGCTCCTCGTGGATGCGGAGCATGCGCTCGATGGGCGGGCGGGAGAGACGGACGTCGGCGGTCATGGCGCGGTAGGAAAACGTTTTTTTAGGATGGGACAAGTAATGTCCCACCCGGGCTGCTAACTTAACGACATGAAATCCCGAATGCCCGCCGCCCCGGCCTCCGCTCCCGAACTTGCCTGGATCCATGACGGCGCCCGCTGGCGCGTCACGGCCTGGCCCGACGCGACCTTCCTGGTGGAATCTTCCCCGGGGCGTTGGGCGCCCGCGGTCCCCGGGGAGGCGGCGCTCGCGTCCGCCGCGCTCGGGGTAAGCCCGGCCCGCTGGCGGCGTTACTTGGAGTTCGTGCCCGCCGAGGTCACCGCGTTCCTTGGGCGCTTCGCCTTCAGCCGGATGGCGGCGCTGTTCGCGGTGACGCGTTGCCCGGAGCTCGCCGCGGAGCTCACCCGCACCCCCGCGCTCGTCGCTTTCCTCGTCGCCCACCGCGGCTTGCGCGGCGGCGAGAACGAGGCCTGGGGTGAGATCGCGGCGGTCTTCGAACGCGACGGAATCTTCGGGCTGCTGCAGTGGCTCGGCTTGCCGGCCTCCCGCCAGACCCTCGAGGTGCTCCGCCGGGTCGGTGATCCGGACCTGCCGCGGCGGCTGCTGGAGCCGCTCCGCACCGCGCTGTGGGAACCGGAGGTTCTCTGGTCGCTCGGCCGTGGCGGAATCGTCTCCGACGAGCAGCTGGCCCGCGCCTGTCACGCCCTCGCGGCGTGAAACGGCGGCGTCGCGTCACATGCCTTTTTTCACGAACGCGATGTCACTCGCGTTGTCCTTCAGGCGGATCGTCTTCTGGCCCTGCGAGTCCTTGCCGACGTAGTCGATGCTGGCCGCCACGAGGATGGGCAGGTGTTTGCGCACGTCGCGGCTCTCGCCCTCGCTGGTGACGTCGACGGTCCAGATCTCCTGCGCCGGCCGTCCCTCGACGGCCTCCTTGTTTTCGCGGGCGGACATCCTGAGGTACTTCTCGTACACTGTGACTGTGACCATGTATTCGCGGAAGCCGGCGAACTGGGTGCTGGGCGGGTCCTGCACGGTGATGGTCTGGTAAACGGGCCTGCCCTGGGAGTCGGTGCCCACCTGGATGCGCTCCGTGCGCACCTGTCCCGGGATGGTCACATAGACCGGCTCGGAAACCATCTCCTGCTTCACCTTCGGCGGGCCCACGCCGTAGTCCACGTCGACGATCATGTCGGCCTTGGTGTTGGCCGGAGCCTCGTACATGCCACGTCCGGAGAGGGCGGTCTTCACGAAGCCGGCGGCTTCCTTGAAGCGGAGCGAATCGTCGGCCACGAGCGGGTTCTTGTTGTGGATCTCGTAAGAGATCGCGTCCGCGGCGCGCGGCTTGGCGATGGAGTCGACCTTCAGCTCATAGGTCGTGGCACAGCCGCCGAGCAGCAACGCGGGCAGGAGAAACCCGAGTCGCGCGGTGAGGACGCGAGGGGAGCGGGGGTCCTTTTCGCCGGTGACCATGGTGGTTTTGGATGCCGGCGATGATAACCGGAGTGGCCCGGCTCGCAACCGCAACCGCGATGCGAACGGCTCCGGGCGGGTCGCGGACTACTTCCGGCGGGCCTCGCGCTGGGCGCGCAGCACCACGCGGAACATCTGGATGCTGAGCCAGAAAACCCCGGACATGCACGCCGCGGTGAGGCCGCCCCAGAGCTTGATCATGCGCCCGTCATTCGACGGCACATGCGGCGAAACCACTGAGTAGATGAAGAGGAAGAACGCGACGACGAGGATCGCGTCCACCGCAAGGGAGACGGGCGTGACGTACTTCTTTTCCTGCTGCGACATGCCGGCGAAAGAGATGCAGCCCACGCGCCTTGTCCACGGAATTCTGGGGGCGCGGAAGCCGGGTAAACCCGCGGGCGGCGAAGCGTTCGCTGGTCCGGGCGGCGGCGGGAACGCGGCGTCGCGGTGCTGCCGATCGTCTAGAAGCTCCCGCTCAGGCCGAACTTGATGACCGTGGTGTAGAGGTCGTTGCGGGTCGCGCGGTCGCGGATGTAGGTGTACTGGTGGTTCGTGCCGACGTTGAAGACGTTGATGACGTCGGCGTAGACGCTGAGGCGGCGGCTGAACGCGTAGGCGAGGTTCACGTCCACCGGCGAGCTGCCCTTGTCGTACACGCGCCGCGAGGCGTCGGCGTTGTAGGTTTCGAGGCGGTCGGACATGTGGTTGACCTTCACCCGGACCGTCCAGCCGTGGGCAATGTAGGAGACGCCGACGTTGCCGGTGCGCGGGGTGAAGAGCGGAATCGTGCCGCCGGTGCGGGTGGAGCCCGGCGTGCCGTAGTCGCCCTCGGTCCGCAACCACGTCATGTTGGCGAATGCGCCGAAGCCGCGCCAGAAGCCGGGTAGGTGGCTGAATTGCTGGCTGTAGGCGAACTCGAGGCCGCGGATGGTGGCGGAGCCGCCGTTGCGGTCCGTGGTGAGCAGGTAGCCCTCGTACTCCTGGCCGAAGATGTTGTTGGTGGAATCGACGCGGCCGACGCCGGCGCGGTAGATGAAGTCGCGCAGGCGCTTGTCGAACGCGCCGAGCGACACGAGCCCCGCGGGCTCGAAGTAGTACTCGAGCGAGGCGTCGAGATTGCGCGAGCGCTGCGGCCGCAGGTCGGGATTGTTGGACGTGAGGGTGAGGGCGTCGTTGTTGACCGTCATATCCGGCACGATCTGGCCGAAGTTGGGCCGGCCGATGCCGGTGGACCAGCTGAGCCGGCCGATGAGGTTGCGCGTGGCGGAATACTTCAGGTGCACGCTCGGGAAGAGGTTGCGGTAGTCACCGCCGGCCCGGGTGCGGTTGCCGTACTCGGCGAGGCTGCGGCGTGTCTGCTCCTCGTCGGTCACCGTGCCGGCCCACGCGGCACGGCGCGCGCGCTCGGCGGCCGTGAGCTCCTGCTTGAAGCCGGACCCGGTGAAGCGGGTGTCCTCCATGCGCACACCGGTCACGACGCCGAGCGGCCCCCAGCGGGTCTCGCCCTGCACATAGGCGGCGCTGACCGTCTCCTCGGCCCGCGAGTCGAGGCGGATCGAGTCCTGCACGCTCGTGGCGACGGTGCGCCGGAAAAGCTGCGGCTGGTTCCGCAGCGTGTCGCGGAGTTCGGGCAGTTTCAAAAACTGCAGCCCGCGCGGATAGTTGAAGGCGACGTGCGTGTAGCCCGGGTCGAAGAAGCGGCCGAGATCGTCGTCGTTCGCCGTGCCGACCGGTCCGGCCACGCCGTTGGGGCCGACGTAACTGTAGAGGTTGCGCTCCTGGTCGCGCCGGCGGGTCTGGTCGCGGAAACGCAGGCCGGTCTTGAACGCGAGCGGCCAGGAAGTGGCGAAGGCGCGGCGGTAATTGAGCTGGGCGCCCACGATCTCGTCGCGGCTGTAGATCTCCGGCAGGTCGAGCGACGTCATCGTCGAGTTGCGCGGGTCGAGGATGTCGGGGCCGCTCGTCTGCGTGACGGTGAAGTGCCGGTGGGTGAGCGAGCGGTCGAAGCG
>JBJTCH010000284.1:0-6403 GCA_046091745.1 Opitutaceae bacterium
AACCCTCCCCTGCCCCATCCCCCGCCGCTCCGGAGATCACCGCCGCGGAGCGCGACGAACTTCGCCGTCATGGCATTTTGCTTACCAGCCTCGAGGAGCTCTACAATTGGGGCCGCAGCAACTCCGTCTGGCCGCTGCAATTCGGCCTCGCTTGCTGCGCGATCGAGATGATCGCCGCTTCGATGGCCCGTTTCGACATCGCGCGCTTCGGATCCGAGGTTTTCCGCCCGTCGCCGCGCCAGGCCGACCTCCTGATCGTCTCCGGGACCGTCACCAAGAAGATGGCGCCGCAGGTCGTGCGCCTCTGGAACCAAATGCCGGAACCCAAGTACTGCATCGCGATGGGCGCCTGCGCGATCTCCGGCGGTCCCTTCAAGCAGGGCTACAACGTCCTCAAGGGCATCGACCGTTTCATCCCGGTGGATGTCTACATCCCCGGCTGCCCGCCCCGGCCCGAGGCGCTGCTCCACGGGCTGATGCAGCTGCAGGAACAGATCCGCGCGCAGAAGATCTCCGGCCCGGACGCTCCGCGCCACCTGCGGCCCGAGGCTTCCGGCGAATTTCCCGTGCCCGAGTTCGGCGAGAGCGACCTCGTGCCACCGCGGAACCCGGCCGTCTGGCAGCCGCCCGCGATCGTCCGCACCGAGTGACGCATGGAAACCCCCGAGCAGATCCGCGAACGCATCCTGGCCCGGTTCCCCGGGGCAGCGGTGACCGTCGTCACGAATCCCGGGCCGGCCGCCCAGCACTCACTCCTGCTCGGGGCCGCCCACGCCGCCGCCATCGCGGCGTTTCTGCGCGACGATCCCGTGCTGCGGCTCGACACCTGCTCCAACGTCACCGGCGTCGACTGGCCCGACCGCGAGATCGTGGAAACCGTGCGCAAACCGCTCCCGCCCGAGCCGGGCGCCGACCCGGCCGCCCCGCCCAAGATGATGGAGGAAAAGATCAAGCGGCTGGTCCCCGGCCATCTCGAGGTCGTTTACCACCTCTACTCCGTGTCCCTGAAGCACGGCCCCGTGATCCTTCGCCTGCGCACCGCCGATCGTGGCGCCAACGTCACCCTGCCTTCGCTCACGCCGGTCTGGCGGGCGTGCGAGTTCCAGGAACGCGAGGTGTTCGACCTCTACGGCGTGAAGTTCACGGGGCACCCGGACCTCCGCCGCATCCTGATGTGGGATGAGTTCCAGCATCACCCGATGCGGAAGGACTACGTCGAACCCGACGACTACGAGTGGGAGCCGACGCCGCACGACGCGGTGTTGGACAAGGCCCGTCGTCACTACCCTGCCCCGCCCGCGTCGCCCCAGGAGGGATCCGCCCCATGAGCACCGCCGGAGAACTCGGGGGACTTTCCGCCGCGCCCGGCACAACGGTGCGCGCGGTGAACGACCCGTTCCACGGCGACCTGCTCGAGGTCTCGATGGGACCGCACCACCCGTCGACCCACGGCGTGTTCCGGATGATGGTGACGCTCGACGGCGAGACCATCGTGAAGCTGAAGCCGGTCTTCGGCTACCTGCACCGCAACCACGAGAAGCTCGGCGAGAACACCACCTACCTCGCGTCGATGCCGTACACCGACCGGCTCGATTACCTGAACTCGATGACGAACAACTGGGCCTACGCGCTCGCCGTCGAGAAGCTCGCGGGCCAGACGGTTCCGGAGCGCGCCGAGTATCTCCGCATCATCCTCGCCGAGCTCACCCGCCTGTTGAACCACACCTGCCTCGCGGGCTTTCTCCTGCAGGACACCGGCTGCTCGGGCACGCCGCTGATGTACGCTTTCCGCGAGCGCGAGTACATCCTCGACCTCTTCGAGGCGCTCAGCGGCTCCCGCATGATGTGCAACTACCAGCGCTTCGGCGGCTGCCGCGTCGATCCCACGCCGGAGTGGCTCGCGGCGGCCGCGCGGCTCGTCGACGGCTACGGCCGTTTTCTCGACGAGTACGAGGCGCTCATCACCGGCAACGAGATCCTGATGGCCCGGACGCAGGGCGTCGGCGTGCTGAAGCCCGAGCTCGCGGTGAACGCCGGCATCACCGGCCCCATGCTGCGCGCCTGCGGCGTCGATTACGACCTCCGCAAGGTCGACGGCTACGGCTTCTACCCGCGCTTCGACTTCCGCGTGCCGCTCGGCGCCCACGGCGACACCTACGACCGCTACATGATCCGCGTCCTCGAGATGCGGGAATCGATCCGCATCCTGCAACCGGCGCTGCGCGACCTGCCCGCGGGTCCCATCCTCGACGCCAAGGCCAAGAACCGCGGTCTGCGCCCAAAGGCCGGCGAGGCCTATGGCCGCATCGAGGGCCCGAAGGGCGAGATCGGCTTCTACCTCATCAGCGACGGCGGCCCCAACCCGTACCGCTACCGCGTGCGCCCGCCCTCGTTCATCAACCTCACCGTGCTCGAGGACATGTGCCTCGGCCAGACGGTCGCCGACGCCGTCATCATCCTCGGCAGCATCGACATCGTGCTCGGCGAGGTCGACCGCTGACCCCTTTTCCCATGCTCGGCTCCGGACTCCTCCAAGGCCTCGCGGTCACCGCGAAAAACCTCGCCGGCAGCTTCCATGACCCGGCGCGCTACGTCACGACCGAGTACCCCGAGCAGCGCACGAAGCTGCCCGAGAACTACCGCAACTTCCCGTTCCTTGTCCACGACGACCCCGCCGATCCCAACGGCACACTCCGCTGCGTGGCCTGCCAGATCTGCGAGAAGGAGTGTCCACCGCAGTGCATCTACATCGTGATGGAGCGCGACGAGAAGGGTAAGGCGCTCAAGCGGCCCAAGGTCTTCGACATCGATATCTCCGTCTGCATGAGCTGCCAGATCTGCGTCGAGGTGTGCCCGTTCGACGCGATCAAGATGGATCAGGAGTACGAGATCGCGACGCGGAACCGCTTCGGCGGACTCCTGCGGCACCGTGAGGACCTCTCGAAATCGAACGCGTACTTCCACCAGATTCACCCGACCGAGGCCGCCGGCGTCGACGCCGCGCTCGCCGAGCAGAAGGCCAAGCAGGCCGCGGCGAAGGCCGCCAAGGCCGCGCCCGCGGCACCGAAACCTGCCGCGGCCGCCGCCGCTCCGACCGCCGTGCCTACCCCGGCAACTCCTGCGACCGCGGCAACCTCCGCGAATTCCACGCCCGTCCCAAGTGTCGCGTCCCAACCGGCGCCCGCGGTTCCTGCGCCCGTTCCGCCGGTCAATCCGCCACCCTCCGCATGAGCGCTCCCGCCGCGAACCCGTTGCCCCTGCTGGAGCGACTGCCCGTCGCGCTGCGGGACGCGTGCACCGGCTGGCTCCCGGAATCATGGCGCTGGCAGGCGAACAGTTTCATCTCGATCGTCGCGATCTTCGTGGTGTTCGCGACGCTCTTTGCGCTGCTCACGCTGGCTGAGCGCAAAATCCTCGGTCGCGTGCAGAACCGCCCCGGCCCCAACCGCGCGCCGCTCCCGTTTCTCGGCCTCCGGACCTACGGCCTCGCGCAACCGCTGGCCGACGGCATCAAGATGCTCACCAAGGAGGACATCGTCCCGCGCGGCGCCGACCGCGTGCTGCACTTCCTCGCCCCGGTGGCGCTGCTCGCGTTTTCCATCCTGACCTTCGCGGTGATCCCGTACGGCCGCGCGCTGTTGCCGGTGGAACTCGACGCGGCGGTGCTGTACTTCTTCGCCGCCGGTGCGGCGACCGAGCTCGCCATCTTCATGGCGGGTTGGGCGAGCCGGAACAAATACTCGCTCCTCGCCGCGATGCGCGCGCTCGCGCAGCTGATCAGCTACGAGCTGCCGCTGCTGCTGTCCGTCGTGCCGGTGGTGCTGGTCGCCGGCTCGCTCTCCACGAGCGTGATCGTCGAGAAACAGGGCGCGTGGCTGTTCGGTGTCCTTCCGCAGTGGCACGTGTTCACCCCGTGGGGATTCGCGGGGTTCCTCATCTTTTTCGTCGCCGCGCTGGCCGAGTCCAACCGCTCGCCGTTCGATCTCCCCGAGGCGGAAAGCGAGCTGATCGCCGGCCACCTCACGGAATACTCGGGCTTCAAGTACGCCCTCTTCTTCATGGCCGAATACTTCGGCATGTGCGCGTTGAGCGGCATGGGCGTGACGCTCTTCCTCGGCGGTTGGCAGGCGCCGTTCCCCGCCCTCGAATTCATCCCGTCCTATTGCTGGTTCGCCGCCAAGCTGCTCGCGCTGCTCTTCGTGTTCATGTGGATCCGCGCAACGTTCCCGCGGCTGCGCATCGACCAGCTCACACGTCTGGCGTGGAAATTCCTCGTGCCGCTCGCGCTCGTGAACCTGTTCACCGCCGCGTTCTGGGTCCTCTCCGCCGGCTGGGTTGGTCCGCTCGCCCTCGCCCGCTGGGTCGTGGCCGGCGCTCTCGTCGTCGGACCGTTCCTCGTGCTCGGCCGGCGGCTCAGCGCCGGACTCGGCCCCCGCACCTACCGCTACGCCTGAACCACCACCGTGAGCCTCGCCTTTCTCCTCATCGCGTTCCTCACCGTCGCCACCGCGGCGGTCGCGATGGCGCTGCGCAACCTGATCCGCAGCGCACTGCTGCTGGTCGCCAGCTGGGCGGGTATCGCGGCTTTCTACCTCTGGGCGGGGGCCGAATTCGTGGCCTTCGCCCAGGTGCTCGTCTACGTCGGCGCGATCTCGATGGTGGCGCTCTTCGCGGTGCTGCTCACGCGTCCATCGCGCGATGAGAACCCGGTTTCCCCGGTTTCAGCGCGCCGGCTCCTGCCCGCACTCATCGCCGGCGGCGCTGTCCTCGGGATACTGGTCGGCGCGGTCCTTGGCTCACCGCTGCGTACGGCCGCGCAACCGCCGTCGGCGGTAACGGTCAAGGAGCTCGGACTCCACCTGATGGGACCGCACGCCGCCGCGCTCGTCGTCGTCGGTGCGCTGCTCACCGTCGCGCTGCTGGGCGCAGTCGTCATCGCCGCGACGGGCCGGCCGGGTGAACGGGAGGAAACGCGATGAACGTCTCCCCGCTGCACCTGTGCCTGCTGTTCTCCAGCGCCCTCTTCTGCGTGGGCCTGATCGGCGCGCTCTCCCGCAGCAACGCGATCCTCGTGCTCCTCGGCGTCGAACTGATGCTCAACGCGGGCAACATCAACCTGATCGCCTTCTGGCGCTACGGTCCGACCCCGGCCGAGGGCACCGGGATCGTCTTCGTGCTCTTCGCGATCGCCATCGCCGCGGCCGAGGCGGCGGTGGGACTGGCCCTGGTGATCGCCGTGCACCGGCACCAGCGGAACATCCGTCTGCAGGAAGCCAACCGCCTGCGCGGCTGAAACCATGAGCCTTCCCGTCCACCTCCTCTGGCTCATCCCGGCTCTGCCGCTGCTCGCGGCCGGCATCGGCGCCTTTGCCCCCCGCACCGCACGACGCGCGGTCGCCGGCGCGGCGATCGCAGCGATGGCGATCTCTTTCCTACTCTCCTGCGGGGCTCTCGTCACCGCGCTCCGCGACCCCGCGGTCCATGCCGTTCACAATTTCCCCTGGTTCGACCTCGGCCACGGGACGCTGCGCCTCGGCTGGCTGCTCGATCCCCTCACCGCGCTGATGTGCGTGATGGTCTCGTTCGTCGGCCTGCTGATCTTCGTCTTCAGCACCGGCTACATGGCGGAGGACGCCAACTTCAAGCAGTTCTTCTGCTTCCTCAGCCTGTTCGGCGCGGCGATGCTCGGTCTCCTCGTCGCGAACAGTCTCCTGCTGCTCTTCGTCTGCTGGGAGCTGGTCGGCCTCGCCTCGTACCTCCTCATCGGCTTTTGGTTTCACAAGCCTTCGGCCGCCGCCGCGGCGAAAAAGGCCTTCATCACCACCCGCATTGGCGACTTGGGACTGCTCGTCGGCCTGCTCTGGCTCTACGACGCCACCGGCTCGCTGCTTTTCTTCGACGGCGGCAAGGCGTGCTGGAGGCAGGTACGCTCGCGGCGCTCGCCGCCCAGGCCACGGTCGGAGGTCTGGCGGTGTCCACCGCGATCGGGTTGCTGATTTTCTGCGGCGCCGTCGGCAAATCAGGTC
The DNA here is from genome assembly GCA_046091745.1 of Opitutaceae bacterium. GTDB lineage: Bacteria > Verrucomicrobiota > Verrucomicrobiia > Opitutales > Opitutaceae > ER46. The sequence goes on from JBJTCH010000284.1 coordinate 6,027, forward strand.
AGTTCCCCCTGCATGTCTGGCTGCCCGACGCGATGGAGGGTCCCACGCCGGTGTCGGCCCTCATCCACGCGGCAACGATGGTCGCGGCGGGCGTCTTCCTCATCGCGCGCGTTCATCCGTTGATGGCCGCCGATCTCACGCTGCCCGCCGCCCCGCTGCACGCTTTGAGCGTCGTCGCCACGATCGGCGCGATCACCGCCCTGCTGGGCGCGGTAATCGCCGTCGGCCAGAACGATATCAAACGCATCCTGGCCTTCTCCACGGTCTCGCAGCTGGGCTACATGATGCTCGCGCTCGGCGTCGGCTCGTGGGTCGCCGCAATCTTCCATCTGCTCACGCACGCCTTCTTCAAGGCCCTGCTCTTCCTCGGCGCCGGC
>JBJTCH010000285.1:0-5625 GCA_046091745.1 Opitutaceae bacterium
CAAGAATCACACCAAGTACTCCGGCGCGGCCTTGGCCGCGCTGGCCTTCGCGAGCGTCGCCCACGCCGCCCAATCCGCGCCCGCCGCCGGTTCCAGCGGCTGGGCCGCCGTGGGCGGTTCGGTCGGCGGGCTCCTTCTCGGCATCATCCAGCTCATCGTCGGTCTCAGCCTCGCGGCGTTCTCGATCACCAAGGGGCTCCAGCTCCTGTCGAAGCTCCTCGGGGGGATCGACATCTGGGCCGAGATCAATAACCGCAACGTCGCCGTCGCGCTGCTCGCCGGCGGTGTCGTCATCTCCTACACCCGCGTGATCTCCGGCGGCATCGACGCCATGACCCGCTCTCTCCTCACCCTCGGCACGGGTGGCGTGCTCAACGGCGTCATCGGTCTCGTCGCCGGCGTCATCAACCTCGCCGTCGCCATCGCCGTCGCGAGTTTCGCCATCACCGTCGTGTTCCGGGTCATGGACAAGCTCACCGTCAACATCGACGAGAAGTCCGAGTTCAAGGGCGGCAACCCCGCCATCGGTGTCATCTACTGCGGCATCCTGATCGGCGTCTCGAGCCTCGTGTCGGCCGGCGTCACCGGCATCGGCTCCGGCGTCTCGCTGTTCCTCGGCGCGCTCGTCGACGCCCTCCGCGGCTGATTCCGCCCGGTTTTCCGATCCGCGGACGCGCCTGTCGTGTCCGCGGATTTTTTGTGTGCGGGTTTCCCGTTCAACCCCCGGTCGACCACGCCACGAGGGTGTCGAGATCCTTGATGAGGATCCTGCTTCCGGCGAGCGCCGGGCTCGCCCAGACGGGCGTTTCCGCAACCTTGTACTTCGCGATCTCGCGCAGGGCTTCGCCGGCGGGTTCCTGGATGGTCATTTCCCCCGTGGTGCTGAGCACCAAGAGGCGGTCGCCGATCCGCGTCACCGAGGCGTTTTCCCCGAGGCGCCCCTCGCTTTTCCAAAGCAGTCGGCCGCTGGCGGCCTCGAGGGCGAAGAGCGAACCGCGGGATTTGTCGGACATCCCGTAGAGTCGCGCGCCGGCCAGCACGGGCGTGCTCATGTACATCGTGATCTCTCGCGCCTCCCAGACCGTCGCCGCCGAATGGCCGTTCACCTTTACCGCGAAGGTCGGTTTGCCCACGCCGCCGAAGATCACGAGGTCGCCCAGCACGACCGGTGTGACGCTGTTCTGCTCGTAGGGCGTGGTGAAAGGGATTTCCCAGAGCAGCTTCCCGTCGGCGGGCGATAGCGCCACGCAGCGCTTCTGGGTCTGGGTGATGACTTGGCGCACGCCACCGAAGATCGCGATCACGGGCGAGGAGTAACCCGGCCCGTCACCGTTCCATTGCCAGCGGACCGATCCCGTCGCGACATCGAACGCCGTCAGTGCGCCGCCGTCCTTGCCGCCGACGTGGACTATCATCGTATCTCCTTCGACGAGGGGCGACGCGGCGGCGCCGAATTCCGGCGACGCGTTTTTGAATGCGCCGCTAAAGTCCTTGCGCCAGAGCACGCGCCCCGAAGCGGCGTCCCAAGCCGAGACGTGGCCGGCGATCCCCAACCCGAAGACGCGACCGTCCGCGACCGTCGGCGTCGCCTTGGGGCCCTTGCCGTGCTTCCGGGCGGCGAAACTGGGCGAGTAGGGCACCTCGTGCGATTCCTTCCAGAGCTCCTTGCCGTCGGTGAGCGCGAGGCAGCGCATCGTCTCCCGTTCGCCCTCCCGGGCGAAAACGAACACGCGATCGCCTACGACGACCGGTGACGCGTGTCCCTCGCCGACCACGACCGACCATTTTTTCGCGAGCGCGTCGGGCTTCCAGACGGCGGGCGCCTGGAAAGATGTGGCGATCCCGTCACGGGCCGGACCGCGCCATTGCGGCCAGTCGGCGGCCGGGGCGGAGGCGGTGAAGAGGAGCGAGAGAAAGGCGAGGGCGGGCCGGCTCGTTGCGTTCATAAGAAGGAACGCTGGTTCGGCCCGCGCCGGGTGCAAGCGACCGGGGCGGCCGCGTCGACGCTCAGAGCGCGGCGATGACGGCGTCCGCCATCGCCTTGGTGCCCACCGACGGGCGACCGAAGGCAATGTCACCGGTGCGGGTGCCACCGGTCACGGCTTTCTTCACCGCGGCCTCGCTGCGCTTGGCGACGGCGTCGAGGCCGAAGCTGAAGCGGAGCATGAGCGCGGCGGAAAGGATCTGCGCGCACGGGTTGGCGATGCCTTTGCCGGCGATGTCGGGCGCGGTGCCGCCCGCGGGTTCGTAGAGGCCGAACGGCAGGCCGAGGGAGTTTTTTCCGGCGCCCAGCGAGGCCGAGGAGAGCATGCCGAGCGACCCGCAGATGACCGCCATCTCGTCGGAGAGGATGTCGCCGAACATGTTCTCGGTCACGAACACGTCGAATTGGTTCGGATCGCGCGCGAGCTGCATCGCCGCGTTGTCGACGTACATGTGGGAAAGGGCGAGGTCGGGCGCGTGCCGGGCCACGTATTCCGTCACGGTTTTCCGCCAGAGCACCGAGGTTTCGAGCACGTTGGCCTTGTCGACCGAGCAGAGCTTCCGGCGGCGGCCGCGGGCGGTTTCGATCGCGACATTCAGGATGCGTTCGATCTCCGAGCGGCGGTAGACCATCGTGTCGATCGCCTGCACGTCGCCGTCGGGCAGCGTCGTCGTGGTCTTCGGCTGGCCGAAGTAAACCCCTCCGGTGAGCTCGCGGATGCACACGATGTCGATGCCGTCGGGGATGCGCTCGGTCTTGAGCGGCGAGGCGTCGGTGAGTTCGCGGTAGAGCAGGCCGGGCCGGATGTTCGCGAATAGCGTGAAGTGCTTGCGCAGCGGCAGCAGGGCGGCGCGCTCGGGCTGCTCCTTTGGCGGCAGCTTCTCACACTTGGGGCCGCCGACCGAACCGAAGAGGATCGCGTCGGCCTTTTCGCACACCCGCAGGGTGGAGTCGGGCAAGGCCTTGCCGTGGTTGTCGATGCCGGCGCCGCCGACGGCGGCCGGCGGGACGTCGAGCTGCAGAGTCTCCTGGCGGGCGCCGTGGGCCAGCACGCGCAGGGCCTCCTGCATGACTTCGGGTCCGATGTAGTCTCCGGCGAGGACGGCGAACTTAAGGGTCGGCATGGGAAAAAACGGGACGATGGCCGCCGTGCGGCGCGGGAGGCAAGAGCACGTTTGGCCGCGTCAGAGAGGGACTCGGGGCAGGTGCGCGCGCTGGCGAAGGAGCGCGAATGTTGGTTCTTCCGTGCACGGTTTGGTCTTTTCCTCGACGACGCTCTGTATCCGGCGGTGAAGCGCTGGCTGAAACCCGCCGGGGAGCGCCTGCAGGAGGACTTTCCCCGCCGGTTAGGGCATCCGTCCTGTCCCTCAACGAACCACGGATTCGAAACTGAATCCGCCCCGGGACTTCACCATCGGTTCTGCCTCCGCGCTTGCCTCGTCGCGCGCGCGCCCGACGTTTGCTCGCATGGATTCCCCGCCGTCGAAGGACCCGCTGCACGGGGTGACGCTCAAGCAGCTCCTGATGGAACTCGTCGAGGAATTCGGCTGGGCGGAGCTCGCCGAGCGCGTCGACATCCGGTGCTTCCGCTTCGACCCGAGCATCAACTCGAGCCTTGTCTTCCTGCGCCGGACGCCGTGGGCGCGCGCGAAGGTGGAGGAGATCTACGTGCAGTGGAAAACGCGCCATTGAGGCGCGCCCGCCGTCACCGCTCCACCCCGCGTTCATTCGCACCGCTCCGCCCTCCGGCCGCCTCGTCGCCATGCACCCTCGCAACCCGCACCGTGCCGGCTACGACTTCGCCGCGTTGACGGCGGCGAGTCCGTCCCTCGCGCCATTCGTGCGGACCGCGCCCCATGGCGGGCCCACCATCGACTTCGCGGATCCGGCCGCGGTGAAGGCGCTCAACCGCGCGCTGCTCCTTCATCACTACGGCGTTCGCTCATGGGATCTCCCGCCCGGCTACCTGTGCCCGCCGGTGCCCGGCCGCGCGGACTACCTGCACGCGGTCGCGGACCTGCTGGCCGCGACGAACGGCGGCGTGATCCCGCCGGGCGCGGGCGTGCGGATCTTGGATGTGGGTGTCGGTGCCAACCTCATTTTCCCGCTCCTCGGCCATCAGTCGTACGGTTGGAGCTTCGTCGGCACGGAGGTTGATCCGGTCGCGCTCCGCCACGCTTCCGAAATCCTGGCGGACAATCCGCGGTTTGCTTCGGCCGTTTCGCTGCGGCGGCAACCCGCGCGCGATCGCGTATTCGCCGGCGTGGTCGCCCCTGATGAACGCTTCGCGCTGACCCTCTGCAACCCGCCTTTCCACGTCTCACCCGAGGCCGCGGCGGCCGGCACCCGGCGAAAACTCCGTCAACTGGGAGGCGGCACCGCGCCGAGTTTCAGGCGAAATTTCGGAGGATCGAGCTCAGAACTCTGGTGCGCCGGCGGCGAGCTCGGCTTCGTGCGCCGGATGATCGCTGAAAGCCGCAACTTCGCCGCCCAGGTCGGCTGGTTCACCACGCTCGTCTCCAGCCGCGAGCATCTCCCGCCGTTGGAACGCGCGCTGGACCGTGCCGGAGCAAAGGAGGTGCGGGTGCTGCCCCTGGAACAGGGGCAGAAGAAGAGCCGTATCCTCACGTGGCGTTTCGCGCCGCCCGATCCGGTGAATAGGAGTAAACGGAGGTAACGGAAGACGGAGGGAAGCTGGAAATCAGGGGCTCAGGAATGCGGCGGAATGAGTCTCGAAGGCCCAGCAAGTTGGGCCCACGGAAGCCACGGAAAACGCGGAAGGCAGTTAGCTTTCGGTTCGATCGGCGCCTTTGCGGAGTTGCCGTTCAACATCGTTGTTTTGGAGCACTTCTATCTTTCACCCCGCTTTCTTCCCCATCCGCGCCATCGGCGAAATCCGCGGTGGAAGATGCGAAGCGATTCAGCGGTGGTATCGCGTCTCATCTCGATCCGGCTGTCTCCTTGCGGATCAGCGGCCTGTGTCGCTCACGGCGAATGCCCCTGCTCAACCGCGGGCGGCGGCGCGGGACATACGGTCGTTGAGGGCTTCGGCGAGGCCGGCGCGGCCGGGGGTCTTCTCGCGGGGGCTGCGGGGGTGTCCGGCCGCGTCGAGGCGTCGCAGCAACGCGAAGAGCCGGCGAGCGGCGCCGCGGAGGTCGCCCCGCGGATCGAGCCAGAAGATGTTGTCACCCGCCAAGTCCTTGGGCCGGGCGGCGAAGACCCAGGCGTCTTTCTTTCCGCCGGCCGCGACCTGCTTCGCGGACAAACGTTCGTGCAGCGTGACCGGGGTTCGCGGGCTGTAGTGGCGCTTCAACATGCCCGGCGCCACTTGTGCTTTCCGCGCGGAGCCGGCGGTGCGACCGGAGCCGACTTTTCGGCGCAGGACTTTCTCCAATTGATCCCGGGTGATCGCGCCGGGGCGGAGCAAACGCGGGCGGGCCGGGTCGCGCACGTCAACGATCGTCGACTCGAGTCCCACCGCGCACGGTCCGCCATCGAGGATGTGACCGATCCGCTCCCCGAGTCCGGCGCGGACATGCTCCGCCGTGGTGGGACTCACGTAACCGAACGGGTTCGCGCTCGGCGCCGCGAGGGGACGGCCGGTCGCGCGGAGGAGCCGGCGAAAAAGCGGATGAGCGGGA
>JBJTCH010000286.1:0-2857 GCA_046091745.1 Opitutaceae bacterium
GAGCTCCTCGAGATGAAGGCGAAGTACACCTCGCCGCGCCGCACCATCATCGAGGCCGCCGCCGGCGAATTCCGCATGGAGGACGTCGTTCCCAACGAAGGCTGCGTCATCACCGTCTCCCATCTCGGCTTCATCAAGCGCACCCCCGTCGCCGACTACCGCTCCCAGCGTCGCGGCGGCAAGGGCGTGATCGGCGCCGAGACGTACGACGAGGATTTCGTCGAGCACCTCTTCACCGCGAGCACCCACGACTACATCCTGTTCTTCTCCAGCACCGGCCAGTGCCACGCGAAGAAGTGCTACGATGTGCCCGAGGGCACCCGCGCCTCGAAGGGCAAATCGATCTCCTCGTTCCTGCGCCTCGGCGACGGCGAGAAGATCGCCGCCATGATGTGCATCAAGGACTTCGTCGAGGATCGCTTCCTCGTCATGGCCACGAAGTCCGGCGTCATCAAGAAGAGCGCCCTCTCCGACTACGCGAACGCCACCCGCGAGGGCGGCCTCATCGGCATCAACCTCGGCGACGGCGACAAGGTCATCGGCACCGTGCTCACCACCGGCAGCGACGAGCTGATCCTGGTTTCCAACCAAGGCCTCGCCGTGCGGTTCCGCGAACGTGACCCCGAGTCCGGCGAGGAGCTCTTCCGCGCCACGGGCCGCGCCACCGGCGGCGTCACCGGCATGCGCTTCAAGCTCGAGAGCGACTACCTCGACGTCATCGAGGTGGTGGACCACAACGCCAAATTCCTCGTCGCGAGCGAGGCCGGCCAAGGCGTGCGCACGCGCTTCGAGGACTACCGCCTCATCAACCGCGGCGGCAGCGGCGTGTGGGCCATCGACCTGCCCGAGGACGGCTCCATCCGCCTCGCCGGCGCGCTCAGCGTGCGCGACGAGGACGAGGTCATGCTGCTCACCGCCAAGGGCCAAAGCATCCGCTGCCCGGTGAAGGACATCCGCGAGACCAACCGCGGCGCCAAGGGCGTCCGCCTCGTCACCCTCGAGCCCGGCGACAAGCTCCTCAGCATCGCCCGGATCGTGGAGACCGACGAGCAGCAGGCCGCCGAGGCCCCCGCCGCCGAAGCCTGAGGAAACCTGCCCCCGCGGCGCACAGGCAGCCGCGGGGGAGAGGTGGATCAGCGCCCGGAATCGACCCGGGTGACCTTCACACGCAGCCGTACGCCCTCGATCTCCATCCAGAACGTGCCGAGCGCGCCAGGCGTGATGCGCACCTTGGGCGCGGAGAGCGGCGGGCTCACGTAGGTTGTCCCGTTCGCCTCCCGCCAGCGCTGGCCGTTTTCCAACGCGAACACGCCGCGCGGCTCCCAGCCGGTGAACGTTCCGGTCAACCGGCTTTCCACCGCGGAAAACTCAATCCTCGTCCCCGGCGCGACCACGACCTTCGCGTCGCGATCCGCCTTCGGCGCCGACACCGCGCGCGCCGTCACGGCCGGCGATGCTTCGCCTCGAACGACGGCGCCGAAATTGCCCCGGCCGGCGTCCGAGCCGCCGCGGTGCCGCTCCACCAACGCGTCGAGTCGCGCGATCTCCTCCGCGGTGAGTTTGCCGAGACCCGCGGCGCGGAAGTCATCCGGGGAAAGTCCGCGCGTGAACCCGCCCTCGGGGGCATGCGCCGCCGCGATCAACGAAACCAGGAGCCCCCCGCGCAGGAGATTCTTCATCGCGCCAATCTCCCCGCCGCGTCCCGTACGGCAACGCGTTTTCATCCGCGAAACGTGTCGCGGAAGTTTTCTGCTTTCCACGCCGCCGCTTCGGAATTCCTTCTTAGGCGAATGGCCGGCCGCATCACCTCGCTCCTCGATCCAGCGCGCATCAATCTGCAACTGCAGAGCACCCGGCGGACCACCGCGTTGAACGAGATCGCGCGACTTCTGGAGAACCACCCCGAGGTGGCCGATTACGCGGGGTTCTACGACGAACTGCTCGCGCGTGACCGGCTCGACACGACCTCGCTCGGCAACGGCATCGCGTTGCCCCACGCCCGGACCGAACACGTGAGGCGGATCGTAGTCGCCGTGGGCCGCAGCGACTCCGGCATCTCCTTCGACGACAAGGGCGAGATCGTGCGGCTCTTCTTCGTGCTCGGCACACCCAAGTCGAAACCGGGCGACTACCTCGCGGTCGTCAGCGCCCTCTGCAAGATCCTGAAGGACCCCGCCGACCGTGCGCGTTTTCTCCACGCACCCACCCCGGAGGCGTTCATCGCCGCCATCGCCGACGCCGAGGCGCGGCTCGGGCTGTAGTCCGGTCGCGCGTCCGCCGCTGACGGTGAGAGGCGGCCGGTCCAAACCTTTCACCTTCCAACTTGGCGGGCCGCGCACCACGCTGCGCGCGCATGATCCGCTCCTTCATCTTCAGTGACGGCCGGCTGGTCGGTCAGGACCTCGAGGTCGAGGCCCTGCGGCTCGTGCGGGCCGACAAGGGGCTGCTACTCTGGGTCGATCTCGACAACCCGACGCCGGATGAGATCAAGGCGATCCTCGAGGGGGTGTTCGGGTTTCACCCGCTGGCGATCGAGGACTGCGTGCAACCGAACTCGCTGCCGAAGGTCGAGGATTACGAGGACTACCTCTTTATCGTCACTCACGCCGTCGACTTCACGCGGACGGAGAAGTTCAACACCACGGAACTCGACCTGTTTCTCGGCAAGGACTTCCTGGTCACGTTCCACACCGCGCCGCTGCGCCCGGTGACGACCCTGACGGAGCGCATCGTGAAAAACGTCGGCGTGGGTCCCCGCGGCCCCGACCGCATCGCGCACACCCTGATCGACCTGCTGGTCGACAATTACGCGCCGGTGATCGAGGAGCTCCGCGCGGAGCTCGAGGACCTGGAGGAG
>JBJTCH010000287.1:0-28813 GCA_046091745.1 Opitutaceae bacterium
TCCGGGCGCCCGGGCGCAGAGCGCCTCGCCTTTCGCCGGCGGAGTGTGGTGCGGCAATGTGACCCCGACCACCGCCACGGTGAAAGTGCGGCTCACCTCCTCGGGACAAGCCGTGCGGCTCGCGATCGCCACCAACGCGAAACTCGACGGCGCCACCTACACCGCCTCGGCCGTGTCGGGCGCGGTGACGGGTAACATCGTGACCTTCAACCTCAGCGGCCTGGAGCCGCAGACGGCCTATTACTACGGACTCGAGGTGGGCGGTCTGCTGCGCGAGGACACGGTATCCCGCGGTCGTTTCCGCACTTTTCCGCGCGGCGCCGGCTCCTTCAAACTGGCCCTGATCGGCGATGGCGACCCCCGCGATCCCGACGCGCGCGTCCACGAGGCGGTCGCCGCCGAGGACCCGCTCCTGCTCCTTTACAACGGCGATCTGCACTATGGCGACATCACCACGACCGTCGTGGAAGATTACCGCGCGATGATCGATGCCGTGCTCAACCACCCGAAGCAGGGCGCCCTGTTCCGCAGCGCACCGGTGGCGTACATGTGGGACGACCATGATTTCTCGGGTGGCAACAACAGCGACAGCACGGCGCCTGGCGCGGGCGCGGCGACGACGGCTTACCGCGAACGTGTTCCCCACTACCCCCTCGGTCCCACCGACGGCACCATCGGCCAGGCTTTCACGGTCGGTCGCGTGCGGGTCATCATGACGGACCTGCGCAGCGCCGCCTCCCCCGCGACCCTGCCCGAGGGCCGGGGCAAGACCAAGCTCGGGGCGGGACAGAAAGCGTGGCTGAAGGAGCAACTGGTCGCGGCGCGCGATGCCGGTTTCCCGCTGATCATCTGGATGAGCCCCGTGCCGTGGATCGCCCCAGCCGCGCTCGGCGACGACTCGTGGGGTGGCTACGCCACGGAGCGCGCGGAGATCGCCGACTTCATCCGCGACAACCGCATCCGCAACCTCGTGATCTTCTCGGGCGACATGCACGCCCTCGCGTACGATGACGGCGCGCACTCCGATTACGCCACCGGGGGCGGCGCACCCATCATTGTCCTGCACTCGACCCCGCTGACCCGCGACGGCAACGCCAAGGGCGGTCCCTATACCGTGGGACCATTCCTCGGCACGCAGCAGTACGGCATGCTCGAGGTCACCGACAACGGCGGGAGCACGATCCAATGCCGCTTCCGCGGCATGCGCCTCAACGAGGGCGCAAAGTTCGTCGTGCAGTTCAACGCGTCCGCCGCCTCCGTGGAGACGCGCTCCGGCGCCCCGGCCGACACCGCCGAACGCGTGCTCGTGAACATCTCGGCCCGCGGACGCGTGGTGTCCGCCGGCGACTCGCTCGTCGCCGGCTTCGTCGTCGCGGGAAAAAGTCCCCGCACGCTGCTGATGCGCGCGGTGGGGCCCTCGCTCGCCGCGTTCGGCGTGACCGACGCGGTCGCCCTGCCGATGATCTCCCTCTACCGCGGCTCGGCGTTGGTCGCGAGCAACGAGAACTGGGGCCTGCTCGACGCCCCGCGGCTCAACGCGGCGTTCGACCGCGTCGGAGCCTTCCGGCTGGCGGGCACCGAAAGCCGCGACGCTGCGCTGCTGCTCACCCTCGAGCCGGGAGCCTACACCGTGCAGGCGTCGAACCTCGCGCGGGCCGCCGGCTCCGTGCTGCTCGAGGTCTACGAGGTGCCGTGAGCGCACCCTGGGTCTGACGTACGCCATGGGCTCGGAACGTCTGACGCAAATCGCGGCCGACGCGGTCGGTTCGGCGCAGCGTCGCCTGCCACCTGAGCTGCGCGCCCTCGCCCGCGGCGTGGCCGTGCACTACGAGGATAAGCCAGGGTCCGACGTGATCGCCGAGGGTTTCCCGTCGGACATTCTCGGGCTGTTCACCGGATCCGCTCACGGCACCGAATTCAGCGCCGATCATGCCAGCCCGCCGCAAATTTTGCTCTATCTCGAAAATATCCGGGACTTCGCGGACGACGATGAGGAGATCTTCCGCGAGGAGGTCGAGCGCACGTATCTCCATGAGCTTGGCCACTATCTGGGATGGGATGAACACGAGGTGGCCGCGCGCGGTCTCGATTGAGGCCGGGCGGTTTTCCCGACGGGAACTCATCGCAATCGGCGCTTTCCAATCGACCCGGCGCGTGTGTATTATCAGCGCCCTCCGATTTTCCGAACCGTCATGAAGAAATTCCTGCTCCTCATGCTCGCCGTGCTGGCGGGCGCCCCGCTCGGCCGCGCCGACACCACGCGTGCGGATCTCGTGGCCCGGGTCGAGTCCTGCGAGGCGATCCTGCAGGACTTCCAAGCCCGTTCCCGCACCGCGATTCCACCCGCCGTCTGGCAGCGGGCGCGCGCGATCATCATCCTCAATCAATTCAAGGCCGGCTTTCTGCTCGGTGTGCAGGAAGGCTACGGTATCATCATGGTGAAACGTACCGACGGCCGCTGGAGCATTCCGGTGCTGATCAGCGCCGGCGAGACGAGCCTCGGCTTCCAGCTCGGCGCCAAGTCGGTCGAGAGCGTTTTCATCGTCACGGATGACGCCACGCCCCGGATGATCTTCAACCGCCGCTTCAACCTGGGTGTCGACGCCAAGGCCGTGATCGGCCCCAAGGCCGCCGAGGCCGAGCGCGTGAACGAGGAACTGCTGCGCACGCCGATGCTCGCCTACGTGAAGTCCGCCGGAGTTTTCGCCGGCGCCACGGTGAAGGCCGGCCGCATCGCGCGGAACGACAAGGCGAACTTCTCCCTCTACAACACCCGTTACACCATGCCCGAGCTGCTCTACAGCGACTGGGTGCAGCCTCCCGCGGAGGTCCAGCCGTTGATGGCGATGGTGCAGCGTCTCGCGCCCTGAGCGCGGCTCAGCGGGCCCGCAGGCGCTCCAGCAAAAGGGCCAGGGCAGCGTCCGCCACGCGCGCCTGCGCCTCGGTTCGGCCGGCGCCGGCACAGTCGACGCGCGAAACCCGGACCAGCTTCGGGTCGCCTCCCGCCGCCACGGCGAGAGCCACCCACGCGAAGGGATCCGTCACGCCGTCGGCTGGCGAGGGCTCTGCGTAACCGGTGGTCGCCAGCGCGACGTCGGCCCGGAACAACCGGCAGGCGCCGAGCGCCATCTCTCCGGCCACCCGTTCCGAGACGCAATTCACCGCGGCGGCGTGCGCCTCGTCCACGCCCAGCAACGCGACTTTTTGCGCCAGGGTGTAGGCCGTGACCCCGCCGATAAAAAACCCGGAAGCCCCGGGAATCTCGGTGATGCGCGCCTGCAGCCGGCCGCCCGTCACGCTCTCCGCGACCGCGAGCCGCGGCCGCCCGGGGGCGGCAAGCAGCAGCGATTTCAGATCGGCAGGTGCGGCTTCCATGGGCGGGTCACTCCAGTTCCAGCCCGACCGGACAGTGGTCGCTCCCGCGCACGTGCGGTTCGATCCACGCGCGACGGAGCCGCGGCCGCAGCGCCGCGCTGGCCATGACGTAGTCGATACGCCACCCGATGTTCCGCTCCCGCGCGCCAGCGCGGTAGGTCCACCAACTGTAATGGCCCGCGCCCGGTTCAAACACCCGGAACGTGTCGATGAACCCGGCCTGGAGGTAGTCGCGGAAACCGTCGCGCTCCTCGTCGGAAAACCCCGGGTTGCCCACGTTCTCCTTCGGCCGCGCGAGATCGATCTCCTCGTGCGCGACGTTCAGGTCGCCGCAGAAAAGCACCGGCTTCCGCTTTTCCAGCCGCCGGACATACGCCAGCAGCGCGCGGTCCCATTCCTGCCGGAACGCCAGCCGCGCCAGCTCATGCTGCGCGTTGGGGACGTACACGCACACCACGAAGTGGTCCGCGAACTCGGCCGTGATCGCCCGGCCCTCCGCGTCGTGTTCCGGACGGCCGATGCCGTTGGTCACCGCCACCGGGCGCTCCCGGGACAGCAGCGCGGTGCCGCTGTAGCCTTTCTTGCCGGCCGCGTTCCACGCCACCTCGTAACCGCGCGGCCACTCCACGTGCTGCACGTCGCCGGGGGTGGCCTTGACCTCCTGCAGGCAGATGACGTCGGCCCGCGAGGCCCGCATCCATTCCAGCAGGCCCTTGCCGAGCGCCGCGCGCACCCCGTTGACGTTCCACGAGAGGACCTTCATCGCCCGCACCATCCCGCGCGCGCCGCCGTTCGCAACGCTCTTCTTGCCGCGCCGGGAATCAGGACGCTGTTGCGTCGGCCGCGCGCGACCGCACGCTCCTCCGCCCGTCTTCATGGCCGCCTTCGCACACCTGAAACTCGGACAACGCATTCCCGGCGGGGCGCACTCGGTTTCGTGCAGCCTGCCCACGATGCGCGACGTCCGCGGTTACGAGGAGAAGGACCCCGCGACGATGCGCGCCCTCAGTTCCGGGTATCCGCGGTTCGTCGTGCACCCGTTCGCCCGCCGGCTGACGGAACACCTGGTCGCCTCGGATCCCGCGCTCCGCGGTCGCGAACTTTGGCTGGTGCCTTCGGGAAAGGCCGCGGCACGACTCATCGCGCACCTCGGGACGACCGGCGATGCGCGACCCTTTTTACGCGACGGGCTGCACGGCGTCTCGCATCCGGTTTCACCGGAGCTTTCCGCCCGCGCGAAGACCTACCTGCAGAACACCGGGGGCTTCCTTTCGTCACGCGAGGCCGAGGATCACCTGGTGCGCCTCGGACTGCTGTCCGCGGCGGAACCCGAGGTCCTTTTCGCGGGGGACGCCACCGCACACTTCCGCGCCCATCTGCGCGACGCGCTGCCCGGGGTGACGGACGCCGATGTTTTTCTCGCGCCCAGCGGCATGAACGCGGTCTGGGCGGCATTCCGCGCCGCCGCCGCGCTGCAATCGGCGCGCGGCCGCACCGTCTGGATCCAGCTCGGCTGGCTCTACCTCGACACGATCGCGATCCTGCAGCGCTTCACCGGCGCCCCGGGGAACCACATCCACCTCCGTGATCCGCTCGATCTGCGCGGCATCGAAAACGTGCTTGGATCACTGGGCGCGCGCGTGGCCGGCGTGATCGCCGAGGTGCCCACCAACCCGCTGATCCAGACGCCCGACCTGCCCGCCTTGGGCGAACTGTGCCGCCGCCACGGCGCGCTCCTGATCGTGGATCCGTCGATCGCCTCGATCCACAACGTCAACGTGCTGCCGCACGCCGATGTGGTGGTGGCGAGCCTGACGAAATACGACGCCAGCGAGGGCGATCTCACCGCGGGCCTCGTCGCGGTGAATCCCGCCGGCCGCGACGCGGCCGCGCTGCGCGCCGCCCTGCCGGCGGAAATCGAGCCGGTTTATCCGCGCGATCTTTCCCGTCTCGCGGCCCAGATCGGCAACACGCGTGACGTGGTGGCGCGCATCCACACCAACACCGCCCGGATCGCCGCTTTCCTCGCCGCGCATCCCGCGGTGGATGAGGTCCGCTGGGCGCTGCAGCCGGGCTGCGCCGAAAACTTCCGTCGCATCGCGCGCACGCCGGACGCGACCGGCGGTGTCATCACGTTCACGCTGCGCCGCCCGGACGCGCTCGAACGATTTTACGACGCTCTGCGCCTGCCGAAGGGGCCCAGCTTCGGGATGAAAACCACGCTGATCTGCCCGTTCATGTACCTTGCGCACTACGACCTTGTGACCACCCCGACCGGACGGGCGGAGCTGGCGGCAAGTGGCGTCAACGCCGACCTGCTGCGGCTCTGTTGCGGCACCGAGCCGGTGGAGGAAATCATCGGCGCACTCACCGAGGCGTTCGACGCCGCGCGGTGATGCCCGCCTCCTGCACCCTGGCGATCAAGGCCGTGCCCAACGCGCCGCGCAGCGCGGTGGCCGGCTGGCTCGGGGAAGCTCTGAAGGTGAAGGTGCAGGCGCCGCCGGTCGAAGGTCGCGCCAACGAGGCCCTGTGCGACTTGCTCGCCACCGAACTCGGCCTGCCCCGGCGCGCCGTGACCGTCCTGCGCGGGGACACCTCGCGGCTGAAGCTCGTCCGCATCGAAGGCCTCACGGAAGCCGAGGCGCGGTCGCGCCTGACCCCGGTCGGCAACGGCTAACCCGGTGCATCCCTCGGCACAGCCGGCGCGTAACCCCTTCGCAAATGACCACCCACCTTTCCCGTCTGCTCCTGCTCGCGGCCTCCGCGGCCTTTCTTCCGCCCTCCGCCTCCGCCGCATCGGCGCCCTCCGGACGCCCGGCCGCGGCCAAGGTGACCCTCACCGTGGAGAGCGGTTTCACCGGCCAGACCGATCTTGAGGCGCGCGGCGCGGCCGCCGGTGGCATCTCCGTCTTTCAAACGAGCGCCAAAATCAACGTCCCGCTGCCGCCGTTCAGCGCCAGCTGGTTTCCGGGCGTGAGCCTGAGCTACCGACACCACCGCCTCGACCGCGAGGCGGGGACGCCGCTGCCCGGCGATCTCCAGAGCCTGAATCTCGGCCTCAATATCTACGGCGTGCTATCCCCCGACTGGACCTTCATCGGCAGCGTGAGTCCCGGCATCGCGAGCTCCGACGGCCTTGGTTCGGAGGGTTTCGGCCTGGGTTTGCTTGCGCTCGCCATGCGCAAATTCGACTCCGACCTCAGCGCGGGCTTCGGCCTGCGGTATGACTCCCGGGCGCGCGGCTTCACGCGGATCCTCCCGATCGCGACCTTCGACTGGGCGCCCGCGCCCGGCTGGAAGGCGTTCCTCGGCTTCCCCCGCACCGGCGCCTCCTGGCGGTTCGACAATTCCTGGACGGCGGAGCTGACAGCCGAGATGGACTTCGGCTCGTTCCAAGTGAACGACGACCCGCTGCCAGCCGGCCGCAACAAGCCCGCGCTCAACCGCACGCGGCTCGAGTACAAGGCCGTGCGTGTCGGCCCCGCGCTGAAGTGGGAGGCGTCGCCCGGTTTTTCCGCGCGCCTCGGCGCCGGCCTGGTCCCCTTCCTCGAGGCGGAGTACGAGCAGCGCGGCTACAAGCTGAAGTCGGGCGGTTCGGCGGGTTTCGCCAGCCTCGAGCTGGAGTGGAAATTCTAAGCCGCTGACGGCGCGGCCGCCGGACGCGTGAGCCGCGCCAGCCGCACCACGAGGAACACCGCGGCGAACGAGAGTCCGCCCGCGATCCCGACCCACACGCCCGTGGCGCCGCGGCCGGCCGTGAAGCCGAGCCCGTAGCCGAGCGGCAGCGCGACGACCCAGTAGGCCACCAGCGTGATCACGGCCGGCACGCGCGCGTCCATGATCCCGCGCAGCGCCGCGGCCGCGATCACCTGCACACCGTCGGCCAATTGGAAAACCGCGGCAACCCCGAGCAGCTGCACCGCCAGCGCGACCACCGCCGCATCGTGGACGAAACGCCGCGCGATGAACGCGCCGCCGAGCCAGAACAACAGCGCGAACGCCGTCATCACGACGACGCCCAGCGCCGTGATCCCGAAGGCGATCGGTCGCAGCCGGTGACGCTCACCCGCGCCGGCCGCGCGGCTCATGCGCATGCCGGCGGCGATCGAGAGCCCGAGCGGAACCATGAACGCGAAACTGGCGCAGGTGATCGCGATCTGGTGCGCCGCCAGTGGCACCGCGCCCAACCAGCCGACCATGATCCCGGAAAAGGCGAACGCGGTCGTCTCGAAAAGGAGCATGCCGGCCGCTGGCGCGCCGAGGCCGAACATGCGGCGGAAACGCTCCCGGGAGAACGCGCCGCGCCACGAGCGGGGCCAGGCTTCGCGGATCGCCGGATAGCGCGACAGCCACAGCAGGATAACGAGCGCCCCCAGCGAGCGGGAAACCAGGGTCGAGAGCCCGGCACCGGTCAGCCCCAGTGCCGGCAGGCCGAGGCGGCCGTAGATGAAGATCCAGTTCAGCAGGGCGTTCAGCCCCACCCCCGCCAGCATGATGAACATCGGCACCCACGGGTGCCCCATCGCCTCCGCGAATTGCCGCAGCGCGAGATAGACCAGCACCGGCACGATCGAGGCCGCGAAGAGCAGGTAAAACGGCATCACGATCGCCAGCACCTCCGGCGGCTGGCCGAAGCGGTGCAGCTGCGTCGCCAGCAGCGCCATCACGACGAACTCCGCGAACCCGATCACCAGCGCCAGCGCGAGACCGTGCCGCAAGTACTCCGCGGCTTCCGCGGGCTCGCCGGCGCCGCGCGCCCGGGAGACGAAGATCGACACCGGAATCATCCAGCCGATGCCGAACACATAGAAGATGTTGAAGATGTTCCCGCCGAAAGCCGACGCCGCCAGCGGCACCGTGCCCGCGTGCCCGATCATCACGCTGTCCGTCACGCCCATCAGCATCTGGCTCACTTGCCCGACCACGATCGGCGCCGCCAACGCGAGCGTCGACCGCAGCTCGCGCAGGTAATCGGAAGGGAGCGACATGGGAACCGGAGATAGGAAGCGAAACCCGGTGCTCCGTCGAGCCCCGCGCCGCGGTTGCCTCCGGGAAAACCCGCGGCAACGTCCGCGCCATGCAACCCCTGCCCTTTTTCCGTCGCGCGGTCGTCGTGCTGGCCCACGTCGCGATCCCGCTCGTAGCCGGCGAGCCCGTCTACCGCACGCCCAGCGCGCCTCTCGCCGCGATCGTCGACGCCCCGAGTTCACCGGTGGCCGTGCTCAGCCCCGACCGCACGCGGCTCCTCCTGCTCGACCGGCCCGAGGCGCCGTCGATCGCCGAGCTCGCGCAACCGGAGTTGAAGCTGGCCGGGCTGCGCGTGAACCCCGCGACCAACGGCCGCAGCCGCGAGGCGACTTACACCGGCCTCTCCTTCCAGCCGCTCGACGGCGGACCCGCCCGGCGCGTGACCGGTCTGCCCGCCGGGGCGCGGATCGCCGGCTACGAATGGAGCCGCGACGGCCGCCACCTCGCGCTCACCCTCGTGTTCACCCAGGGCTCGGCCCTCTGGCTGGTCGACGTCGCCACCGCCGCGGCCCGCCGCCTCACCGATCCCGTGCTCAACGGTTTCTTCGGCGATCCCGTCGTGTGGATCGACCCCACCACGCTGCTCATCCGCCGCATCCCCGCCGGCCGCGGCCCCGCCCCGATCGAGCCTCCGGTGCCGGCCGGCCCGGTCGTGCAGGAGAGCAAGGGCGTGCGCGCCGGCGCGCGCACCTACGACGGCCTCCTCGGCAGCCCGCATGATGAGGCGCTCTTCGATCACTACGGGACCAGCGAACTCGCGCTGGTCGCGCTCGACGGCCGCGAGACCGTGCTGCCGGTGCGCGGGCTGCTGTCGTCGGTGCTGCCCTCGCCCGACGGGCAGCACGTGATCGTCGAGACCCTGCAGCGTCCTTACTCGTACCTCGTGCCCGCCAGCCGCTTTCCGGTGACGATCGACGTCCACGGCCGCGCCGGCCGCCGGGAACACCGCGTGGCCTCGCTCCCGCTCAACGAAGGTTCCGAGAACGGCAGCGTGCGCCCCGGGCCGCGCGGCGTGGGCTGGCGCGCCGACGCGCCGGCGACGCTCAGCTGGACCCAGGACCTCGGACGCAACGCGAAGCAGAAGGACGGCAAGACCGCGCGAGACGCGTGGTTCACCCACGCGGCGCCGTTCGCCGGCAAGGCGGTCGAACAGCAACGCTTCGAATACCGCGTCACCGGCGTGCAATGGGGCGACGACGGTCTCGCGCTCGTTTCAGAGACCTGGACGACGACCCGCGTCACCCGGCTGTGGACTGTGGCGCCCGGAACGCCCGGTTCCGCGCGGAAACTCCTGTTCGAGCGCAAGACCGAGGACCGCTACGGCGATCCCGGCCGGGCCGCCACGGCGCGCAACGCCCTCGGCCGCCTCGTGCTCGCGCGCGGTCCCGGCGGTCGCCTCTTCCTCCACGGCCAGGGCGCGTCGCCCGATGGCGACCGTCCGTTCCTCGATGAACTCGATCCCGCGACCGGCACCACGCGCCGCCTCTGGCGCTCGACGCCGCCGTATTACGAGGAATTCGTGGCCTTCCTCGACGCGGGCTTCACGCGCGCGCTTGTGAGCCGCGAGTCGGCGACGGAGCCTTTGAATTTCCTCGTGCGCGACTACGCGACCGGCGCGCTCACGCCGCTGACGACGAATCGCAACCCGCATCCCGCCTTCAACGACGTGCGCCGCGAGGTGGTGCGCTACCAGCGGCCCGACGGCGTGCCGCTCTCGGGCACGCTCTACCTGCCGCCCGGCTGGACGCCCGCGCAGGGCCCGCTGCCCACGCTGCTCTGGGCGTATCCGCGCGAGTTCCTCGACGCGGAGAACGCGAGCCAGGTGAAGGCGACGCCGGAACGCTTCGCGCGCGTGAGCCCGACGGGGCCGCTGCCGTTCACGCTCGCCGGCTACGCGGTGTTCGACGACCCCGCCATGCCGATCATCGCCCCGAAGGGCGGCAAACCCAACGACGCCTACGTGGAGCAGCTGGTGGCCAACGCGAAGGCGGCGATCGACGAACTCGTGCGGCGCGGGGTGACCGACGAAAAACGCGTCGCGGTGGGAGGCCACAGCTACGGCGCGTTCATGACCGCCAATCTCCTCGCTCACTCGACGCTGTTCCGCGCCGGCATCGCGCGCAGCGGCGCCTACAACCGCACGCTCACGCCGTTCGGCTTCCAGAGCGAGACGCGCTGGTTCTGGCAGGCGCCGCAGGTGTACGCGCAGATGTCACCGTTCAACCACGCCAACCGCATCAAGACGCCGATCCTCCTCATCCATGGCGCCAGCGACAACAACTCGGGTACGTTCCCGATCCAGAGCGAGCGCTTCTACGCGGCGCTGAAGGGCCACGGCGCGACCGCGCGCTACATCGTCCTGCCGCACGAGAGCCATGGCTACCGCGCCCGCGAAAGCCTGCTGCACGTGCTCTGGGAAACGGAATCCTGGCTGGCCACGCATCTCGCCAAGACCGGGCAGCCGTGAATGGACTGCGGAACCTTATCCTGCGTCTCATCCCCGGCCGCTGGGCGCGGGCGATGGAGTCGGAGTCCCGTCTCTGGCGCTCGCGGTGCGACTGCGGGCACGATTGGTCGGTCTGGGACGAGGGCGGCATCCGATGGGGCGCCGCGGGCGAACCCCGCCGGCTCCGGCGCTGCCCGGCATGCCAGCGGGTCGCCTGGCGCAAACTGCGAAAGGTCGCTTCCCTCTGACGCATGAAGTCCCGTCTCGTCTGGGCCGCCGTCCTCGTCGCCGCGATCGCCGGCTTCTATTTCGCCACCATCCGGCCCGCGCTCCGGGAGACGCCCGCCAAGCCCGACCACCGGCGCATCAACCGTGATTTCGCGACGTCCTTCCAGCCGCCGCCCATCCCGCCCCCGCCGTTGCCGGAAATAAAACTACCGCCGCTGATTTTGCCTCCGCCGACAGTTGCCACGCGCCGCAACGACCCCGTGCCCGCCCCGCTGGAGGTACCGATTCAAAACGGCGCCACCATCGATTTCTCCACCGGCGCGCCGCACGTGCGGATGCAGGGCAAGGACCAGGAAGCCCTCGACCGCGCGCTCCGCGACATCGCGGAGGCGACCAAGGAAACCGCGTTCCCGCCGCGGAAATGATCGGAAGGACCGGGCGCCTTCAGCGACGCCCGGTGAGCATATCCTCCATCAGCGCCAAGGCCGTCGCCTCCGTGATGTCCTGCATGCTGAAACGTCGCACCGCGCGGCCCGCCTGCGCGCCGCGTCCGATCACATCGCTGGCGGCGGCCTGACCGACGATCGCGGCGTCCTTCAGCCGGATCGCGGTCGCCTGAATGTCCGGCACGTTGAGCATCGCGTCACCGCCCAGCTCGGGAATGACGAGGCTGCGACTGGAAATGAGCACCTCGATCGCGATGTCGGCCACCTTGGCGAGGGCCTCACGCTGGCTCGCGGCGGGATCTCCGGTGAGGTGCGCCCCGGGCTCCGCCGGCAGCAGCGTGGCGGCGATGGTCTGGTCGGAGAGCTGCGCTCCGGCGTGGCGGAAGGCGCGTCCGAACAGGCGCTCCACCTCACGCACCGTCTGCTGGTCGGCCAGCGCGGGCGCGGGCCGGGCCGGCGGCGGGGAGGACTTTTCCCCGGCGGCCGGGATCGGCGCGGGGTCGACCAGAGCGCGATTCACGTAGATCACGATCCGCGGAGCGCCGTCGGTCTTGTATGCCCGCCGGAAACCCTCGAGCACGCCCTCGGCGTTCTGCCGCGAGACGAGCGTGTCGGGAGAAGGAGGAAAGACGCGCTGCCCCGGGTTCGAACGCGGGATTTCCGGCACCGGCGCGCGGACCGGAGCCTGCGCCACCGGCGGCGGCACGGGGACGGCGTCGCGGGAGTCCTGCGCCGGCAAGGTCGCGGAAAGCATCAGGGCACCGAGCGGAACGAGCCGGAGCGTTGTTTTCATGGCGAAGGAGACGCGGCTTCAGCGCGCCTGGCGGACACGCACCGTGTAACGCTTCGCCGCGGTGTTCATCGCGGTGAAGCGCACCGCCTCCGTGGCGTACTCGGAAAGGATCAGCGTCTGCCACGGGGTCTCGTCACCGGTCGAGAAACCCTGGGCGTCCTTGAACACGCAGTTGATCTGGACCTGGAGGCGGCGGTTCTCGCGGTTCTTCACGTTCGCCACGACCTCCAGCCGGCCGTCGGAGAGCGGCACCTCCTGCAGGCCCGTGCACGTGACGGAATTCTGGGCGGCTTGGTCGAGCAGCACGAAACGGTCGGTGTTCTCGAGCGTGAACTTGGTCGTGTCGAGCGGCGGGAAGGGGCCGGTCTCACTGACGCAACCGGCGAGGCCGAGCACGGCCACGGCGGCGAGAACGGGCGGAACGAGGGTGGATTTCATGGTGCGGTGCGCGAGACAGGGGATGAGACTGCGATTCAGCGGGTAAGTTCGCTCAAAATGACGACCGTGTCGCGGTCGCCGTCCGCGACGTCGAACGCCACGTTCCGCGTACGCGCGACGAGCACCCGCCCTTCGCGGTCGAGGAACTCGAGGCGCCCGACGTGGTTGCCCGGCGGCAGGCGGAGGGCGGCGAAACTCAGCCGCTGGGGCAGATTGTTCCATTGGCGCGTGTCGGCCTCCGGCCGGGTGGCGGCCGAGACGACCTTGCCGATGACTCCGATCACGCCGAGCCCGAGGGCGGCGACGCCGGCGTCGTCGCCGTCGCGCCCGTGCCGGTCGCGGCGGCGCGCCTCGTCGCTCGCGATGACCGCCCCGGCGAGCGCGATGTCGCTCGCGGCGTCGACCCCCGCCTTGAAGACCGCTTTGTTGCCGAGGATGTAATCCATCACCCGGCGGCCGCGCGTCACCGCCTGGAAACCCAGGTCGTCGTAGGCCGGAAGCGGCACCACCTTCCGGCCGTCATCGAGGACCAGCCGCGCGGAACGCGAGGGCGAGTCCTCCACTTGGAAGCGGAGCTGTTCGCCGTAAGACCCGGCGGCGTACTTCCGCGGTCCATGCCCGTACTCCGCGAAAAGCAGCACGTTGGCCGCGGGATTGTAGTCCGGCAGGGGCCGCTTTTCCCCCGCGTGGGCGCGGGCTCGGGCCAGCGCCCCCGAACCGTCGCCCTGCAGCTTCGCCGTCGCGAGGCCGTCGAGGTAGTCGAGCAGCACGTAGTCGGCGTCGTATTTCTCCTCCGCCGTTCCCGCGTCGATGAAGCTCCCGGAACGGAAACAGGCGCGCGCGTTGTCGGGCTCCCCGTCGCGCCAATAGAGGATCCCGCGGTAATAGTAGGCCATCACGCGCTCGTACGGTTCGCCGATGAAGACTTTGGACCGCTCGGCGGAAAAAAGTCCCCGCGCCCGCGCGGCGTCGGCATCGTTGGCGATGATGCCGCCGATCCGCGCGATCGCCTCGTCGAGGCGCGCCTTCGCCGCGTCGTACCGGCCGGCGCGCAACGCCGTGGCCGCCTCACGGTAGGCGTGGAGCACCCGGTCGCGCTCGGGCACTTCCGCCCCGCCGCGTGTCGCGGCCGTCCCGGCGCGCGGCTCGTCCGGCGTCGTCGCGCAGGCGGCGAGCAACAGGCAAAGCGCCGCCGCCGGAAGGACACGGCGGCACGGCGATGAGACCGGCGCGGCCAAGGGGCTCAGCGGTAGGCCGCGTCCTCGAGGCCCTGCTTTTTGATCTCGGCGACGTCCTCCCAGACGATGCGGCTGGTGCGGGCATCGGTGAGCCGGAAGCTGTAAAGGATGTAGTCGCTGGTGCCGGCACTGGTGCGCGTGGACATGCCCTCGAGCTTGCCGGTGAGGAAGTAATCGGCGCCGCCGAACTCGACCACGTTGGGGTCGGAGCTCGCGGTGACCTGGCCCGAACGCTTCAGCTCCCGCTCGCGCTGCAGCGTGCGCATCATCTCGCGGTCGAGGAAGCTCACCTGGCCGGCGGCCTTGGAGTTCAGCTGCGTGCGGATGCGCGTGAGGAAGATCTCCTTGTTGATCGGGAAACGGGTGTTGTTGACGACGGGCTCCAGCACGACGCTGGGCGGCGTCTGCGCCCGCGCGATCTGCGGGATGCCGAGGATGCTGCGCGCCATGCGGTCGGTCACCGTCACGAGGTCCTGCGACTCGATGCCCGTGCCGGCCACAAACCCGCGCTCATCGGGACGCATCTCGGTCACCGGCACACCCGAGGGGTTCTTCACGCCCTCGGTCGTGGCGCAGCCGGCGAGGAACAGGCCGCCGGCCGCGGGAACGGCGAGGAGGAAACGGGAGATCACGTTCGTCATGGTTGGGAACAGGGGAAAGGACGCGGCGGGCGCGGGCAAAGTCACAGTGGACGCCGCGTGATGGCAACGGACTCAGCGGCCGAAAAGGCGGTTGGCCGCGCTCATCGGCGATGCGCCGTAGAAGTTGTTGATGATCGTGACCTGCTGCGGGGCAGCGGTGGCAGCCGGAGCCGTGGCGGCCGGCGCCGGCGCGTAGACGACGGTCGGCGCCGGTACGCGGGCCTGGACCTCGCGGGCGCGCTCGGCGTCGACCACGGAACCGAGCAAAAGCCCCTCGCCCGCGCCCCACGCCGCGCCCCGCCAGCCGCGGTGGCCGAAGGCGCCGCTGTTGTTGCCAAGGATGCCGCCGGCGATCGCCCCGAGGAGCATCCCGGAGGAGGCGGCGGAGGGCGACGCGTAGACGCCGTAGTAAGGATAATCGACCCCGTAGCCGGGATCGTAGCCGTAGGCGAATCCCGGAGCGTAACCGTACCCATACCCGGGACCGAAATAGCCGAAGCCAAAACCAACGTTTCCCCCGCCATGGCGCGGGTGTTCCTGCCAGCGCGGGGGCGGCGACGGGCGATGATCGCCGCGCGGGCCGCCGCGAGGGGCGTCAACCGGACCGGAACGGCCGCCGCCCGGCCGGAAGATCTCGGCTTGGACGGGGGCGACCAAGAGCAGGGCGAGCAGGCATGCGGCGGTGGTTTTCATGGCTCCAAGGCAAGGTGTCCGACACGGAGGCGGTCGCAAGGTTGCCACCGAATTCCGTCTGGTCGTGATGCGGAGAAACCGCGCCCTTGCGAAACTTCCCCCCGTCGCCCACCGTCCTTCCTCCGACGCCCATGAAACCCAAGTTGCCCCTCGTCGCCGCCCTCCTCACCGCGCTGCTCGCTTCCGGTTGCGCCACGCGCAACACCGCCAGTGGGGGCAAGGAGACCTCCCTTCTCGCCGGTGCGGTCACCTACTCCAGCGACTCCTTCCAGCCCGTCACGCCGGCCACCGTGAACACCGACACCACGGCCATCATCGGCAAGAACGGCCCTTCCGGCAAGAAGGTCACGCTGCTCTGGGGCCTCATCACGCTCCACGATTATTGAGCCGGACGCCGGTCCTCCACCTTCGCGCCGCGACCCTCCCGTCGCGGCGTTTTTGTTGCTCGGTCCCGTCACCGGCCGCACGTTCGGCGCCGCCATGACGCCGCCCGCCATTCCACCGGCTGCCGAGGGGGCCGCGGGCGCCAACATCGCCCGCCACCTCGGGCTCATGGCCGCCGCCCGCCCCGCGGCCACCGCGCTCAAGGTTCCCCGCGGCACCACGGCGGACGGCGGCATCGACTACCTCGCGCTCACGTTCGCCGAGCTCGATGCCGAGGTGGGCGCCTGGTGCGCGCGCCTCGACGCCTCCGGCCTCCGGGCCGGCGACCGGACCCTCGTGATGGTGCCGCCCGGCCTGCCGCTCATCGCGGGGGTGTTCGCGTTGTTCAACCGGGGGCTCGTGCCCGTGGTGATCGATCCCGGCATGGGGCTGGGCAACTTCCTCCGGTGCGTCGCCACCACGCGCCCGCGCGGGCTCGTCGGCATCCCGGCGGCGCGCCTTGCCAGCCGCATTTTCCGCGGGTCGTTCCGCTCCATCGCCGTCCGCATCCCAGCCAGCGGCTCGCTCACCGCCCGACTCACCCGGCCCGAAGGCGGTGCGCCCGCACCGGCGGTACGTCCCACGCGGGCAGCCGACCTCGCGGCCATTCTTTTCACCTCGGGCTCCACCGGCGCGCCCAAGGGCGTGCGCTACGAACATAGTATGTTCGAGGCGCAGGTGCGGCTGATCCGCGCGACCTACGGGATCGAGCCGGGCGAGATCGATCTGCCGCTGCTTCCCGTCTTCGCGTTGTTCAACCCGGCACTGGGAATGACGACCATCGTGCCGGAACTCGACCCGCGGCGACCCTCCGCCTTCGACCCCGCCCGCGCCATCCGCGCGATCCAGCAGGAAAGCGTCACGAATTCATTCGGGTCCCCCACGCTCTGGCGCCGCATCGCCGCCGAATGCCGCGCCCGCGGCGTCACCTTGCCCTCGCTGCGCCGCGTCCTTTGCGCCGGCGCCGCCGTACCCGCCGACCTCTGGGCCGCTTCGCGCACTTTTCTCCCGCACGGCCGACTCCACAGCCCGTACGGCGCCACCGAGGCCCTGCCCGTCTCCTCCGTTTCGGTCGATGAGATTGAGCCCGGTTCCGTGCGCGGAGCCTGCGTCGGCCGGCCCGCGACGGACATGGAGGTGCGCGTCATCGCGCTCGAAGACGCGCCGCTCGCATCGCCGGCCGCGGCCCGCTTCCTCGCAGCCGGGGAGATCGGAGAAATCATCGTCCGCGGCCCCGTCGTGACGCGCGAGTACGACGGTCGCCCGGACGCGACCGCGGCCGCCAAGATTCCGGACGGCGGGACGGTCTGGCATCGCCTGGGTGACTGCGGCTATCTCGACGAAAACGGGCGGCTGTGGTTCTGCGGCCGCAAGGCCGAGCGCGTCGAGACCGCCGGCGGCACGCTGCACACCGAGCCCTGCGAGCAGGTTTTCCGCGCGCATCCCGCCGCCGCGCGTTGCGCCCTCATCGGCCTCGGCGCCCGGCCGAATCAGGTACCAGTGAGCGTCGTTGAGACGAAGCCGGACGGCCCGGACGCGGCCGAGGCGCTCGCCCGCGAGCTGCGAGCCCTCGCCCGACGACACCCGCACACCGCCGCGATCCGGCGGTTCCGTTTCCACCCGCGCTTCCCCGTGGACGTGCGGCACAACGCCAAGATCCACCGCCTCACGCTCACCCGCTGGGCCGCCCGCGCCCGTGCCTACGACGGCGAAGGCGCGGAAGCCGTCTGAGACTTGGGAGACTCGTGAGACTTGAGAGACCTGGGAGACGGAAACGCTTTCGGCCATCCGGCCCACGGCATGGTCCGCGGCTGGCAGCCTCGGCTACATCAAACCCGGCCGGTTCTTGTCTATCCGTGATCGAACTCGGTTGGGGTGGCTGGAGCCTGCCTTTTGAGCCTCCTCGCGGCCATTCCCTGAGTTGGCCGCAAAATGCGCGGAGGGTCGCTCAGCGAACCTCTTGGAAATCCGAACTCACCGTCAGGCCGGCGGCGCGAACATTCACGAACCACGCGGTGGTTCCCGCGGGCAGAGTCGCGGTCGCGCGCCACGCGGCGCCTTCCCGAACGAGCGTCGCCGGCGTTTCCGTCCAAGTCCGGCTCCCGGTGAAGCCGCGGTCGGCCGTGCTCACAAGCACGGCGGATTCCAGCGCCCGCGCCGAAGAGAACATCACGCTGAGCGCGGCGCCGTCGCGAGTCACCGCCTGCTGCACGCACCAAGGGCGGTCCTGGCGCACGATGCTTTCGGCGAACGCGTAGCCGTCGGGCGGATTCCAACCGGCGGGATGACTGTGGCGCATGCCGGGGAGGAGCGAGACCATGCGCGGCCCCGGCGCGGCGCGGTAGGTCTCGGCCTGGCAATCGAGCGGGAAGTGCTGGTCGCCCGGCCACGACAGCCAGAGGACGGGCAGCTTCGCGCGCCGGATCCGCACCATCGGGTCCCACACCTCGCGGTAGAGCGCGTTGGCGCCAAGCGCACGGCCCCATTGGTTCTCCGCGTCGGCGAGGTGGCCGCAGCCGTAGATCGGCACCGCGAACGCGAAGCGCGGATCAATGCCGATCACGGTGCTCGTGATCACGCCGCCCCACGAGATGCCCGAGAGGCCAATCTTCGCCGCGTCGACTTCCGGCAAGCTGCGCAGGAGCGAATGGGCCCGGATCGTCGCGGCCACCGCGTGGTACATGAACTGGTCTTCCAGCGGCTCGGCTGAGTCGGCGTAGATCCCGTCGCGCGCCGGCCCGCCGTCGGGATGACGCACCCATTGCACGCCCGCCTTGGGCGCTCCTTCGGCGCGACGATCGGTCTGGCCCTCGGTCGCGATCGAGATCGCCGCGAAGCCGCGCTCGTTCCACTTCGCCACCCACTCCTTGAAAGCCGTCCCTCCGCCGCCGTGCACGAGCACGACACCCGGCACCCGGGCGCCGGCCGCCGTCTCCGGCACACCGATCCAAGCGAAGACCCGCGTCGACCGGCCGCGCCACGGCACCGATTCGAAAAACACGGGACGCCGCCGGCCCTCCGACGCGAACCCCTCCGCCGAAGCATAAGCCGGCGGCGAGGTCATTTCTCCGAGCGCGAGCACCCGGGCGCGCAGCGCCTCGAAATCAGCTGCCGGCGCCGCGGCCAGGAGAGCGGTCGGAAAAAACAAAAGGGCCGGGGAAAACTTTCCGATCATTCCCGCAGCGTTCGCAGAACATCCCCTGACGCGAGCCCGCGCCGCGATTGCCCGGGTGGCGCGGCGGGGTTTTCGTGCCCCCATGCCCTTCCTCCCCGGGATCGCGTCGCTCGACCACCGTTTGCCGCGACTCCTGTCGCTCGCCGCGTTGCTCGTGGCCGGACTCGCCGCCGCGGAACCGCCGCCTCCGGTTTTTCCCGGCTGGGACCGCGTGCCGCTGTACCTGCATTTCGGCAAGCGGGACGGCGAACTCACCCCCGGGCAGCTGGATTTCCTCGCGGCCAACGCCCCGGTCGTCGCGTTGGAGAAGAGCCACGGGGCCGCGCAGCACGGCAGCACCGAAGCCGGCATCGCCGCGACCGCGCGCGAGTTGAAGCGGCGCAACCCGCGCGTCCGGGTGCTCTTCTACCTGAACGCCTTCATCAACTGGCCCGGTTACGCGGCACACCGCACCTATCGCGACGAATGGACCCTGCGGGACCTCCGCGGCGAAATCGTGCGGCACCCATCAGGCACGCCGCGGCCCGACCCCTCGCAGGCCGCGTTCCGCGAGTGGTGGGCCGACGTGGTGGCCGGCGCCCACCGCGACGCTCCGCTCGACGGCCTGTTCGCCGACGCCCTGCCACAGGCGCTGTCGCCCGCGCTCGCACGACAGGTCGGCGCCGAAAAGGCGCGCGCGGTGGTCGCCGGCCTGCGCGAGATGCTGGCCCTGACGAAGTCGCGCCTCGGCCCGGGAAAGATCATCGTCGTGAACGGCACGCGCACCACGGACTTTCGCGAGATCCTCGATTGGGAAGGCGTGGACGGGGTGATGATCGAGCACTTCGCCGCATTCGGAAAGGACGCGCCCGCCGACATCAGGGCCGACCTCGAGACGCTCGCGCTCGCCGCCGCGCGGGGGAAGTTCGCCGTGCTCAAGGGCTGGCCGGGTTTCAACTGGCTCGACCGCGAGATGATGGCGCGGCCCCGCGCCGAGTTGCTCGCCCTGGCGCGCGAACGCGTGACGTTCCCCCTCGCCTGCTTCCTCGTCGCGGCGCAGCCCGGTTCGTTCTTCGCGTACTCGTGGGGCTACACGGCCGACCACGGCATGCTCGAGCCCTACGTGGAGTTTTCCCGGCGGCTCGGTCCGCCCGCCGGCGCCACGCGCTGGGAAGGTCTTTCCGCGACCCGCGACTTCATGCATGCGTCGGTGAGCGTCGACCTCGAGACGCGCTTCGCGCGGATCGATTGGAAATAATTGGCCGTCCCGCCGCCGACGCCGCACGGCTGGCGGGCTCAAACCAACCCGGCCAGGGACAACCACGCAGGAGGGAAAGAGTGGGAGACGAGTGAGGGTGCGAAAGAGCAAGACGACGTCGCGCTGATCCGTCCTTTGGCTCCCGGGCACGGACTGGGGCGGAACCGGAGACGGACCTCTTCCCGGTTTTTTTGCGCGTCTTTCGTGGGCTCCGTGGGCACCTCGGTTTCGTGACTTTCGTGGGTTTCTTGGTGACCCCGTCTTTTCAGTCTCAACCGTCTCCAACGTCTTCCCCGTCTTCCGGTCTTCCCCGTCTTCCCGGCCAACGTGGCCGCTGACTGCGACCCGTTGAACCGGCTGTTAACTCGTCCGCAATGCGGGGTTGTCGTCACCGCGTTCCTGCGACCCTCTGATCCGCACCCGGCTGGCCTCTTCGTTTCCCCTTCCATGAAGAAATTCCTTCCCGCCTTACTGCTGATCGGAGCTGCACTGTGCTCGCGCGCCGCCGTGGCCGCACCGTCCGCCGCTGCGCGGCCCAACATCGTCTTCATCTTCGCCGACGACTGGGGCTGGGGTGACCTCTCCAGCCATGGCTCGACGTGGCTCCGCACGCCCCACCTCGATCGGCTCGCGGCTGACGGTATCGACTTCGCGCAATTCAACGTGCTCAACCCCGTCTGCTCCCCCAGCCGCACCGCGGCGATGACCGGCCAGTACCCGGCGCGCTGGGGCGTGCACCAGCATTTCGCTCATCCCGCGCAAAACCGGCAGCGCGACATGCCCGACTGGCTCGATCCGCGCGCGACCACCCTGCCGAAAGTCCTGCGTGCCGCCGGCTACCGAACCGGCCACTTCGGCAAGTGGCATCTCACCAACCGCCAGACCCCGGGCGCGCCGCGACCGGAAGCGTACGGCATCGACGAGTGGGCCGTGTTCAACGGCGGCGCCGGCTGGCCGGCCGCGAAGGTCGGCGACACCGCCGCCAACACCGTCGCCTTCATCCAGGCCCACCGCGACCGGCCATTCTTCGTCAACGTCTGGCTCCACGAGGCCCACACGCCTCACGCGCCGAGCGCGGAGGCGATGGAGCGCTGGAAACACCTCGACGAGCAGCAGCGCGTCTACGCGTCGGTCATCACCGACGGCGACGCCGCCGTCGGCCGCATCCTCGAAGCGCTCCGCGCGGCCGGAGTGGAGGACAACACGCTCGTGATTTTTTCGTCCGACAACGGCCCCGAGAGCACCGGCAAGGTGAAGCGGCCCGCCTACACCGAGGGCGATTCGGGCGTCACCGGTTACGACACCTACTACAGCGTCGGCGAAACCGGCGGCCTGCGCGGCCGCAAACGCAGCCTCTTCGAGGGCGGCGTGCGCGTGCCGTTCATCGTCCGCTGGCCGGGTCGCGCACCCGCCGGAAGGACGGACGACACGACCGTGATCACCGCGGTGGATCTTTTGCCCACGCTCTGCGCCGCCGCCGGCGCCGCGCTCCCCGCCGACTACCGCGGCGATGGAGAAAACCTGCTGCCCGCGCTGCAGGGGAAACCGTCGGTGCGCACGCGCCCCGTGTTCTGGGAATGGCGCGGCAATCAGACCGAGCCCGACTGGTGGCCCCGGCTGGCGGTGCGCGACGGCGACTGGAAACTGCTGCTCACTTACGACGCGAAACGCGCCTCCCTCCATCGCGTCACGGCCGACCGTGCCGAGGCCAGGGATGAATCGGCGACGCAGCCCGAGGTTGTGGCACGCCTGAGTCGCCTCGCGCTGGACTGGAAAGCTTCGCTGCCCACGCGGCCGCCGGAGGGATGCTCCGCGCCGGCCGACCAGATCGCCCCGCCTCCGACGGAAAAGAAGTCCGCACCCCGCAAGGCCAAGGCCGCGAACCCGCCCTGAACATGCCGGTGCCGGAAACCGCGATCGACCTCGAGGCCTACCTCGCGCGCATCGGCTACACCGGGAGCCGCGCGCCGGATTTTGCGACCCTCGCGGCGATCCATGCCGGTCACGCGGGCGTGATTCCTTTCGAGAACCTCGACATCCTGCTGGGACGACTGATCGCCACCGACCTGCCGTCGATCGAACGCAAACTCGTGCGGGATCGTCGCGGCGGTTACTGCTTCGAGCAGAACGCGCTGCTCGGCGCCGCGCTCCGGCAGCTCGGGTTCGCGGTCACGCCGTTGATCGGACGCGTGCGCTGGCAGATTCCCGACGACGTGCCCACGCCGCTCGTGCACCAGCTTCTGCGCGTCGAGACGCCCGACGCGGGGCCGTGCCTGGCCGACGTCGGCTTCGGCAGCATGTCGCTCCGCCGCCCGCTGCGGCTCGCGTATGACACGCCGCAAACGGGCTGCCTCGAACCCCGGCGACTCGTGCGGCGCGGCGCACTCGTCGCCCATCAGGCGCGGATCGGCGAAACGTGGAGTGACGTTTATACTTTCACGCTGGAGCCGGTGCCCGCCGTCGACCTCGAGCTGGGCAATTGGTACACCTGCGCGCACCCGCAGTCGGCGTTCCGCCACAACCTCCGCGCCTCGCTCACGTTGGAGGATCGCCGCCACACCCTGCTCAACCGCGAGCTCACCGTGCGCCATGCCGACGGCCGCGTGGAACGGAGGGAAATCGCGGACCCCGACGCGTTGCTCGCCATACTGGCGGAGTATTTCGGCCTGCACTTCCCCGCCGGCACCCGTTTCGGCACGCGAGCCGATGTACCGTGGCCCACGTGACCGCGGGCGCCGCCGCGCGTGGTCCGCAGGAGCTGAAGAGGGATTTGACCGCATTCGCGCCAGCGAGCAGTTTCCCGCCATGCGCTTGAGCGACGAAACCATCAGCGCCATTCGTGAGGAGGTCGTCCGGAGCGATCCCGCGGCGGAGGTCTGGCTGTTTGGATCGCGCGTCGATGACGCGGCACGAGGCGGTGACATCGATCTCCTGGTGGTTTCGGACCGGATTAATTTCGCCGGAGAAATGAAGCTGCGCACGGCGATTCTCGGGCGCATAGGCTGGCAGCGACTCGACCTCGTCGTTCGCCCGCGCACCCGGCTGGCTGATCCGATCGCCGAGATCGCGCTGCAATCTGGCATCCGACTATGACTCCAGACGCGAATCTCCGCCTGCTACGGCAGGCGCTGGACGAGCTCGCCGCAGCGCGGCGACACCTGGATTTTTCGTCCGCGCGCATCAGTTCCCTGCCGGCGGATCTGAAGAGCATCTCGGAAGCGCAGCTGGAAAGTGCGGAGGCCTACACCAGCAGGTTCGCGAGGACGGTGGATTTGCTGGTCAACAAGGTCCTGCGCGGGATCGATCGCGTCGAGTTGCGCCCCGGCGGCACCCTGCTGGATGTCATCAACGGCGCCGAGCAGCGTGGCCTGATCGATCGGGCGGAATCGTTGCGCGAGATGAAGGCGATGCGCAACGAGGTAGCCCACGACTACGCGGGACAGCGCCTGCCCGAGGTTTTTGCATTTTGCCGTGAGCGAAAACCGCTGCTCGACGCGATCTGCGACCGCGCCGCGGACTACGCCGGCCGGCTTCGCTGACCGCGGCTCAGGAGCCAGCGACGGGCTTGCGTGGAGTTCGTCCGCGCGGCTCGATCCCGTCGTGAACCCCTTGAAACCCGCCGCCCTCGCCTTGCTCGCAACGTTACCCCTGGCCCTGCCTGAGGTTTTCGCCGCCGAGTCCAAGGCGAAAGGCAAGGCGGCGGCCAAGGCGTCCGAACCTGCCGCCTACGCTGCTTCCGTCCCCAAGCCCACGCTCGCCGAGGTGCGCTACGGGACGCACGAGCGGCACGTGCTGGATTTCTGGAAGGCGGAGTCGGCCGCGCCCACGCCGCTCGTCTTTGTGATCCACGGCGGCGGCTGGCAGGGCGGGGAAAAGGAGCGCGTCGACCGCTTCGTCGACGTCGCCGCGTTGCTCAAGGCCGGTATTTCGGTGGCGGCGATCAATTACCGGCTCATCCGCCACGCCGAGGCGGAGGGCGTCGTCCCGCCCGTGAAGGCTCCGCTGCACGACGCCGCCCGCGCGCTGCAATTCGTGCGGAGCAAGGCGCGCGAGTGGAATCTCGACCGCGCCCGCATCGGCGCCACCGGCGGCTCGGCCGGCGCTTGCTCCAGCCTGTGGCTCGCGTTCCACGACGATCTCGCGGATCCACGCAGCGCGGATCCCGTCGCGCGGGAATCGACCCGGCTCTTCTGCGCCGCGGTCAACGGCGCGCAGACCACGCTTGATCCGCGTCAGATGAAGGAATGGACGCCCAACAGCCGCTACGGCGGCCATGCGTTCGGCGTCGGCGCGTTCCCGGAATTCCTCGCCGCCCGGGAAAAAATCCTGCCGTGGATCAACGAGTTCTCACCCTACGCGTTGGTGAGCGCCGGCGATCCGCCCATTTATCTCTTCTACACCACGCCGCCCGCGCTCGGACAGGACCAGAAGGACCCCACGCACACGTCCAATTTCGGCGTGAAACTGCAGGAACGCTGCGCCGCCGCGGGTGTCGCGTGCGAACTCGTCTACCCCGGCGCACCCGGCGTGAAGCACGCCACCGCGACCGCCTATCTGATCGCGACCCTGCAGGCGCGGTAGGCGGCCGGTGAGCCCGAACTATCGGTAGCGTCTGCGATATCAGGCTGGAACAAGCCGCGGCCTGCGGATCCGCCTTCGCTCTTTAAGCTCACAAAAAATCCGAGTCTTCAGCCTCGGCTACACCACCGCAGAGCATCCCGAAGGAGGGGAGGTGTTGGCGGAACCGCACTCAGAGCCCTCGTGGTTCACCACGAATCGGATCCGGATTGCCCCGCAGGGAGCTCCCGTTTCCGTCCTTCCCACCCCTTCCGCGAGATCCGCGGAACAACCCATTCCCCTTATGAGGCTTCATCTACTCGCCTTCCTCACCGCCGCGGCGGCCGCCGCCGGTGCGGCACCGCGGCCCAACATCGTCTTCCTGTTTTCCGACGACCAGACGGCGCGGGCCATCGGACTCGAGAACCCGGAGGTCATCACGCCGCACCTTGATCGGCTCGCGCGCGAGGGCGTGCGGTTCACCAATCATTACAACACCACGTCGATCTGCATGGCCAGCCGCTGCAACGTGCTCACCGGCCTGTACGAGCACCGCCACGGCTGCAATTTCGACCACGGAGACCTGGGGCGGCGTTTTCTAGAGCAGTCGTACCCCGTGCTCCTGCGGCGCGCCGGTTATTACACCGGTTTCGCCGGCAAGATCGGTTTCGACCTGCAGGGCGAGAAGTTCGATGCGCTTGCCACGTTCTTCGACGCATGGGCGGGTGGCCCGGGCCAGACTTTTTACGAAACCGCCAAAAACCCCGGGATCGCGAAGTACGCCGCCCAATACCCGCACTGTTCCCGCGCCTACGCCGCGTGGGCCGCTGATTTTCTTCAATCCGCCAAACGCTCGGGCAAACCCTTCTGCCTCTCGATCAGCTTCAAGGCGCCGCACCTGCCATTCACCCCGGACCCGCAGGACGCCAAGCTCTACGCCGGACGGAAATTCACGCGCCCCCCCAACTACGGCGTCGAAAAAGGTCGCCACCTGTCGGCGCAGTCGCGCACGAGCCGCGCCGCGACCGGCTACCGGGAGTGGGTGAATGCCTACGACGAGTCGGCGGCCGCCTACTACGCGCTCGTCACCGGCGTCGACGCCGCGATCGGCATGATCCGCGAGTCACTCGAGCGCGAGGGCTTCGCCGCCAACACCGTCATCGTGTTCAGCTCCGACAACGGCTACTCGATGGGCGCGCACGGGTTCGGCGACAAAGTGCTGCCTTACGAGGAGGCCTCGAAGTCACCGTTGATCATCCACGACCCGCGGCGTCCGCGCGCGCAGGCGGGGAAGACCAGCGCCGCCCTCACGGGCAATGTCGACCTCGCCGCCACCCTGCTCGCCTTCGCCGAGGTGTCCGCCCCCGCGGGCCTCGACGGACGCAACCTGTTGCCGCTTCTGGAGAACCCCGCCGGCCGCGTCCGCGACGCGTTGCCGCTCTTCAATTACTGGGGGACCACGTCGGCGCAGACGCTCGCGATCGTCGCTCCGGGCTGGAAATACATCTTCTGGTCCCACGGCGGCGGCGGGATGAAGCCGACGGAGGAGCTGTTCGATCTCACCGCCGATCCTTACGAGCTGACGAATGTCGCCGCCGACCCGCGTCATGCCGCGGTGCTCGCTGACCTGCGCCGCCGGTACGACGGCGAGTTGGCCGCGATCGCGACGACGCGCGTCGAGGGCCACGGCTACGAGAAATATGCCGTCCTCTTCAGCCGAACGATCCCGTGGTCGGAAAAACCCGCCCCGCCTCCGCCCCCCGCCGCCAAGGGTAAACGCAAGGCCGGGCCGGGCGACGATCGGTAGGTTTCAGCCGTTGGCCGCCCCGCTGGAATTCATGGGAGACGCGCGAGACGTGGCAGACCGGGGGAACGCGGGCTCACGACGGATTGCGTCAAAGGCACAGACCGTGGAGTGGGACCCACGGAGGACGAGACGTCCGGCCGCCCCGCAACATAGTCCGCGGCTGCACCAGGCCCGGCGGCGGAGCGCGTCCGACTATTCCGCGTTTTCCGTGAATTCCGCCGGCCACCTTGATTCGGGCCTTCATTCCCGCCAGCCATTCGACAGCCGCGCGCAACCTTTGCTTCCAACGCCGGTCCCACCGGCCGGTATTCACTTTTTTACCGTTTCGCCGTCTTCTCTCTCCCGATGATCGGCCTCCGCCAGCTTCACCTTCCCGCCCTTTGGCTCATGCTGCTGTTGCAGCGGGCTCCCGCCCTGCGCCCGGTCGCCGCCGTGGCGGAGAACCTCTCGCCGGCCCGCGTCGTTTCCGTGCTTCGCGCCGTCTTCGCCGCGTCGGCCTCGCTCGGCGCCGTGCATTCGCTGGCCGGCGCCACGCAGCTCGTCGCCAGCCCCGCCAGCCCGCTCTCGACCACCACCGGCGCAACCGTGCAGGTCGCCATGGTCGTGACGGGTGCGCAGACGCCCGCGGCCTCCTGGACGGTCTCCGGTTCCGTACCGCCGGGCCTCAGCTTCAACGGTGGCGTCACGCGCGGCACCGTGAACGCCACGACGCTCGTGCTCAGCGGCTCACCGACGACACCAGGAAGCTACACCGTCAGCGTGCAGGCCTGGGAAAAAGTGAACGCCTCCGGAGACCGCTCCTCGGTTTTTTCCTATAGCGTGGTCGTCGGTGGCACCGCAGTCGCCGCGCCGCGCATCACCACCGAGCCCGCCAGCCAGACCGTCGACCCCGGCGCCAACGTCACCTTCAGCGTCGTCGCGACCGGCAGTCCGGATCCCACTTACCAATGGCAGAAGAACAACGTCGCCATCTCCGGCGCGACCGCCTCCTCCCTCACGCTCCGGGCGGTGCAAGCCGACGCGGCTGGCACCTATCAGGTCGTGCTCCGCAATTCTGCCGGCACCGTCACGAGTCGCGCCGCCACCCTCGCGGTTAACGCACCCGCGCCGGCAGGCTCGCTCATCACCACAGCACCGCAATCGCAACACGTGGCCCCGGGAGCGTCGGTGACGTTCAGCGTGAACGCCTCAGGATCCGGACTTTCCTACCAATGGAGCCGCGATGGCGCCGCGATTCCCGGCGCCACGCAATCCGCCTACTCACTGGCCTCGGCCACCGCGATGGGCTTCTACGGTGTGACGGTGAAGGCGGCGTCGGGCGCCACCGAGACCGCGCTTGCGATCCTCACGCTGCGCACCGGCGGCGCGAGCCGGTTGGTCAACGTTTCCACGCGCGGCTACGTGCCGCCCGGCGGCGCGCTCACCCCGGGCTTCGTGCTGCAGGGCCGTGCCAGCAAACCGGTGCTGATTCGCGCGATCGGCCCCACGCTCGGCACCTTCGGCGTGGGCGGCACGCTGGCCGATCCGGTGATGGAGGTGATCCCGCTCGGCGAATCCACCGCGGTCGCCGCCAACGACAATTGGGGTGGAAGCGCCGCCCTCTCGAACGCTTTCGCCAAGGTCGGGGCGTTCGCCTTGGCGGCCGCGTCGTCCGGTGACGCCTCGGTCGAGGCCAGCCTGCCCGTTTCCGGCGCGAAGGGCTACACGGTGCGCATCACCGGCAAAGGTGCCAACGCCGCTGGCATCGCGCTCGCCGAAGTCTACGACGAGGACGGTGTGGCCGGCGCGGTGCGGCTGGTGAATGTCTCCACCAGCGGTTTCGTCGGCACCGGCGACCAAGCGCTCGTGCCCGGCTTCTACATCGGCGGCGACGCCCCGAAGCTGCTGCTCATCCGCGCCGTCGGTCCCGGTCTCGCTCTGTTCGGGGTGCCCGAGACGCTGGCCGATCCTCAACTCTCCGTGACGCCGCTCGGGAAGGATTTCGCCGTGGCCACCAACGACAATTGGGGCGGCGCGGCGGATCTGCAGGCCGCGTTCGCTTCCGCCGGCGCCTTCAACCTGCCCACCGGCAGCAGCGACGCCGCCGTCCTCGTGCGCCTGCCGCCCGGCGGCTACACCGTCGTCGTCTCCGGAGTGGGCAACACCACCGGCACCGCGCTCGTCGAGGTGTACGACCTCGATCCGTAGAGCGAGGGAACAGGGGACCGAAGGACCAAAGGACTGAGGGACGGCGGGTAATCGGGCGGGAGCTGAGCTGGGCCCGCGGAACACAGGAAGACGCGGAAAAA
>JBJTCH010000288.1:0-9476 GCA_046091745.1 Opitutaceae bacterium
CCGCGGGCAAGACGATGCTGGTGGAGATCAAGACGGGGCCGGAGATTGTGCCGGAGTTCCGCCGCGTGCTGACGGCGGCGGGCGCGACCGAGCGCAACGTCACCGTGATCAGCTTCAACCTCGAGACACTCAAGGCCGTGCGGCGCGAGCTGCCGGCTTTCCGCACCCTCTACCTGATGGGTTACAAGGCGCCCGATGCGAAGGACGCCAAGGCGAAGCGCCCGCCGTCGATCGACGACGTGATCCGCGACGCCAAGGTGGCCGGCCTCACCGGTCTCGACCTGCAGTACAGCTGGCCGCTCACGCCCGCCGACGTGAAGCGCGTCCGGGACGCCGGGCTCGAGCTGCATGTCTGGACGGTCGACGACCCCGCGGTGGCGCGGCGCTGGATCGGTTTGGGCGTGGCGAGCATCACCACCAACCGCCCGGGCTGGCTTCGCGAACAGCTCCGGCCTTAGTTCGCGGCCATGTTCTCGCTGCTTCGCCCCGCCCCCGACGCGCCGCCGCTGCCGGCCGACCGCGTCGATCCCGAGTACCGCCGTCTGCGCTGGCAGGTTTTCACGGGCATCTTCGTGGGGTACGCGGCGTTCTACCTCGTCCGGAAGAACTTCGCCCTCGCGATCCCCGACATCCTGAAGGAGTACCCGCAGTACTCGAAGGCGGCGCTGGGTTCCGCGATGACCGGCCTGTCGGTCGCCTACGGCGTCTCGAAGTTCATCATGGGCTCGGTGTCGGACCGCAGCAACCCGCGGTGGTTCATGACGATCGGGCTGCTGCTGACGGCCGGCGTGACGTTCGCGTTCGGCACTATCCCGGCGATCTACGGTTCGCTCACGGCGATCATCGCGCTGCAGACGCTCAACGGCTGGTTCAATGGCATGGGCTGGCCGCCGTGCGGCAAGACGATGGTGCACTGGTGGAGCACGCGGGAGCGGGGCCTCACGGTTTCGGTTTGGAACGTCGCGCACAACGTCGGCGGCGGCCTCGTGGCGAAGCTCGCGCTCATCGGCGTGCTGGTCTTCGGCGGCTGGGGCGCGAACTTTTATTTCCCCGCGTTGGTGGCCGCGCTCGTCGCGGTGCTGATCGCGTTCCTTTTGCGGGACACGCCGCAAAGCTGCGGACTCCCGCCGATCGAGCGGCACAAGAACGACTATCCGCCCGATTACTCGGCCGCGCACGAGCGCACCTTCACGTTTCGCGAGATCTTCTTCGGCTACGTGCTCAACAACCGCTACCTGTGGGCGATCGCGGTCGCCAACGCGTTCGTCTACTTCGTGCGTTACGGCGTGGTCGATTGGATCCCGACCTACCTGCAGACCGCGAAGAAGTTCTCCTTCCAGCAATCGAGCTGGGCGTGGGCCGCGTTCGAGTTCGCGGGCATCCCCGGCACGATCCTCTGCGGCTGGATCTCGGACAAAATCTTCAAGGGCAGCCGCGCGCCCGCCACGATCCTGTTCATGGTGCTCACGCTCGTCGGGCTCGTGGTGTACGGGCTGAACCGCGAGGGGCCGCTCTGGATCGACATCGCCTCGCTGATCGCGATCGGGTTTTTCGTCTACGGGCCGATCATGATCATCGGTCTCCACGCGCTCGACCTCGTGCCCAAGAAGGCGGCGGGCACCGCGGCCGGTTTCACGGGTTTCTTCGGCTACGTCTTTGGTTCGGCGATCGCCGGCGCCGGCGTCGGCTGGATCGCCGACCACTGGGGCTGGGGCGGCGTCTTCGCGACGATGATCGTCTGCTGCCTGCTCACGATCGCCTTCAGCGCGATGACGCTCGGCCACCGTGCGACCAGCTCCGCCTCCGCCGGTTGAGCCGCGCGCGGCGTCCCGCCGGATCGCATCCTTTCCCTCCATGAAGCTCGCCGTCCTCCTTCTGATCGCCACGGCCGCCGGTGCCGCGCCGGCCTCCGCCCCGCTCGTCATCGCCCACCGCGGTGCCAGCGGCTACCTGCCCGAGCACACACAGGCGGCCAAGGTCCACGCGCACGCGCTCGGGGCGGATTACCTCGAGCAGGATCTCGTTTTGTCGAAGGACGACGTGCCGCTGGTCCTGCACGACATCTACCTCGACACCATTTCCGACGTGGCGACGCGTTTCCCCGGGCGGCAACGCGGTGACGGACGTTTCTACGCGTTGGACTTCACCGTCGCCGAGCTGAAGCAGCTCCAGGTGCGGGAGCGTTTCAACGCGCGCACCGGTGAACCCGTTTACCCGAAGCGCTACGATTCCAAGTCCACGCCGGGCGTCTTCCGCATCTCGACGCTCGAGGAGGAGTTGCAGGTGATCCAGGGCCTGAATCGCAGCACCGGCCGGGTCGCCGGAATTTATCCCGAGATCAAGGCCCCGAAATGGCATCGGGACCAAGGGCGCGACGTGAGCCGCGTCGTTTTGCCCATCCTTGCGCGGTACGGTTACGCGACGAAGGCCGACGCGTGTTTCCTGCAATGCTTCGAGCTTTCGGAAGTGCGACGGCTCCGTGGGGAGCTGGGTTGGAAGGGGCGGCTGATCATGCTGATCGGCGGCGGGGCGAAGGAGGCCGACGGCACCGACTACGGCGCCCTCTGCACGCCCGCCGGCATCAAGGAATTGGCCACGTTGGTCGACGGAATCGGGCCCGCGATCAGTCGCATCGTCACCTGGCCGGCGGCGGGCGGCCCGCCCAAGTTCACCGAGCTCGTCCGTCTGGCGCATGAGGCCGGACTCGCCGTGCATCCGTACACCATCCGCGTCGACGACCTGCCGCGGAACTGTCCTTCGCCCGAAGCCCTGCACGAGGCGCTCTTCGCCGCCGCGCGGGTCGATGGGGTTTTCACCGACTTCACCGACCGCACGGCCGCTTGGCTCCGGCGCGCGGGCAGCCGCCCGTGATCATGATGGGAAAGCTTTTCCCGGGCGAATGGGGAAAGCCGGGAAGGCCAGGGACCGAGCCGGGGTGAATCTGGGAATCAGGAACGCGGGAAGTTTTCGTTTTTGAGGAGGGCTGCCATCTGCTCTGGCGGCCATTGTAGCTCCGGTGAATCGGGATGAAAGTTCGGGCCGAAGACTGATCGTAACTAAGGGTTTTTGACCGCGGATTGCACAGATACCGCGGATGATGAGAAGCGGCCGACACCTTCCCGCACTTCCCGGTCTTCCTGTTCAACCGAACCTCTGCCCTTTCGCTTTTTTCTTGCGCTGTTTGTGCGTTTTTGAGGCCAACCCGGACCACCGCCGTGACACCACTCATCCGACGCCAACGGCATAACGCCGGCGCCGTTCGCGCGTCAGGGTTTGACGGGCTCGGGTTCCACCACGCGTTCCTGGCCGATCCTTACGGTGCCTGCGGGGGCGAGATGGCGGGATAGGAAATCCTCCAACTGACCGTAAAAACCAACCGACGCCTTTTCATCGCGGAATCCATGGCCTTGGCGGCGTTGGGAGACGGATTCGTAGGTTTTCCCGTGTTTCTTCAGCTGGGCCTCGAGGCGGGTCCAGTGGTCGATCTTCACGCGTGGATCCTTTTCGCCGTAGGCGTGCAGGGTGGGAACGCCGATGCGCTCCACGAAGTTCACGGGTGAGGTGGCGGCACGATACTCCGCGGTGGGGCCGACCCATTCCTCGCGGTAACTGAACTCGCCGGCCTCGCGGTACGCGTCCTCGCCCCGGTGTTTGAAGGTGATCTCGAGGTCGGAGGCGCCGACGTAGTTCACGCCGCAGCGGTAGAGCTCGGGCGTGAGGGTGAGCCCGGCGAGCGTGGCGTAGCCGCCGTAGCTGGCGCCGTAGATCGCGATGCGCGCGGGATCGGCGATGCCCTCGGCGACGGCCCATTTCCCGCCGTCGGTGAGGTCGTCCTGCATCGCGCGGCCCCATTGGTGGCGTCCGCGATTGATGAAGTCCCGGCCGTAGCCGCCGGAACCGCGGTAATTCGGCTGCAGGACGGCGTAGCCGCGGGAGGCGAGGAACTGCGCGTCGGCGTCGAAGCCCCACGAGTCGCGGACGCCGAACGGCCCGCCGTGCGGGTGCACGATGAGCGGCACGCGGCGGCCGGCGGCGTTGGGCGGGAGCGTGAGGTAGCCGTGGATGACGAGACCGTCGCGCGCGCGATAGCTCACGGGCCGGCGCGGCTGCAGCTGCGCGGGATCGATGCGCCGCATGCGTTTGAAAAGCGTCAGCGACCCCGCCTTCTCATCGAGCACGAAGTAGGTCCCCGGCTCGCGGTCGTGGGCCACCCAGATGAGCTTCACGGTCTGGTCCGTCGACTCGCTGGTGATGCGCACCTCGGAGCCCGTGAACGTGTTCTCGAGCTTGGCCTGCAGGGCGGCGCGGTCGGCGTCGAACCAGTGGTGACGCCGGCGCTCGGTCTCGTAGGCGATGCCGAGCAGTCGCGTGCGGCCGGGCGTCGTGACGATCGCGTCGTCCAGCTCGCCCTCGGCGGGGGTGAACAGCGGCTCGCCGAGCGTGCCGGTCGCGGTGTCGTAGGCGTGAAGCGCGCCGCGATCGTGCCGCTGGCGCGAGATCAGCCAGAGCGTGCGGTTGTCGGAGGCGAAGGCGATCGGCTGCCAGTCCTCCTGGTAGCCGTGGAACGGGTGGCGCGCGATCTCGCGGAACGTCGCGCCGTCTTCGGGGCGGTGCTCCCAGATCACCTCGCGGCCGACGAGCTTGCCGCGCAGGCGGAGGGCGCCGCGGTTGTCGCCGAGCAGAAGGACGTTGCGGTCGCTCTCCTTGAACTCGAGCACGGGTGAGCGCGCGCGGTTGAGGACATTGAGACGTGCGACGACCGCCGCGCCGCCGAGGAAGGTGGCGTTATCGATGTTCTCGGCGAAAGAGCCTGCGACCAGGATGCGCTGCGGGTCGCCGGGCAGCTCGTCGAGGATGTTGGCCACGTTGCCGACGAGGTTGTCCTCGATCAGCTGGGATTCCGCGAGGCGGAGGACGTTGCGGCCCGTGAGGTCGGTGGAGCCGATGAAGAACGACTCGTTGCCGCCGACATCCGCCATGAACACGAGACGATCGTTCCCCTTCCAGAAGAACGAAACCAGGCTCTCGTCCTCGCCCCGCAGCACGAGGCGTGACTCGCCCGAGGCGCGGTCGAAGACACCCAGCGCCAGCCGGCGCTCATGGGGGAAGAGGAACGCGATCCGCTTGCCGTCGGGAGAGAGCCGCGGCTGCCGGACCTCCGGTAGCCCGAAAAGCTGCTCGATGGTCGGCGGAGGAGGGGAGCCGGGCGCGGCGGGTTGAGCGGCTGCCAAGGAAATCGCGAGCGCGGCGACCAACGCGGCTGGCAGCAGCGCGGACAAAGGGAAAGGGCGGCCCATGCGGCGAGGTTGGGCTCCGATTCGCTCCCTGCCAAGACGGGTTGGGAGCCCTTCCGACGGGTGCGGACGCCCGTAAATGCCGGTTTGCATCATGGCCCGCGGTTTGCTCTTTTTGCCGGTTACAAAAGCACGGCCTCCTCCGGGCGGCCTCTTTTGGTCCAACCAACCAAACCAAACATGAACAAACCCAAGACATCGGCCGTCGCCGCCCTCGCGCGCCTCGGCTTTGCCACCGCCGTTTGCGCGGGCGTCGCGTTCGCCGCCCAACCGACGGTTTCCACCAACGACGTCCAGAAGATGGAGAAGTTCGTCGTCACGGGATCGCTGATCCCGATCGCGGCGGGTTCGCCGGCCATCCCGGTCACCATCATCGGTGCCCCCGAGATCGAGAAGACCGGTGTCAGCACCGACCTGCTCAACGTCCTCAAGAAGGCCCAGCCGGCCTTCTTCGGCTCGAACAACATCGGCTCCGAGAACGGCAACATCTCCTCGGGTTCGACCAACGGCGGCTCGCAGGTCTCCCTGCGTAACCGCGCGACGCTCGTCCTCATCAACGGCCGCCGCGCCAACATCTCGCCGGTCCTCGCGAGCGGTGGCGCCAGCTTCGTCGATGTGAGCGTGATCCCGATCTCCGCCGTCGAGCGGATCGAGGTGCTGTCCGACGGCGCCTCGGCCACCTACGGATCCGACGCCGTCTCCGGCGTGGTGAACGTCATCCTCAAGACCAACTACGCCGGCACCGAGATCGGCGGCACCTACGGTTGGAGCCCCAACTCGGGGAATTGGGCCACCCGCAGCTACTACGGCGTTGCCGGGGCCAGCTTCGGCAAGACCAGCCTGACCGTCACCACCGAGTGGAAGAAGAGCGACCCGCTCATCCAGTACGAGCGCGATTTCGCCAAGGGCCAGTTCCGCACGCCGTCGTTCGCCGGTTCCATCAACCTC
Organism: Opitutaceae bacterium; assembly: GCA_046091745.1. GTDB lineage: Bacteria > Verrucomicrobiota > Verrucomicrobiia > Opitutales > Opitutaceae > ER46. The sequence continues at coordinate 6,243 of JBJTCH010000288.1, forward strand.
GCCGGCACGACCGACTTCTACTTCCTCGCCGGCGGCCGCAACGCGCCCCCGCAGAACCTCGACCTCACGCCGGCGCAGGCCGTCTCGCAGGGCATCTACCAGGGCCCGCTCACCCAGGACCAGGTCGCCCAGTTCTTCGATCTGGCCAATTACCCGACGATGCTGCTCGGCGCCCAGCGCCGCAGCTTCACGGCCGCCATCGAGCACAAGCTGACCGACACCACCTCGATCTTCGGCGACTTCATCTACTCGCTCAACGAGACCGAGTCGGTCCTCAACGCCCAGCCCGTCTCGGGCAACGTGGTCGGCACCAACCCGAACAATCCGTTCAACGTCACGGTCACGGCGCGCAACCGCTTCGTGAACTTCCCCCGCATCTACGCCAACCAGTCCACCAGCATCCGCGGCGTCGTGGGCATCAAGGGCAGCCTCTTCAGCGGCTGGAACTACGAGCTCGGCGGCAACTTCAACCGCACCGACCACGCCTATCGTAACAAGAACCTCATCGACGGCGTTAAGTACACGGACCTCGTCAACTCCGGCGCCTACAACCCGTTCGCCATCAAGCAGGCCCCGGGCGTCATCGAGAGCATGGTCGGCATTCAGTTCCGCAATTACGACAGCCAGCTGAACAGCTTCGACCTCCGCGTGAACGGCAGCCTCTTCAAGCTGCCCGCCGGCAACGTCCAGCTGGGTCTCGGCGCCGAGACGCGCTGGGAGTCCCTCAACTTCGTCAACGACCGCTTCGACCAGACCGGCCAGTGGCTCCAGGCCACCCCGCGCCAGCCGTTCTCGGCCCGCTCCACCACCGACGGCTTCTTCGCTGAGGTGCGCGTGCCGGTCTTCGGCGCCGGCAAGACCGCCCCGGGCTTCCACCTGCTCGAGATTTCCGCGGCCGCCCGCAAGGACATCTACAGCAAGACCTCCGACCCGACCGTGCCGAAGGTCTCGATGCGCTGGCTGCCGTTCAACGACGAGTTCGCCCTCCGCGGCTCCTACTCGGAGTCCTTCTCCGCCCCGACGTTGTACGACCTGTTCGGGCCCGTGTCGGTCGGCTTCACCTCGTCGATCAACATCACCCGCTACAACACCAGCGGCGCCTCGCTCGGCGTCGCCTCCGGCTCCCGCCAGTACCGCTCCCAGAGCGGCTCCAACTCGAACCTGAACCCGTCCCAGTCCCGCAACTGGTCGGCCGGCGTCGTCTGGTCGCCCAAGTCGATCAAGGGTTTCTCGGTCTCGGCCGACTGGTTCAACATCGACGAGCGTGACCTGGTCTCCTCGATCAGCTCCACGCTCATCGTCAACGACGTCGAGCAGAAGGGTCCCGCCTCCGCCTACGCCAGCCTCGTCCGCCTCGGCACCAGCCTCGCGGGTGAGACCTACTTCGGCACGGGTTCGGCCATCACTTCGCCCGGCCAGATGACCAACCGGCCCTCCGACGAGGTCTGGATCTCGAACTCGATCGTCAACGTCGCCGGCTACTGGCAGGACGGCATGGACGTCGCCGCCAGCTACAAGTGGTCGGCCCAGGGCATCGGCAACTTCAACGCCTCCCTCGCCGGCACCTACATCCGCGAGTACGCCGTGCAGAGCCTCCCCGGCGGCTCGGTCTCGCGCTACCAGGACGGCTTCTCCGGCTCCGCGGTCTACCCGCGCTTCCGGACCCGCACGAACCTCGACTGGAGCCACGGCAGCTGGAACGCGACCCTCGGCCACACCTGGGTTCCCGAGGTGGACGACCTCGCCTGGTCGACCGAGTACCGCGTGGCGAGCTACCACTCGTTCGACCTGCGCGTTGGACGGAGCTTCGCCAACTCGTCGAACCGTTGGCTGCGCGGCCTGCAGGCCACGCTGGGCGTGAACAACCTGACCAACAAGATTCCGCCGCTCATCCGCTCCGAGGGTAACCAGTCGCACGACATCAGCACGTACGACCCGATCGGCCGCTTCATCTACGGCTCGATCAAGTACAAGTTCTGATCCGCTGAGCTAGATCTCTCCATCAAGCCGGGCCCTCGCGGGCCCGGCTTTTTTGCGGCGGATTTTTGGGTTCGGGCGGTCCGCCCTGACCAATCTTGGGGCCGCCGCCGTCAGTCGCCGCTGCGCACGGGCACCGGGGTGCCGACCTTCACGCGGCCCTCGGGGATGTTCATGTTGCGGTCGAGGAACGCCTCCACCTTGGCGTAGAACGCGAGTTTGTTCTCCAGCTTCCGGAAGCCGTGGCCTTCGTTCTCCTCGACGATGGCCTCGAATTCCTTGCCGTGCTGCTTCAAGCGCGACTCGAGTTTTTGCCACTGGTCGAAACGCACGCGCGGGTCGTTCTTGCCGTAGGCCGCCAGCAGGGGGGCGCGGATGGCCGGGATGTGATTGATGGGATTCACCGCGCTCATGCGGTCGGCGTCCTTCACCGGATCGAGGTTCGTGATGTTCCGCGCTTCCTCCAAAATCCGGGGCGGCGTGAAGCCGCGTCCGCCGCCCGCGCGCAGCTCGAGGTCGGCGACGCCGACGTAGTTGATGCCGAGGCAGAACAAGTCGGGCGTGAGCGTCAGCGCCGCCATCGTGGCGTAGCCGCCGTAGCTCGCGCCGAAGATGCCCACGCGCGCGGGGTCCGCGTAGCCCTGCTCGATGCACCAGCGCACACCGTCGGTCAGATCGTCCTGCATCTTGCCGCCCCATTCGCGATAGCCGCCGCGTTGGAAGGAAAGACCATAGCCCCCCGAGCCGCGGTAATTGACCTGCAGCACGGCGTAGCCGCGGCTCGCGAGGAACTGGATCTGCTCGTTCCAACCCCAGGTGTCGCGGGGGCCGTAGGGGCCGCCGTGCGGGATCAGGACCATGGGCAGTTTCTTCAGCTCCTTGCCGGCAGGCACGCTGATGTAGCCGGGAATCTCCAACCCGTCGCGCGCCTGGAAGCGGATGGGGCGCATCTCCGCCATGCGGGCCGGGTCGATCTTCGGGCGTGTGCGGCCGATGACCGACATTTCCTGCTTCGTGCGATCGAAGAGATAGAAGGTGCCGGGATCGCGGTCGCTCGCGGCGAGTATGACCATCATTTTTCCGTCGGCGGTGGAACTGGCGATCTGGTTGCGCGTGCCCGTCAGCGCCGCGTCGAGATCCTTGGCGAGTTTCTCCATTTCCGGATCCAGCCACTTCACATCCGCGTAGTCGTCGGTGAAGCCGATGCCCGCGAGCTCTCCGGCCGGAGTGAAGATCAGGCCATCCACCGCGGCGCGC
>JBJTCH010000289.1:0-5688 GCA_046091745.1 Opitutaceae bacterium
GCATCGGCGCCGCGTTGATTTTGCCGGGACTGCTGCCGGTGCTTTTCTCGAGCCATCTGGTCTGCCCTTACCTCGCGCGGAAACCATCCGGAACCGCCACTCCGCTTCGCTGATCAGCAGAGCTCTCGAAGTCGCCCGATCTCCCCGAAGCTCCGGGGATCTTCCGCCAAGTTAGCCCGCTCCCCGGGATCCCTCTCGAGATCGAAGAACAGCCACGGAGCTCCATCCGGGCCGAGCACGAGCTTCCGCGCGGAGGTTCGCACCCCGCGCCAAACCCGGTCGCATTGGTGGGGCAAGACCACGACCGATGGCATCGAGATCCGCGCGTGGTCACGACGGATTTCGTGGAATCGGACCGCGGCGAGTTCGCGCGTGATTTCCGGCAGATCGAGCAGCGAGACCGCCGCGCGATCCTTCCGCGCCGCCACCCCCGGGGCCCGGACCAGCAACGGCACGCGCACGCTTTCCTCGTGCGGCCAGCCTTTGCGGAAGAGCCCGTGCGCGCCGTGCATGTCACCGTGCACCGAGGTGAACACCACCGCGCAACGGCTCGGATCGGTGTTCTCCAGCAGGCGACCGATCGCGCGATCGGTCGCCTCGAGGTGCGCGTGATAGCCGGCGAGTTCCCGCCGCGCCTTTTCCTCAGCCGCCGCGGGAACATTGGACGGAAGATCCAGACTCGCGGGATCACGCGGCTTCACCCCCGCCGCCGACGCGTCGTACGGCGGGTGCGGCGGCTCAAGGCTCACCACGCAGAACCACGGCGAACCCTTCGCCCCGGCGAGCCATTCGGCCGCGCGCTCGCACACGACGTCACTCTGGTAGCCGGGGAAGCGCCGAGGCTCGGCTATCGTGGTCCCGTGCAACCATGGGTCGTTGAGTTGGAAGCCGCCTTCGAAACCCTCCCAAAACGCGAATCCGCCCCGCGCATTCTCCGCCACCCGCAGGCGCGCGTGAGCGTCCCCGACGAGCGGCACATCGCGCGGTTTCTCCGCGAGGTGCCATTTGCCAAAAAACGCCGTGCGGAAACCGCCGTCCGCCAGCTCGTGCGCGATCGTGCGCGTGTCCGCGGGCAGCGGATCGAAGTAGTCCCGCACGCCGTTTTCCGGCGACGGCCGGCCCGTCCGCAGCGCCGCGCGTGCGAAGGGTCCGAAGGGATGCGGCGTCACCGCCTGCGTGAAATCCACCGCCTCCGCCGCGAGCGCGTCGATCGCCGGCGTGCGCGCGTCCGCATCCCCCGCATAGCCGCACGTGCGCGCCCGCCACTGCGTGGTCAGGATCCAAAGGATGTTCGGCGGCGTCATGCTCGGGGTCGCAGCGAAGCGTCCCGCCACCCCGGCGTCGAAATCCAATTGCCACCCACCGCCGCGACGCTTCGCCTCCGCCAGGCTCGTTCAACCCCATGCCACTCCGCTTCCGCCCCACCTTGCGTCTCTTTCTCACCGGCGCGCTCTTCGCCGCGGCTCCTGTCCCGCTCTCGGTCGGCCCCGCGTTTTACGGTGATCCGCCCGACGATACCCACCCGTGGGGAATCCACGACCGCAACCGGCCGCAGCCACCACGAGTCGTGCCCGGCACGCCCAGCCTGCCCAACCAGCCCGGACGTCCTCCGGCCGACGCCATCGTGCTTTTCGACGGCACCGACGCCACACTCGCCAACTGGCAGGCCGACGGCAAGGAAGGCGGACCCACCAAGTGGGTCGTGCGCGACGGCGCCCTAGAATGTGTGCCGAAGTCGGGCTACATCCGGTCCAAGGCCCAGTTCGGCGACTGCCAGCTTCATGTAGAGTGGGCCGCGCCGCGCGAGGTGAAGGGCAACAGCCAGGGCCGCGGCAACAGTGGCATCTTCCTCCTGGGTCTTGTCGAGGTGCAGGTCCTGGACAACCACGACAACCCGACCTACGCGGACGGCTTTGCCAATTCCGTCTACGGCACCAACCCGCCGCTCACCAACCCGCTGCGCCCGCCGGGCGAATTCCAGCAGGTCGACATTATTTTCCGCCGCCCCGTCTACCGCGACGGCCGTGTCGTCGATCCCGGCTACCTCACGGTGTTCTGCAACGGCGTGCTCGTGCAGGACCACACGCCGCTCGAGGGACCGGGTGGTCACATGCGCCGCACCAAGGCGGGCCCGTTCCCGGAAAGCGGCCCGTTGAAACTGCAGGACCACGGCAACCCGGTACGCTTCCGGAACATCTGGTACCGCCCGCTTCCGCCGCGTTCCTCCGAAGGCGGCACCGACGGCGCGCTCACGCCCGCCGCGACGACCGCCAAGCGTCGCGCCATTGCGGCCGGCATCCGGACCGACGCGGAAAGCCTGCAGGGTACCGAGCGGTTGCTACGGTTCGCGGAGTCTCTCGTTTACGAGGTCCAGCCCGCCGCCGCCCAGCGGGTCGAGGAGCTCGCGACCACCTACACCTCCGGGCTGAAGGGTCTTTCCTCGTCGCAACTCGAGTCCCGCAAGGGCGAGATTCTCGGCGTGCTTCGCGCGTTCCGCTATCTGGCCAAGCACGGCATGATCGCCGCCGGTTACGGGCCGCAAAAGGAGCTGGAGCGCATCGAGCGCGCGCAGGGCTGGGAGGAAAAGAAGAAGTAGCGCCGGGTTCGCCGCGGGCCACGCGCCCCGGGCAGTATTTATTTGCGGGGCCTTCGGACGGGAACCACGTTGCGCGGTTTCCCGGATGACTCTCCGTATCGTCCACTACAACGAGGCGGTCCTGCGCGCCAAAGGCGCGCGGGTGACGACCTTCGACGCCACGCTCGCGCGACTCGCCGCCGACATGGTGGAGACCATGCACGAGGCGCAGGGCATCGGCCTTGCCGCGCAGCAGGTCGGCCATGCGCTCCAGCTCTGCGTGGTCGATCTGCGGGGCACCGACGCGAAGTTTTCCTGGGAACTCGACGGTGCGCGCCCGCCGCTCGAGCTGTTCATGCCGATGACTCTGGCCAACCCGGTGATCACTCCCGTGAAGGACACGCCGGTCACCTCCTACGAGGAGGGGTGCCTTTCCTTTCCCGGCATCCGGGGCGACGTGCTCCGACCCGACGCGATCCGCGTCACGTTCCAGGACGAGCGCGGCACGCCGCATCAAGTTGCCTGCGACGGCCTTTTCGCACGCTGCATCCAGCACGAGGTCGATCACCTCAACGGCGTGCTCTTCATCGAGCGCATGGAGAAAAAAGTCCGCGCCGGGATCGACGACGCGGTGAAATCGCTCGTCAAGGAAACCAAGGCCGCCGGCCGCAAATAATCCTCCCATGAGCCAGCCCCAGAAATCCGACGGCATGAATTACGCCCCGCAGGGCAAGCCGAGCCCCGTGGTGAAACCGGGCGAGTTCGTCTTCGCCGCCGCGCACCTCGACCACGGGCACATCTACGGCCAATGCAACGGCCTCCTCGAGGCGGGCGGCGAGCTGCGCTGGGTTTACGATCCCGACACGGCCAAGGTGGAGGCGTTCCGCGCCCGCTATCCGCAGGTGCGCGTGGCCCGCTCACTGGAAGAGATTCTCGCCGACTCCGGCGTCCGCCTCGTGACCGCCGCCGCGGTGCCCTGCGACCGCGGCCCGCTCGGCATCCGCGTGATGGAGGCCGGCAAGGACTACTTCACCGACAAGACGCCCTTCACGTCGCTCGACCAACTCGACGCCGCGAAGGCCGCGGTCGCCCGCACCAGCCGCAAGTACATGGTGTATTTCTCCGAGCGCCTGCACGTTGAGGCCGCGATGTACGCCACGGATCTCGTCGCCGCCGGCACCATCGGTCGCGTGATCCAAGTGATCGGCCTCGGTCCGCACCGCCTCGGCAAAGCCGGCCGGCCCGCGTGGTTCTTCGAACGCTCCAAGTACGGCGGCATCCTAACCGACATCGGCAGCCATCAATTCGAGCAATTCCTCACCTACACCGGTGCCACCGACGCCACCGTAACGCAGGCCGCAGTGGGCAATTTCGCCAATCCCGACCAGCCGGAGTTCGAGGACTTCGGCGAGGCGTCGCTGCTCGGTAACAACGGCTCCTCGAATTACATCCGCGTCGACTGGTTCACCCCGGCCGGACTCTCCACGTGGGGCGACGGCCGCACCGTGATCCTCGGCACCAAGGGCTACCTCGAATTGCGCAAGTACGTCGACGTCGCGCGCGACCGCACCGGCGATCAGGTCTACCTCGTGGACGATGCCGGCGAACATCACTTCAACGTCGCCGGCAAGGTCGGCTTCCGCTTTTTCGGCCAGCTGATCCTCGACTGCCTCAACCGCACCGAGAAGGCGATGACCCAGGCGCACGCGTTCAAGGCGGCCGAGCTCTGCCTCCGCGCCCAGCTCGCCGCCCGCCGGATCGCCTGAGGCCGCAGCATGGCCTCGATCTCCACCCGCAAAGGGGACGACGGCACCACCGGCCTGCTTTACGGTCAGCGGGTGCCGAAGGACCACCCGCTGATCGAGGCGGTGGGAACGCTCGATGAACTGAACACCGCCCTCGGTGCCGCCAAGGCCGTGCTCGCCGGGCACGCGCGGGCCGCCGAGGTGCGCGCCCTCATCGAGACGGTGCAACGCAACCTGGTCGCGCTCATGGGCGAGATCGCCTGCGCGGAGTCCGACGCGGCGCGCTACGCGGCTTCCTCCTTCCGCAAAGTCGAGGTGGCCGACGTCACTCGCCTCGACGAGGCGGTGGCTGCGCTCGAGGCGCGAGGACTGCGCTTCGACGGCTGGGCAACGCCGGGCGCCAACGCGCTTTCGGCCGCGCTGGAGGTCGCACGCACCGATTGCCGCCGCGCCGAGCGCCGGCTCACCGCGCTGCCCGCGTCCGTCCGCCACTTGCGCCCGGAGTTGCGCCAGTTCATCAACCGCCTCGCCGATCTTCTCTGGTTGCTCGCCCGCGAGGCGGAGCAGTGAACCGTGCGCGACGCGATCCGCGCGCTTGAACCGCCGCGAACGCCCTCCCACCCTCCGACCATGCCCGTCGCCCTGATCGTCCTCGTGCTCGCCGCCGGCTGGCGGATCGCCGCGATTCACTTCCCCGCCCTCGCCAACGCGACCCCCCTCATGGCGCGCGTGCTGGGCGGCGCCGTCTACTTCCCCACCCGCAGCCTGTGGCTCGCGCCGCTCGCCGCGCTGGTGCTCTCGGACCTGTATCTGGACCATTATTACGCCGCGGCCGGCGACACCTGGGCGTGGACCAGCGCGCTCGTGCGCACCTTGTGCTTCGTGGCGGCCGTGCCGCTGGGTCTCGCCGTCGCCCGCCGGCGCAATTGGGGCTCGCTACTGGCCGCGACGCTGACGGGGTCGGTGCTGTTCTACCTCGCGACCAACACCGACGCTTGGTTGCGCGATCCCGCCTACGCCCGCACCGCCGCCGGCTGGTGGCAGGCGCTCACCGTCGGGCGCCCCGAGTTCCCGCCGACGCTGTTTTTCTTCCGCAACACTCTCGTCGGCGACCTCGTGTTCACCGGCCTCTTCGCCGGCGCCATGGAGTTCGCGGCCCGTCGCACTGCACGAGCCGCGGCGATCAACGGCGCATCCCGCGCCTGAGGCCGCTCGCGGTCAACCGCTCTCGCGGTTGCGCGGGTGGAAGCGGGAGTGCTGGTCGACGATTCGTCCGGGATCGACCGCAGTGTAGATCTGCGTGGTCGAGATGCTCGCGTGCCCGAGCATTTCCTGGATCGCGCGCAGGTCCGCCCCGCCGCCCAACAG
>JBJTCH010000290.1:0-12911 GCA_046091745.1 Opitutaceae bacterium
GGGCGACGATGAGCGGAAACGCGAGCCGGGCGGGGTGAAGCATGCGGGGAGGGAAACGGATGTGGTCCGCGGCGCAAGCGGGTCGGCGCCTGCCGGGTTGACGCGGCGAACTTCCGCGGGCCAAGTTCGCCTCTTCGTCGAAACCACCACTCAACATGTCCAACTTGAACTCGCTCCGTGAAACCCTCGCCCGCAAGCAGGCCGAGCTCGCCAGCCTTGAAGCGGAACTGCGCTCGGCCCAGGCCGCCCAGTTCACCGGCCTTCCCGCCCAACTCGGGCTGGAGTCGATCGACGCCGTCATCAAGGCCCTTGCGCCTCACGCCTCGCCGCGCCTGAAGGGCGCCCGCGCCAAGGCCTTCGGCGGCAAGCTGCCGGCTACCGTCGCCGTGGAAGCGCCGGTGGAGTCCAAGCCCGCTCCCGCCGCCAAGGGCGGCGAGCGCCGCAAGCGCTCCACCGTCACGCCGGAGTTGAAGGACGCGATTGTCCAGGCCTTGCAGGCCGGCAAGACCGCCAATGTCGTGGCCGGGGAGTGCGGCGTTTCGCCCGCGACCGTGAACAACATCAAGCGCGCGGCCGGTCTGACCAAGAAGCGCGAGGAGGCCTGATCCGGCCCCCGGGGCCGCCTCAGCGCCGCCCCTTCAGCATTTGCTCCCGGCGGTCCCGGAAGGGACTGCCGGGTTTCCACTCCGGCCCGTTTTCCCCGGCGGCCACACGCCGCCCAAGCTCGGTGAGCAACGCGGCGTCCTGCGCGGCGCCACCGAAGGTCCAGTCGGGTTTCACGTCGTCGCTCGGCTGGTGGTAGTGGCGCGCGATGTACTCGTTCACCTTGCGGTCCGCGAAGTCGGGTGGCTGGCCGATGAAGTCGCGGCCCGCCTTCGCGTAGAACCCGGGCACGCCGACCTTCGCGAACTCGAAGTGGTCGCTGCGGAAATACGTGCCGCGCTCCGGATTGCTCTCCGCGCGCACCGCGCGTCCCTGCGCGCGGGCGAGGTCCGTCGCGATGTCGTCCATCGTCGTCGAGCCCAGCCCCACGATCTCGATGTCCCGCGTGGGCCCGAATTGGTTCGCGCCGTCCATGTTGATCACCGCCAGCGTCCGCTCGAGGGGGTCCAGCGGCTGTCTCGCGTAGTGGCGGGCGCCGAGCAGGCCTTTCTCCTCGGCCGTGACGGACAGGAACAACACGCTGCGCCGCGGGGCGGGGCCGGCGCTGAACGCGCGCGCGATCTCGAGCAGCATCGCGACGCCCGCCGCGTTGTCGGCCGCGCCGTTGAAGATGCGGTCGCCCGTGAGGCGTTCGTCCATGCCGAGATGGTCCCAGTGGGCGTTGTAGATCACGTGCTCGGCCTTCCGCGCCGGGTCTGAGCCCGGCAGCAGCGCGACGACGTTGCGCGAGTCCACGTTCCGCAGCGTGTTCTCCACGGTGAAATCCGCGGTCGCCCCGAGCGCGACCGGACGGAAATCCCGCCGCGCCGCCGATCGCTTCAAGTCCGCGAAGTCACGGCCGCTGGCGCGGATGAGCCGCTGCGCCGCGTCGAGCGTCAGCCAGCCGGAAAACGCGACGTGGCCCGCGTTGTTGTCGGGCGCGCGCAGCTCGAAGTTTTCCCGGCCCCAGCTCGAGACGACTACGCCGAACGGGTAGGCGGCCGGCCCGGTTTCGTGGATGATCAGGCACGCGGCCGCGCCGAGTTTGGCCGCGATCTCGTACTTGTACGTCCAGCGTCCGTAGTAGGTCATCGCCTTGCCGCCGAACACCGCGGGATCCAACTCGCCGCGGTCGTTGGTGACGGGCGGGTCGTTGATCAGCATGACCAGCGTCTTCCCGCGGAGGTCCGCGCCTTTGTAGTCGTCCCAATCGAACTCGGGCGCGACCACCCCGTAGCCGACGAAAACGACGTCCGTAGTCTTGCCCTCGACCTTCGGCGTGATGCGCGTCGAGAGCCCCACGAAGTCGTTGACCGAAGTGAGGGGCATTTCGGTGGCGCCGATCCGGAAGCCGAGCGTCGCGCGCGAGGTGATGCCCGCGAGTGGCACTTTCTGCACATAGGTGCCGTCGGGATTGCCGGGCTTCAGCCCCAGTTGGCGGAACTCTCCCTCCAGATAAGCGACGGTGCGGTCCTCGCCGCGCGAGCCGGGCGCGCGTCCCTCGAACTCGTCCGCGGAGATCGCCTTCGTCCACGCCAGGATGCGCGCGGCGGATTCGGCCGAGTCGTCGGCAGCGCGGAGGACGGCGGCGAGCGCAAGCAGGAGGGCGGGGGCGAGGAGCTTCATCGGGAAAGGTTTAAGGGGAAACGAGTGAAACGCCCCGATAGATGCGGGCCCAGAGTCCGTCCTCGGTCCAGCCGCGCACGCGCGGCGACATCAGCCAGACCTTGGTGTTGTAATAGAGCGGCGCGACCGGCGCCCCGGCGTTCAACGCCGCCTCGGCCTCTGACCAGCGTCCGGCGGCGACCGCGCGGTCGAAGCCGGCGTCCGACCAGCCCGGGTAATTGAGCGCGGCGCCCGTCACCAGGTCCCCGAGCATCGCGGCGGGATCCGCCGCGTCGGGTATCGCGGTGGCGAACGCGATGTCGAAGCCGCCCGCGCGCAGGGCGTCGAGGTGCACCTTGGCCTCGCGAAGCGTGATCACCACGTCGACACCGAGATGCTCCCGCCACATCTGCTGCAGCGCCTCCAGCACGGGCGCGTTGGTCCAGCCGGAGAGCTCCAGTCGCGGGAAGCCACGCCCGCCGGGAAACCCCGCCTCGGCGAGGAGACGGCGCGCCTCCGCGGGATCAAAGGTCGCCGGTTTGGCTCCGCGTTCGTCTTTGGGTGCGAGCTGCGGTGGCAGGAAGGTCTCCGCGGGCGCGTGCGATCCTTGCAGCACGCGTTCGGTGAGGCGCCGGCGGTCGATGGCCAGACTCAGGGCACGGCGGGAGCCAGCGGTGAGGGCGGGGCGCCGCAGGTTGAAAACCAGGTGCCGCGTCTCGATCATCGCCGTCCGGTGCAGTTCCGCCGGTCGCTCCTTGGTGTAGACCGGCACCTTGGAGGCGGGGATCGCCATCGTGACGTCGATCTGGCCCGCGCGGTAGGCGCGTTCCTCCGCGTCGCTGCTGTCGAAACGCACGAAACGGATCCCGTCGAGCGCCACGGCGGCGGCGCCGTGCCAGCCCGCATTGCGGCGCACCGCGATGTGTTGGTCGGGGCGCCACTCCACGAGGACAAAGGGGCCGTTGCCGACGAAGTTGCCCGGCTCCGTCCAGCGGCGCCCGTGCCGGGTCGCGAGGTCGGCCCGCACGGGCAGCCATGGGCCGCTGGCGACCACGTGGGGAAAGCGCGGGTTGGGGAACTCTAGCGTGACGACCAGCGTGTGAGGATCAGGCGCGCGGAAACCGACCGCGTTGAAATCACGCTCCGTCCCGGAGGCGAACGCCCGCGCGTTGCGTACCCCGAAGAAGATCGTCGCCTTGGGCGAAGCCGTCTCCGGTTTCAGGAGACGGCGGTACGCCGCGGTGAAATCGCCCGCGGTCACCGGCTGGCCGTCGGACCAGCGGGCGTCTTTCCGCAGGCGGAAAGTGTAGACCAGCCCGTCCGGCGAAACGTCGAAACGCTCCGCGCCGCAGCCCGGCGTCGCGGAGCCGTCGGGTCCGGGCACGAGCAGGCCCTCGAGGAGGGCGCGCAGGATACCGTATTCGTCGGGAAGCGTGGTGGTGGCGGGGTCGAGTGAGATGGGCTCGTTGCGCTGGCTCACCCGTAGCACACGTTCCGATGGCGACGGCGGTGCGACCGCCGGGGCGGATGGCTCGCGACCGCAGCCGGCGAGGAACGCGGCGATCGCCGCGAACAGGCCAGTCCGGAGCGACCCGCTATTTCTCCAGCCACACATGTTTGTACGGATGGTGGTCGAGCAGGTTGGCGTGCCATCCCTTCACCGACGGCTGGATGAGGAAAACGTGGGTGTGATGGTAGAGCGGCATGAGCGGCGCCTCGCGGAGCAAAATGGCCTCGGCCTGCTGGAAGAGCGCGAAGCGCGCGGCGGGGTCGGCCATGCGGGCCGCGGAGTCGAGCAGGGCGTCGTACTCCGCGTTGTTCCAACCGGTGTAATTGTTGCCGCTGTCCCCGCGAAAGATGTCGAGGAACGTCGCGGGGTCCAGGTAGTCGCCGATCCAGTCCGAGCGCAGGATCTGGAAATCACCCGCGCGGCGCGCGGCGAAGACCACCTTCATCTCCTGGTTCACGAGCCGCACCTCGACGCCGAGCTCGCGGCGCCACATCTCCTGCAGCGCCTCCGCGACGGCGCGGTGGTTCTCCGAGGTGTTATAGAGCAGGTCGAGCGGGGGCAGACCCCGGCCGCCGGGGAATCCCGCCTCCGCGAGCAGTCGCCGGGCCGCCTCGAGGTCGTGTGGCAGCGCGGCGGCGGCCGTGTAGCCGGCGGTGCCGGGCGGCGTCAGGCTCGTGGCGGGGATCTGGCCGCCACGCGCGACCTGGCCCGTGATCATGCGCCGGTCGGGCGCGAGCGCGAGGGCGCGGCGCACGCGGACGTCGTTGAGCGGCGGCCGGCGCGTGTTGAAGCGGTAGAAATATGTCCCGAGGTAGGGGTCACGGCGGAGCAGTTGCGGCGCGGTCTTCAGGTAGGAGTCGATTTTGCCGACGGGCGTGAACTCCGTGAGGTGCAATTGGCCCGAGCGGAACGCGCGTTCCTCGGCGTCCACGCTGTCGATCGGGTAGAAATGGATCTCGTTCAGGCGGACGGTCGCCGCGTCCCAGTAACCCGGGTTCCTCGCGACGACGATCACCTGGTGCGGCCGCCATTCCCGGAGCAGGAACGAGCCGTTGCCGACGAACTTATCCGGGCGCGTCCACGGATTGCCGCGGCGGTCGACGGCGCCGTGCCGCGCGATCACCGCGAGTGGCACGGGGTACCACGGTGGATTGGTGAGCAGCGAAAGAAAGTAGGGCGCCGGGTCATGCAGCGTGAGCCGCACGGTGCGGGGATCGAGGGCGACGGCGCCGACCGTGCCGAAATCCGTCGAGCGGCCCTTGTGGTAGGCCTCCGCGCCGCGCAGCACGTAGAGCATGTTGGCGTACTCCGCCGAAAGCGACGGCGTGAGGATGCGGCGGAACGACGCCACGAAGTCGCCCGCGGTCACGGGCTGGCCGTCGGACCAGCGGGCATCGGCGCGGAGGTGGAACGTGTACTCGCGGCCGTCCGGCGAGATGTCCCAGCGTTCGGCGACGCCCGGCACCGGCCGCAGATTCTCGGGGTGCTCGGTGACGAGTCCCTCGAACAGCGCGCGCAGGACGTTGCCCTCCGCGATTCCCGTCACGAGATGCGGATCCAGCTCCGTCACCTCGTTGCCGACGCCGCGGTGCAGAATCTGGGCGCGGTTGCCCTGCTCGACGGCGGTTTCGCGGCGGCCGCAGCCGGCCGCGAGCAGCGCGAGCGGGAGGAGGGCGAGGAGCCGGAGGGTGGGCCGGCGCCGTAGGTCCGGGGCCGCGCTCATGCGCGGCGGATGAGGGCGACCGCATGCGCGGCGATCGCGGCGCCGCGTCCGAGTTCGTCCACGCCCTCATTGGTGGTGGCCTTGAGGCCGATCCGCTCGGCGGGGAGCCCCGTGGAGCGCGCGAGCGCCGCCTTCATCTCGGCGAGACGCGGCGAGATCCGCGGGTTCTCGGCGATGAGGCTCACGTCGAGGTTGGACGGCTCGTATCCCCTTTGCCGCAGTTCGGCGCAGACCCGGGACAGCAGCACCTGCGAATCGATGTTGCGATAAGCCGGGTCGGTATTGGGGAAGAAGTGGCCGATGTCGGGCAGACCAGCGGCCCCCAGCAACGCGTCGCACACGGCGTGGGTCGCGCAGTCGGCGTCGCTGTGCCCCTCGAGACCGTAATCGATGTCGAACTTGACCCCGCCGAGCACGAGCGGGCGTCCCGCGACGAGGCGGTGGATGTCATAGCCGTGGCCGATGCGGAAATCCATGGTGGCGGTGCGCCCGGCGGGCGCGTCAGGGATTTTTATCCCGCGCCAGCAGGAACTCAAGGTACGGCAGGTCGGCGGGCGTCGTGAGCTTCGGGTTCGGGCGATTGTTCTCCAGCAGCGCCACGGCGTGGCCCAGTTCCTCGACCGCCTGCGCGTCGTCGGTGATGCGGCGGCCGCGCTCCGCGACGCGCGCGTAGGCACGGGTGATCAGCGCGCGGGAGAAAACCTGCGGGGTCTCCATGGCCCAGAGCCGCGAGCGGTCGAGCGTGCGCAGGCGGTTGCCGCCTCCGGAGGTCACGCGATGCTCCTTCACCGTATCCACGACCCGGTGGGCCAGCACCACGGCCTGCTCGCGGCGCACGATCCGGTGCAGCGCCGCCAACTGCTCGGGCTGGATGAGCGGACGCGCGCAATCATGGACGAAGACAAACCCGATGTCGTCGGGTAGCGCCCGCAACGCGTTGAGCACGGAGTCCTGGCGTTCCCGGCCGCCGCGCACGAGCAGCGATGGCGTCGGCGCGAGGGCCGAGAGTTCCAGCATCTGGCGTTGGTCGCGGTAAACGACGACGTAGAGGTCGGCGACGCCGCTCCGCATGAAGGCGGCCGCCGACCACGAGAAAACCGGCAGGCCGCCGAGGCGCGCGAGCACCTTGTCGGCGACCGCCCCACCCATGCGCGCGCCGCTGCCGGCGGCGAGAAGGATGGCGGCGGTGCGGGCCATGCGCGGGGTCGGTCAGTTCACCGCGGCCAGTTCAGCGAGGATCGCCCGGGCCGCGACGGCGGGATCGGGCGCGCGGAAAATCGGCCGGCCCACGACGATGTAACGGGCGCCGGAGCGCGCGGCCTCGCCGGGGGTCATGATGCGCGTCTGGTCGTCCGCCTTCGCGTCGCGCGGGCGGATGCCGGGCGTGACCAGCGCCATGTCCGGCGGCAGGACCGCGCGCAGGGGCCCGAGTTCAAGCGGGGAGCACACCAGGCCGCGTAGGCCGGAGTCGGCCGCGAGCCGCCCGAGCCGCACGACCTGCTCCTCGGGGGAAACCGTGACACCCGTTTCCGCGAGACCGTCGGCGCTCATCGAGGTGAGCACGGTGACGCCGAGCAAAAGGAGGTGGGGGGCGTGGGTCTGTTGCGCCTTCACGGCCCACTGCATCATCTCGCGGCCACCGCCCGTGTGCAGGGTCAGCATGCCGACCGGCAGTTTGGAGGCCGACTCGACCGACTTGGCGACGGTGTTGGGGATGTCGTGCAGCTTGAGGTCGAGGAAGACCTTGAAGCCCATCCCGGCGATCTCGCGCACGGCGTCCGGCCCGCAGGCGGTGTACATCTCAAGGCCGACCTTCACCCACGTCACCGTGCCTTGGAGCTGGCGCAGCACGGGCGCGACTTCGCGGGGCGACTGGGCGTCGAGGACGAGGATCAGTTCGCAGGCCATGTCCGGTCACTAAGCCCCAGGAAGCGGCGCGAATGAAGACAAAAGTCCGGCGTCGCGCGACGGGTCCCCGGGCGTCGCGAAACCGGACGCGGGCCTCGGAACTGGCTTCCGGTCGCGCTTTCTGTTTCCTGCCTGCCGCCGTGGAACCGCTCGCGATCCCCGCTCCCGCCAAGCTCAACCTCCTCCTCGCCGTGACCGGGCGGCGGCCGAACGGGTTTCACGATCTCGTGTCGCTGGTGGTGACGCTGGATTTTGGTGACACGCTGCGGGTGGAGCCGGCGGAGCGGATGGAGCTTTCCTGCGACGATCCCGCGGTGCCCGCCGACGGAACCAACCTCGTGCTGAAAGCGGCGCGGGCGTTCGCGGAGGCGAGCGGCTGGAAGGGTGCGGCGAGATTCACGCTGGAAAAGCGGGTTCCGGCCGGGGCGGGACTCGGCGGGGGCAGCAGCGACGCGGCCGCGGCGTTGCGGGCGCTCAACCGGAGCGCGGGCGGGGAGTTTTCGCTGAGCGCACGTCGTCTGGCGGAAGTCGCGGCGACGGTCGGTTCTGATTGCCCGCTCTTCCTCGCCGGCGGGCCGTCGGTGATGCGCGGTCGCGGGGAACGGCTCGAGGCGCTGCCGGCGCGGGCGGTCGCGCGGCTCGCGGGGCGGCGCGTGCTCGTTTTCAAACCCGGGTTCGGGATCGCGACACCGTGGGCGTACGGCCGGCTGGCGGCCGGTGCGCCGGCCTCGTATCTGCCCGCCGCCGAGGCGGAGGCGCGGCTGCGGACCTGGGTGGAGGACGATGACGCGCCGGCGGAGCGACTGTTGTTCAACAGCATGGAACCCCCGGCCTTCCGGAAATTCCCCGCTTTGCCGCTCCTGCTGGAGGAATTGCGCGGGAAGTTCGGATTCGCGGCGGGCATGAGTGGCAGCGGCAGCGCTTGTTTCGCGTTGCTGCCGGAAGGAGCCGATGCCGGTCCGGCCGTGGCGCGGGTGCGGCGGGCGTGGGGCGCCACCGCGTTCGTGCGCGAGGCGCGGATCGCCGGCGCGACGGGCTGACGCCAGAATCGGCATTGACCGTTTTTGGCGGCAGCGGGTTATTATAGGGGAGCGACGGCAACCCCACGTCGCCTGAAAACCGTGCCCGACTCCGCCTCCAGGAACGAGTTCACCGTGCAAGGCATCGCCGCCTCGCAGGGGATCGCGTACGGGCAGATTTTCCTGTATCTCCAGAACGAGGTTCAGGTGCCGGATTACCAGGTCGAAGTGGAGAAGCGCATCGACGAGGTGGCGCGTTTCGACCGGGCGCTCGTGCTCACGCGGCAGCAGGTCGCGCGCACCAAGAGCGAGGTGGAGCGCAACATCGGCCCCGAGGAAGCCGCGATTTTCGACGCGCACCTGATGGTGCTCGAGGACGAGGCGCTGATCGGCGAGACCATCCGCGAGTTCGAGGCGTCCGGCCGCAACATCGAGACGTGTTTCCACCGCGTCTCCACGCGCTACGTCCAGGCGTTCTCCGAGATCGACGACGAGTACCTCCGCGAGCGCGCGGGCGACCTGCGCGACGTCACGCAGCGCGTGCTCCGCAATCTGCTCGGGCAGGAGGAAAGCTCGCTCAACAAGCTTGCCGACCAGCGCATCGTCGTCGCCGCCGACATCACCCCTTCCGAGTCGGCGTCGCTCGATCGCTCGTCCGCGCTCGCGCTCGTCACCGACTCCGGCAGCAAGACCAGCCACGCGGTCATCGTCGCGCGTTCGATGAAGGTGCCCGCGGTGGTCGGCGTGCGCGACCTGACGCGCCGGGTGCGCGACGGCGCCTGGGCTATCATCGACGGCTACGACGGTGTCGTCATCGTCAATCCCTCCGAAAGCACGCTCTTCCGCTACGGCAAGATCCAGGAACGGAAAAAATCCTTCGAGGCGCGGCTGCTCGACGCGGTGCGGCTGCCGGCGGTCACGCTCGACGGCGTGGGCGTCACGCTGCTCGCCAACATTGAGAAGGCCGACGAGGTCGGGAAGGTTCGCGAGTCGCACGCGGACGGGGTCGGCCTGTACCGCACTGAGTTCATGTTCCTCAACCTCGGCCGTGCGCCGACGGAGGAGGAGCAGTTCGAGGATTACCGGCGAGTCGTCGAGGCGCTCGCGCCGGGCCCCGTGGTGATCCGCACGCTGGACCTCGGCGGCGACAAGCCGATCGCCGGCAACGCGTCCCTGTTCCCGCACGAGAGCAACCCGTTCATGGGTTTCCGCGCGATCCGCTGGTGCCTCGAGAACCGCGAGGTCTTCAAGGACCAGCTCCGCGCGATCCTGCGCGCCAGCGCCTTCGGCAAGGTGCGGATGATGTACCCGATGATCAGCGGGGCCGATGAGATGAGCCGCGCCAACGCGATCCTCGAGGAGTGCCGCTCGGAGTTGCGCGCGCGCGGCATCCCCTTCGACGCCGCCCTCGAGGTCGGCGCGATGATCGAGATCCCGAGCGCGGCCTACACCACCGACCTCATCGCGCGGCAATCGGCGTTCTTCAGCATCGGGACCAACGATCTCATCCAGTACACGCTCGCCATCGATCGCGGCAACGACCGCATCGCCCACCTCTACGAGCCGACGCATCCCGCCGTGCTGCGCACGCTCCGCCACATCGTCACCGAGGCCCACCGGCACAAGGTCCCCGTCGGCGTCTGCGGCGAGATGGCTGGTGACCCGGTGTTCGCGCCGCTCCTGCTCGGTCTCGGGGTGGACAGCCTGAGCATGACCCCCGCGTGGCTGCCGGCGGTGAAATACCTCATCCGCTCGATGTCGCTGGCCGACGCCCGTGCGCTGGCGGAGGAGGCGATGGGTCTCTCCTCGCCGGCGGAGATTTACGCGCGCTGCGACGCGTTCTACCGCGCCCGCGTCCGGATCGACTGAAAAGCCGCGACGGCGAATTTGCGAAACGCCGTGAAGCCGCTAACCGGTTCCCGCAGCATGAAAGCCGCCGTTCTCCCGCTCCGCCGCCTGCCGGCCGTGATCGGGGCCGCTGTGGCCGTTCTGTTCGCCGCGGGTTGCAACAACATCTTCTCGCCCAAGCACCGCGTGCTGGTGGACGCGATCGCGGCGCCCGGGGTCGAGCAGAAGTTCTCCGGCGTTTCCTACCGCCTCATCGCCCGGAAAAACGCGGTGGCGAACGCGCAGGAGCAGGTCTCCGTGATCAAGGCCTGCGTCGACACCGCCCTCGGCGGACGCGGCATGTTCGAGGCGCCCGGCAACGGCGCCCCCGACCTTTTCATCGAGGTCGGCTTCGGGGTCGACACCACCCCGCGCGTGGAGGCCGCCTCGCGCGAGACGTTCCTGCAGCTTTCCGCGCGCACCAATCCCGGGCGCTCTCTCGAGAAAAGCACCGGGCCCGAGATCTGGGACGTGCGCGTCGCCGTGCGGGGCGTGACCGGCCGCCTCGAGTCGGCGATGCCGTTGCTGGCCACGGTGGCTTCCGAGCACATCGGCACCGACACCAAGCTGGAGACCAACATCGAGATTCCGCAGAGCTCGCCCGCCGTGAAGGCCGTGCGCGAGGGCGCGATCAGCACGCTCGAGGGCAAAAGAGGCGCCACACCGGGTGCCGCCGGCGCGGCGGTCAAGGGCGTCACGACGCGCTGACGCGCCGTCGCGGGATCAGGCGCCGAGCCCGTCGCGCAGGGCGCGCGCGGTGTCCGACCAGGAGGGCAGCGGGCGAGCCAGCGCCGCGCGCACCAGTTCCGCGTGGTATTCGTTGTCGATGAGAACCCGGCGCAGCGCGTTTTCCCAGGCCTCGGTGTCGTCGAGCGCGACCGCCACGCACCCGCCGCCATCGGCGTTCTCCCGCAGCACTGGCAGATCGCTGCAAACACACGGCACGCCGCGCCAGAGCGATTCGAGCAACGGGAGTCCGCAACCCTCGGCTCGGGTGGGGAAAACCGTGGCCCGCGCGGACCCAAGGAGCCGCGCGAGCGCTTCGTCCGAGACGCCGTCGTGGTGCTGGACGCGGCCGGGGAACTCGCGTTCCACCTCCCGTACCCGCCGTAGAACCGGCGCCCCGAAATGCGGATTCACGCGGCCCACGAGGTGCAGATCAAAATTCAGCCCGCCGCGCCAGAGACGCGCGCAAACCTCGAGGAGAAAGGGCTGGTTTTTCCGCGGCTCGAGAATGCCCGTGCACACGAGCTTCGGCGAGCTGGCGCGGAGTGAACGATTGCGCGGTTCACCGTCGAAATCGGCACCGAGTGTGAGAACCTCCACGGGGGGCATCCTTTCCAATCCCAACCACCGCCAGTAACCGGTGAGCTCATCGCGACTCGCGCGCGACACCGCCCAGACCCGGTCAAAGCCCGCGAGCAGTTTCAGGTAACCGGGATGACGGGCGACGCTCTTCGGCCAGGTGGTTTGGGGAAAGCGGAGCGGAATCGCGTCGTGGAAAATCGCGGCGGTCCGGCAGCCCTTCGTTGTGAGAAATTCGCCCAATCCGGGTCGCTCCTCCTCGGAGAACAGCTCCGCGGTGATGAACCAGTCAGCGGGTCCCTGGCTGCTCCCGTCCTCCGCCGCGAACGTGCGCCTCGCTGCGTCCCAGCGCACGGGCCGGGCCGCTTCGCCCAGAGCGGCGGCGAGACGAGTCGTGACGCGCGTGAGACCGGAACGGTGCCGCGCATCGGCCGACTTCGTCGTGTCTAGGAAGATCATGGCGCCGGCGCCGCGACGGCGGGCTCCGCGGCCGCGTTCCGCGGGGCGTGCTCGCGGAACTTCCCCAGAAGGCGCGCGGCGTTCCGATGGGCGTCGAAATTCTCCTCCACCCAGCGGCGGGCCGCGCCGCGCAGCCGCTCCGCGAAGGGGTCGTCGGCCGAGAGTCGTTTGATCGCCGACACCCAGTCGGGGGTGTTCTCGACGGGGATGACCAGGCCCGTGATGCCCTGCGTGATCGCCTCGGTGGTGGCGGCCGCGGGGGAGGTGACCACGAGGACGCCGGCGGACATCGCCTCGGGAATGACATTGGGCAGCCCGTCGCGGTCGCCGCTCGGGGCGATCACTCCCGTGTGCAACAGGACGTCGGCCCAACCCAATGGAGTCCAGACCTCGTGCTGGGGCCGGTGTCCCGTGAACGTGACATCGGCCGCGATGCCGAGCCGGCCGGCTAGGTTCTCGAGTTCGGCGCGGAGCGGGCCGTCACCGATGATCCGCGCGGAAAAGGGGACTCCGGCCGCGCGCAGGGCGGCATGGATGCGCAACTGGTGGTCGAGGCCCTTTTTTTCGACGAGCCGGGCGACGCTCACGAGGTGGATGGGCTGCCGGCCGGGCCGCAGGGGCTTCAGCGCGGGCAGACGGTCCAGGCCGCGGCGGATGCAAACGATCTTTGCCGCCTCCAGGCCGCGCTCGATGAGGGCGCGGCGCGCCATCTCCGTGGAAGTGTGAGTGAAGGCGGCGTGTTCCAGCTTGTCGCGCAGCCACCAGTCGCCGCCGTGCTCGAAGATGTCGTAGGCGTGTGCGGCGGCGCTGAAGCTGTGGCCGTCGATGCGCCAGAGCAGCCAGGCGGCGGTGG
>JBJTCH010000291.1:0-10339 GCA_046091745.1 Opitutaceae bacterium
GTCAAGGGCCGAGGCGCCACGCGGTGGCAAGCAGGGGGTGGGGAATAAAAATCGCTTTCCTGGGTAAAGCTAAGGTTACAAAGTAACAAATCTTTAACCCATGGGTCTCTATCTCCCGCTCCCTCCCTTTGGTGCCGCAGGCGCGTTCGTTTCGCTTCGGACGCTTTCGTCTGCGGGCAGATGGAAGGTTTGAACGCCCGCGTTGCTTCCTTCGTCTTTTCCACGTTAATCTTTCCGTCGTCCGTGATCGCGCGAAAGCCCGCCGCTCCTTGCCTCCTCCCGCTCCGGGCGGCGCTGGCGGCGCTATGCGTGTTCGCGGGCGCGCCCTCCCGGGGCCAGGACGCGACGCGCGGTCAGTTCTTCACGCGGCCCGAATCGGCTCCGCGCGAAGAGCCCCCGCCCTCCGAGTTGCGCGAGGGTCAGGCGGCTCCCGCGACCAACCTGCACGATAACCCCGAGGCCCAAGGCGGGGCGGCGCGGACGGTCTCCGTGGGGCCCGTCGCCTTCAAACTCGGCCTGATGGGTGCGATCGAGTATTCGGACAATGTCCGCGTGGAACGCATTCCCGTGCCCGGCATGATGGTGAGCGCCGGTATCAACGTGGAGGGGATGCTTGCAGTGTCGCGCCGGCAGGAACTCACCCTGATGGCGGTGATCAACCAGCGGACGCCGCTCTTTGGCCCTGGCAAGCGTGAGCGGCTCTACTCGGTTTCTCCGAACTCCGTCGTGCGGTTCCAGCTGTGGGTGAAGGACGTGCGGTTGACTCCATTTTTCAAATACAGCCGGCAGCTCGATCCGGTGCTTTCCCCGGTCGTCAACCGCACCCGCATCCTCGACCAGACGGGGGTGACCAAGGGTGTGCAGGGTGATGTTCCCCTCGGCTGGGGTGGCGTCCAGCTGATCGCCCTCCGCGAGCGCCGTTCGCAGCGCGGGGACGAGAGCCTGTCCCAGAACGCGTGGACCGACTCCGCCGGGGCGCGGGGCATCCTCAACCTCTCGCGGCGGCACACCTTGATGGCGGATTTCGTGCTCGTGCGCACACGCTTCGTCGGCGGTCCGTCCGCGCGGACCTCGGGCCGCTCCTTCTCGGTCGCCGACGAGTGGCAGATCTCGGAGGGCAAATCCCTCACCGCCTCCTACGGGTACGGCGAGCAGAGGTTCGTCGATCCGCGGACCGAGGGCGACACGCTCTTCACTTCCAGCCCGTTCTACTCCCTCGCCTACCGGCACACGCTGCGCGAGAATCTCAAGGCCAATGTCCGTTACGCGCGCTCCACGCAGGAGGGCGTCGCCACGAACTTCTACCATCTCCACGATCTTTCGGTCACGCCCGAGTACAAGTGCACCGAGCGGATCAATTTCAACTTCACCGCCGGCCACCAGTGGATTGGCGAGTCGGGACCCTTGGGCGAGGAGGCGACCCGGCTGACGTTGAACGTCGCGGGATCGTACGCGCTTGCGGCGAAGTCGGACCTGCGCCTATCGTACGACTACACCTTCAAGCGCTCCACCATCGCCACCCGTGAATATCTCCAGAACCGAGTCACCTTCATGGCGAATCACCAGTTTTGATACGGCGCGGCGCGGGGGCCGCCGCTAGCATGCGACCGCTGCTGCTTCTCGCGGTCCTGCTTGCGCTCGCCTCCGCCTCGCGCGGGGTCGCGGCGGTCGCTCCCGGCGCGGGCGATTCATCCGCCCGCCCGCCGGCGCGGTCCGAGATCGACGTCCTGTTCAAGGAGCGGGAGCGGTCCGCCGGCCTGTTCGGCTTGGACGAGAAACCCCGGGCTTCCGCGCCCACCGGTTCCGAGCTGCCCCTGCGGCCCGGCGCCCGGCTCCGTTTCTCGGTGCAGGAGGACGCCGACGCCACCGCCGAGATCGTGGTCAACGCCTCGGGGAAGGGTGAATTCCCGCTCCTCGGGCTCTGGGTCGTGGCCGGCAAGACCGTCGAACAGCTCGCCTCCGAGACCAAGACCGCCCTGGAGTCCGAATTCTTCGTGCGCGCGACGGTGCGGCTGCTCCTGGTCGACCGGCCGGAGAAATCGAGCAGCCGCGGGCGCGTCTACCTCGCGGGCCAGATGCGCAAGATCGGGGTCGTCGAGATCGACCTTTCCGAGCGCAACACCGCCGGCCGCGTGATCCTCGCGAGCGGCGGCCTCAGCGACTTCGCCGATGCCAAGCGGATCCGGATCGTGCGCAAGGTCTCGGGCCGGGAGGACCTCGAGACACTCACGGTCGACCTGGAGGAGGTGCTCAAGAAGGGCCGAATCGACCGCGACGTGCCGCTTTTCGACGGGGATTTCGTCATCGCCGACTCCAAGCTGGTGAACTGGTGACCGCCGTGATGCGCTTCCGCTGGAACCTCAGCAGCTTCCTTCCCGCCAAGGCGCGGTCCTACCTCTGGCTGCTGCCGGTCTGCGCCGTCGCGGGCGGCGGCATCGCCTTGTACCGGTCCTCCGACCGGCCCTCGACCTACCAGTGCTCCGGCCGCCTCGTGATGAGCGGCCGCCTGAACTTCTCCGAGGGCAACCCGGTCGCGAACGACTTCATGAACGTCCTCGGCACCCAGCTCGAGATCCTCACCAGCGAGGAGTTGCGCGAGCGGGCGATGATCAAGCTGAAGCTCGAGCGTCCCGAGGCCGCCGTGCGCCCCGACCTCGCCGCGCGGATGGTGCCGCGGACCACGATCTTCGAGCTCACGGCGACGAGCGGCGCGCCGACGCACGTGCAGCGCTACCTCGATCTGGTGATGGAGGAGTACATCGCCATGCGCCGCGAGCAGCGCCTCGTCTCGTCGCGCTCCGTGATGGACCAGATCTCCGGGGAGATCGCCCGGCTGGAGAAGATCCTCAACGAGCAGGAGGCCGAGCTCTTCCGTTTCAAGCAGCAGCGCAACATCGTCTTCTGGGAACAGCAGGCCACCACCGCCGCGCGCTTCCTGTCGCAGCTCAAGAACCGCGAGGCGAGCCTCCGCATGCAGCTCAAGCTCGCCGAATTGCTCGACCGCGGCGCCGACAAGGAGGCCCTCGCGCAGCGCGCCGGCTCGCTCGAGATCTCCGATTCCGCCGGCGGCCGCGCGCGCGTCGCCGGCTCCGCCCCCGCCGGCTCCGCCGCGCTCGCCGCGCAGAAGGTCCGCGTGCGCGAGCTCGAGATCGAGCGCGACGCGCTCGCCCGGATCTACCTCCCCAAGCATCCCAAGTACCGCAAGGTCGACGAGGAACTCGCCAAACTCCGCCGCCTCGTCGGCCTGCTCGAGCAGGAGGAGGTCGGCGCGTTCAAGTCCGAGGTCGACGGGATGCGCAGCGAGCTTCAGACGATCCTCAACTCGATGGATGAATGGGAGAAGAAGGTGCTCGAGTCCTCCCAGATCGAGGCCGAGCACCAGAAACTCCAGGGTTCCGTCTCCCGCACGCGCGAGCTCTACCAGCGCCTCGTCGGCAGCCTGCAGAACATCGACTTCCGCAAGGGCGTCGACGACGAGGTGATCCAGATCCTCAAGCGCGCCGGCGGGACTTCGGAGAACAAGCCCGATTACACCGGACCGGTCCGTAACGGCGTCATCCTCGGCCTCCTGGGCGCGATCGGTCTCACCGCCCTCGCGGTCCGGATGGACCGCCGCGCCTTCGCCGTGGCCGAGGTCAGCGAGGGCCTCGGGGCGGAGGTCGGCGTCGAGATCCCGCTCATCCGGCGCCGTCTCAAATCCCAGGTCGCCCTGGCCGACCCCGCCTGCCCCGGGGCCTTCGCCGAGGCGATCCGCTCCCTGCGCTCCGCCCTCGCGATGGAGCACCAGCGGGAGGGCCCGGGCGGCATGGTCTTCGTCGTGTGCAGCAGCACGCCCGGCGAGGGCAAGTCCACCATCGCCCTCAACCTCGCCCACGCCTCCGCCAGCGCCGGTTTGAAAACGCTCCTCATCGACGCCGACCTGCGCCGCGGGACCGTGGGCCACCGGCTCGGGCTGCCGCCCGACCACCCGGGGCTCGCCGACTACCTGCGCTCCGAGGGCGACTGGCGCCATTTCGTGCGCCCGGCCGCCGGCTTCGGGTTCGCCGTCATGACGTGCGGCGCCAACTCCTCGGCGCTCGTCGACCAGCTGATGTTCAAGCTCCCCGCGGCCCTCACCGTCGAGACCAAGGCCGAGTACGAGGTCGTCGTCATCGACTCGGCCCCCATCATCCCGGTGTCCGACACCATTCCGTTCATCTCGCGCGTCGACCGGGTGATCTTCGTCGTGCGGCTGCGCAACGCCCTCATCACCACGTCCGCCAAGGCGCTGCAGGTCCTGAAGCGTTCGGCGCGGCGGGAATTGCTCGTGGTCGTCAACGGCACGCGGCCCTCCGACGGCCACGATTACTACGACTACTCGGCCTACCGTTACTACGGCGGCCGCCGCTCCTGAGTCCGCTTCCCGCGCGGATCGCGCTTCAGGGCGCGCCGCGGGCCGTGCGGCCGCGCAGGGCCTCCGCCACCGCGCCGCCTTCGTCGCCCGCCGCCGCGAGGGCGCGCGCGTGCCGCAGCCGGAACCACGGCGGCGCCTGTTCCTGGGCGCAGATCCTCGCAAGCGCCGCCGCGGCCTCCGCGGGCGTCGACGCCAGCACCCAAGCCCGCAGGTCGGCGTAGCGCCGGGCGGAAAGCAGGGACTCAAGCGTGCCCGCGGGGCGCGGCGCGCCCGGCGGCGCCGTCTCCTCCGGCGGCAGCAACCGCTCGATGACCTGCCATGCGGCCTTGGCGCGGCCCGCCTCCAGCAGCATCCGCGCGGCCTCATCCCGGAAAGCCTCGTCCGTCGTCTCCACGCGCGCGGCCATGCGTTCGATCAGGTCCGCCCGGCGGAGGGCGTGCGCCACCCGGAGGAAACGCCTCGCCACCGGCGGCCGCGTCGCCGCCACCCCGGGCCGGTCCACCCATTCCTCGAGCTCGCGGACGGCCGCGGCGCCGGCGAGTCCGGAAACGAAAAGGAAATGATCGGGCCCGGTCTCGCGCGCCAGCCCGAGCCAGTACGCCGCGGGGGTCGCGGGAAAGGCCGCCTCCGCCTGCGCGAGGTAGTCGAAGCCGAGGTCTCCCGCGCGCGTGATCGCGGCGCGCCAGAATTCCCGCGCGGCCTCGGGCGAGGCGGGATGGAGCAGTTTCGCCACCGCGAAAGGATACGTCACCGCGCGATGCTGCAGCTTCACCGCCGCCCGCAGCCGCGCGAGGTTCGCCGGCTCCGTCGCGTTCTTCCCGCCGTCGGCCAGCGCCGCGTTCCAGAGGCGCGCGGGGTCCAGCAACCCCCAGCGTAACTCGCGCGCGCCGGGTCCCGCGGACCACCCCACCAGCGCGATCCCGGCCGCGAGGGCGGCGGCCGTCGCCGCGGTCTCCCCGCGCCGGCGGGCTCCGTCCGTCCGCGCGCCCGCCGCGATCCCGGCCAGGATCACTCCCGCCGCGAAATTCTCCGGGCGGTGGAGGGCGATGTCGGTGCAGCCCGCCGCCAGCCAGGCGACCAGCCCCGCCCGTGCGATCGCCGCGGACTCCGGCGGCGGGTCGCCCGCCGCCGGGCGCGCCGCCCGCCACGCCAGCCAGCCGAGGAGCGTGAGCGGGGCCAAGCCCCATTCCGCCGCCAGCAGCACCCAGCTGGAGTCGGGATGCGAAAGCCGCGCGTCGAACACGATCTGCAGCCGGCCGAAGAGCGGGTAAACGTCCTCGAACGCCCCGGCGCCGACGCCCAGGAACGGGTATTCTCGCACCAGCGCGGCCACGTCGCGCCAGATCGCGAGGCGGTAATCGCCGGAGAAGTCGGCGACGCGCCGCGCGAGCGCCGGCTGGAACGCCGCCACCGCGAGGGCGAGCCCGGCGCCGGCGGCCGCCGCGACCAGCCAGGGCGCCGGCCGGCGCGCGCCCTCGCCCGCCCGCGCCGCCACCAGCGCCGCGGCACCGGCGGCCAGCGCGATCAGGCCCGTCCACGACGAGAGCGCGGCGAGCGGCGGGAGCAGCGCCGCCGCGGCGGCGCCGTGCAGCACGGCGACCGGCGGCCGCCCGCGCGACCACGCCCGGAGCGCGAGGCCGAGGTGCAGGACCAGGCCGAGCGCGATGAGCGCTGCGGCGCCGTTCTTGCTCGCCGCGATCCAGCCGGGTGAGTCGCCCGTGGCGAGGCCCGCCCGCGCCGGGCGCGCCACCACGGCGCCGAACGCCGCGATCAGCCACGCCAGCGAGGAAACGGTGAAAGCGCCGGCCCGCTCCGACCCCGCGGTCGCGCGGGCGATCGCCAGCGCGACCGCTCCGCCCGCGAGCAGCGCGCCCCATTGCGCCGCCGCCGCGCCGAGCGCCGGATTGCGCGCCGTGGCCGGCCAGCCGGGCTCCGCGGGCGCCAGCGCCGCCCGTCGCTCCGCCTCCCCCGTCACGCCCGGTGCCGGCACCAGGTCCTTCGCCACCAGCAGCACCAGCAGGGCCAGCAGCAGGCAGGCCGCCCGCGGAAGCGTCGCGGCACGGTCCGCGCCGGCCTGTCCCATCACCGGCCGGGCCGCCAGCGCGGCCGCAATCCAAACTCCCGCCGCCGCGGCGAGGAAAGCCGTGGCCGGCGCGCGGGGAGCCAGCGCGGCGCACGCCGCGACCACGATCAGCGCCGCCGTTCCGGCCGCCGCCGGCGGTACGCAGGCCGCTCGCGTCATCGGCGGGGGCGCGTTTCGACGGGGCGGGTCGCCGCGTTCAGCGGCTGACGTTCCGCGTCTGCGGCGGAACCGGCGCCGCCGACGGCACATTGTTGGCGGCCGGGGTCGAGAGGGGCTGCACCGGCGCCGCCGTGGTCTGGCCCGGGTTGGCGGGAGTCGCCGCTCCGGCCGCGGTCGAGGTGGGGCTGGTCACCGGCGGGGTTGCGGCGGTGGCCGCGGACGAGGAGTTGCCGGCTCCGCCCGCGGCGGCCCCGGAATTACCGCTGCTCGCCGGTGCGGCGGGCGCGGTGGCGGGCGCGGCGGCCGGCGCGGTCGTGGAGGCGGCGCTCGCGGACGCGGTGGCGGGCGCCGCGGCCGGCGCGCTCTGCGCGATGGCCCGCACCTCGGGCAACGACGTGATGACCTCGGGCTTGCTCGTGAAGAGACCGACGTTGTTCAGCGTGAGCACCTGACCGGGCGCATCCGGCACCCAGACGATCGCGACGCGCTTCACCTTCACGTCGTTCACATCGGCGCTCACGGTCTTGGCATTGCCGTCGAGGTTGAACTCGGTGATCACGCGGCCCGAGCTCAGGTCAGGCGTGCCGTCGTCCTTCAGCGCGACGACCCGCAACTTGCCCTTCTGGTTGCCGACTTCCAGCGCCACCCGGTTCATCTCCACCTCTCCCGCGAGGTTGATCACGGTGAACGCCGGCTGCGCGGCACCGGCGGAGGCCAGCGAGCCTTTCTCGCCCTGCACCAGGTTCTCGCCCACGCCGATACCCTTCGCGCCGAACGCCGCGGTGGCGACGTTCACCAGTTGGTTGGCTCCCGTGGCGGATGCCTGCTGCGCGCGGCCCGTCGCAGCGGGCAGCAGGAGGACGGCGAGGGCGACGAGGCGGAGCGGCGGCGTTTTCATGATGTCTATGGGGAGAAACCCCTAGGGCACTTCCGCGGATAGGCCAAGTAAATCCGCAGGACCGTCCCGCCCCGGCTCCCGGCCCCCGACCGCTGGCGTCCGGCGCCGCGCTTCCGCCCCGCGACCGGCCGGAATCCGTTTGCCCCGTTCCCGCGCCCGTGTCCTTTCCGGTTGAAGATGACACGCCACGCGCCGCCCCGCCGGTCCCTTTCCCGCCCGTCGCCGCGTCCCGCGCCGTCCCGCCGCCGGGAGATTTTTTCGTATCCGAAAACCGGTGACGCGACTTGCCGCCATGGCTGAGCCGTCCGCGCCCTCCGTGACCGGCCGGCGTCCGCGCCGGCGGCGGTGGCTGCTCGCGCTGGCGGCGGCGCTGGCGGCGGGAGGGGTGTTCGCGTGGCTCGCGCGCGAGCCGCTGGCGGGCGCGGGTCGGCGCGTGGAGCGGCGTTATGTGCGGTGGCGCGTCGAGCGATTCCTCGCGCAGGCCGCCGAGGCGGCGCGCGCCGAGCGGCCGCAGGTCGCCGTCGCCGCGCTGGAGTCGGCCGCGGCGCTCGCGCCCGGCAACTGGTCGATCCGGCTCGCGCGTTCCGACCAGTTGCTGGTGGCGGGAAGAGCGGAGGAGGCGTGGCGACTTTGGGAGGAATGGCTGGCGGGGCCCGCCGGAGACCGGCCGGCCCAATTGCCGCTGCTCTTCGCCGGCCGCCTCATCGCCGCCGGCGAGTTTCCGCGCCTCGCCCGCCTGGCGACGGCGGAACTCGCCCGCTCCGGCGCGGCGGCGGGCACCTGGCTGAACCTCGCGGCCGAGGCGGCGGTCCTGGCCGGCGCCCCGCCCGATCCCGCGGCCGCCGGCGCCCCGCCCGACCCGATGGTCCGCGGCGTGCTCGCGGGTTACCAGCGCGCCCGGCGCGGGGATCGCGCGGGCGCGGTGGCGGCCCTGGAGCAGGCCGGCGGTGCGGCGACGCCCCGCGCGCGCGGGTCGCGCTCGCGCGGACGACGGGTCCGGTGGAGCCGTGGGCGGCGGTGCTCCAGGAGGCGCTGTTCGTGGAGCGCGGCTCGATGGAGGAGGCGCGGCTGCTGCGCGGGGCGCTGCCGCGCGGCCTCGAGCGCCCGGAGCGCGCGCGCCGCGCCGCGCTGTTCATGTTCTTCACGCTCGACGCGCCCTCGTCCGACGCGGCCGAGATCCTCTCGGCGGAATTCCTGCCCGGCGAGCCCGCCCTGGAGACCACGCTTGTCGCTTCGCTCTGGCGTTATTGCGCGCTGGCCCGCGCCGATCGCGAGGAACGCGCCTGGCGCGCGCGCCTGGAGGCGCGGCTGCGCGCTCCTCCTCCGCCCGTGGCCGCCGGGCCGCTCACGATCCCGCTGCTGCGCCTCACGGTGGAGCGAATCCCCCTGCCGCTGGAGATGGTCTGCGCCCTCATGGCCCGCGCCGAACCCGCAACGCGATGACCCCGCGATGGCGGGAATTTTGAAATTTACGGTTGAAGCTTCGCCGAACCATGGGTTTCAATTTTGTTACCTTGCCGATGAAGCACGTCCGCCACTCCTTTGCCAGCGCCCCAGCCCTCGCCGTGCTTTGGTTGGTGGCGGTCTCCTGTCCCCTCCTAATGGCTCAGTCCGTGGTTTCAGTGGCGGATAATACGGGGTGGTCACCCTGGAAGAAGCCGGATGGATCGGTGATCACGGACGTGCGTGCTGACCAGCATACCGGTCAGACCACCGATGACTTTGTGGGAAATGCGACAACCTACGCTTTCCAGCAAAAAGCCGGAACGATAAACGGGATTAACTCGATTCTCTTCCGGGCGCGAATGTCCAACTTCGGAGGCGTGAATGATCCGGGTGGAAACGGAATGAATCTTGGCGTCGGCTTTAATTTGGACAATAGCGCGAGCGGTTCGCTGGATTTGATTATGGTTATGTCCGTTACGAAGCAGAAGGGAGGGAGCATTCGATTTGGGACCCCCGGTGCCGGGGCTAACGACGGTCCTAGCACCACAACTTGGACAATCCCGACCCAGACGCCGGTCACGTTGACGTCATTCACTCCAGCGAGTCCAAATTCGACCACGGCGACGTTCTACATTCAGAGTGCCACGGCTGTGGATTCGGTGAAGCTCAACGGTCGGGATGGGAATCAAGCCGATTCGTGGGTAACCTTTGCGGTTAGTTTTACTTCGTTGGAGAATGCGGCGCGAAACCTGTCGAATGGTTCATTTTCGACTTTCACCATGACGTACTCGACTGCGATTTCGATGGTCGGTTTTACCTCAACCCAGAACAACGCGTTGAATCAGGACCTAGCCGGAGTGACGGGAGGCCTTTGTAATAATGTCGTTTCTGGCACGTTTGCTTCGCTGGGTGCTTCCACAACCCCGTTGTCGGCCAGCGGCACTGTCCCCGTCCCCGAGCCGTCAACCTACCTCATGATTTCGGCGATGCTCGCCCCGGCGGTGGCGCTTGTCCTGCGGCGGCGGCGATCGGGGCGCGTGGTCTGAGGGTCTTGCGTTCCAAGCGCGATGGGCGGGCCCGCGCGGCCCGCCTTCGTTTTTTCCGGCTGGCGGCTTGCGTCGCCCGGGAGGGTTGAAAAGCGTCGCGTCCGAGGGCGCGCCGCCGGCTGATACCGGCGCCGTCGCGCGTCACCCTTTCCGACTTTCCCCATGAAAATCCCCCGCCTGCTCCCCTGCCTGGTCCTCCCCGTCGTGGCTTTCTGCGCCGCGCCGCCGCCACCGGTGAATGTCGTCGGCGTGCCGCCCGGCGTCTGGGTGCGTCCGGGCTTCACGCTTTCGGTGGCCGTCGAGGGCCTGAAGAC
>JBJTCH010000292.1:0-10878 GCA_046091745.1 Opitutaceae bacterium
ACCCGGGCGCGAGCCCGGCCGTCACCGCGAGCGCGATCACCGCGCCGCTTGAACGGCGGCTGGGCCAGATTCCGGGCGTCAACCGGATGTCGTCCACCAGCTCGGGCGGCGCCTCGGTCATCACGCTCCAGTTCTCCCTTCAGGTTTCCCTCGGCGTCGCCGAGCAGGAGGTGCAGGCCGCGATCAACGCCGCTTCCAACCTGCTGCCCAACGACCTCCCGACGCCGCCGGTCTACCGCAAGGTCAACCCGGCCGACACCCCGATCCTCACGCTCGCCGTCACCTCCGCCAGCCTGCCGCTGCCGCAGGTGCACGACCTGGTCGACACCCGCGTCGCCCAGAAACTCGCGCAGATCCCCGGCGTCGGCATGGTGAGGCTCGCCGGTGGCCAGCGGCCCGCCGTGCGCGTGCAGGTCAACCCGGGCGAGCTTGCCCAGCGCGGTCTCAATCTTTCCGACGTCCGCGCGGCGATCGCCTCGGCCAGCGCCAACCAGCCGAAGGGCAGTTTCGACGGCCCGGTGCGCACGATCCTCATGGACGCGAACGACCAGATGCGGTCGGTCGAGGAGTTCCGTAACCTGATCATCGCGTGGCGCGGCGGCGCGCCGTTGCGGCGGGGCGATGTCGCCCGGGTGGAGAACGCCGCGGAGGACCGGCGTCTCGCGGCGTGGGCCGACCAGCTGCCGGCCGTGCTCATCAACGTGCAGCGCCAGCCTGGCGCGAACGTGATCGAGGTCGTCGACCGCGTGCAGGCGCTGCTGCCGCAGCTCTCCGCCAACCTGCCCGCGGCGGTCGAGATGAAGGTCCTCACCGACCGCACCCAGAGCATCCGCTCGTCCGTTCGCTCGGTGCAGCACGAGCTGGTTTTCGCCGTGCTCCTCGTGGTGCTGGTCACGTTCATCTTCCTGCGGAACGTCGCTGCGACCATCATCCCCAGCATCGCGGTGCCGCTGTCGCTCATCGGCACGTTCGGCGTGATGCACCTCGCCGGGTTCTCGCTCAACATCCTCACCCTGATGGCTCTGACCATCGCGACCGGCTTCGTCGTCGATGACGCCATCGTGATGCTCGAGAACATCGCGCGTTACCGCGAGCAGGGGGAGCCTCCGATGCAGGCCGCGCTCAAGGGCGCCGCCCAGATCGGCTTCACGTTGGTTTCTCTCACCATCTCGCTCATCGCGGTGCTGATCCCGCTCCTGTTCATGGGCGATGTCGTCGGGCGGCTTTTCCACGAGTTCGCCATCACCCTCGCGGTCTCGATCCTCATCTCGCTCGTCGTCTCCCTCACGCTCACGCCGATGATGTGCGCGCGCATGTTGCCGGAAAACGCCGGGCACCACGCCGCGGCCGGCGCTCCCGGGTTCCTCGACCAAGTGATCGAGCGCTACGGGGTGTGGCTCGACTGGGTGCTGGAGCGCCAGCGGATGACGCTCGGCGTCACCGTCGGCACGCTCGTGCTCACCGCCGTGCTCTGGGCCATCGTGCCGAAGGGCTTTTTCCCGGTGCAGGACAACGCCGCGCTGCAGGGCGTCACGGAGGCGCCGCAGTCGGTCTCGTTCGCCGCCATGTCGGAGCGCCAGCAGGCGCTCGCGGCGCGCATCCTCGAGGATCCCGCGGTGCTGAGCCTGTCCTCGTTCATCGGGGTCGACGGCACCAACAGCACGCTCAACAGCGGCCGCATGCTGATCAACCTGAAGCCCCACGGCGAGC
The DNA here is from genome assembly GCA_046091745.1 of Opitutaceae bacterium. GTDB lineage: Bacteria > Verrucomicrobiota > Verrucomicrobiia > Opitutales > Opitutaceae > ER46. The sequence goes on from JBJTCH010000292.1 coordinate 1,711, forward strand.
GGCGGGAGAGCGCGACGCAGGTCATCGACCGCCTGCGGGTCGCCGCCCGCTCCGTGGGGGGCATCGCCCTCTATCTCCAGCCGGTGCAGGAGCTCACCATCGAGGATCGCGTGAGCCGCACGCAGTTCCAGTTCACGCTGACCTGTCCCGATGAGAAGCTGCTCGAAGAATGGACGCCCCGGCTGGTCAACCGGCTGCAGGAGTTGCCGCAGTTGTCGGACGTCGCGAGCGACCTGCAGGCCGAGGGCCTCCAGGCCTACGTCGAGATCGACCGCGACGCCGCCAGCCGGCTGGGCGTGACCGTGGCCGACATCGACGACGCGCTCTACAGCGCCTTCGGGCAGCGGCAGGTCTCGACCTTGTTCACGCATACCAGCCAGTACCGGGTGGTGCTGGAGGTCGACCCGCGTTTCACAACCGGGCCCGCCGTTTTGGGAGGAATCTTTGTCCGGACGCGCTCGGGCCGGCCGGTGCCTTTGGCGAGCGTTGCCCGCGTGACCGAGCGGCCGACCTCGCTGCTCATCAACCACGTCGGGCAATTCCCGGCGGTGACGATTTCGTTCAACCTGGGAGAAAAATCTTCCTTGGGCGACGCGGTGAAGGCGATCGAGGCGGCCGCGTCGGCCGAGGAACTGCCGGCGGCGATCGAGATGAAATTCCAAGGCGCCGCGCAGGCCTTCCGGAATTCCCTTTCGAGCACGTTGTTGCTGGTTCTCGCCGCGATCGTGACCATGTACATCGTGCTGGGGGTTTTGTACGAGAGCAGCATCCACCCGATCACGATCCTCTCGACGCTGCCCTCCGCGACGGTCGGGGCGCTGCTCGCGCTGTGGGTCACCGGCCGGCCCCTCGACATGATCGCCATCATCGGGATCATCCTGCTGATCGGCCTCGTGAAGAAGAACGGCATCATGATGGTCGACTTCGCGCTCGAGGCCTCGCGGCGGGAGGGGCTTTCGCCGCGGGAAGCGATCCGGCAGGCCGCGTTGCTGCGGTTCCGCCCGATCCTGATGACCACGCTCGCCGCGCTGTTCGGCGCGTTGCCGCTGATGTTCTCCTCGGGCTCCGGGGCCGAGTTGCGCCAGCCGCTCGGTATCGTGATGGTGGGCGGTCTCCTCGCCAGCCAGGTGCTCACGCTCTTCACCACGCCGGTCGTCTACCTCTTTTTTGATCGCGTCGCTGCGCGGTCTCGCGCCCGCCGTCGCGCCACGTCCGGTGCGGCGGCGCCGGAGGCCGCCCGGGCATGAACCTTTCGCGGCCCTTCGTCCGCCGCCCGGTCGCCAGCAGCCTCGTGGCGGTGGGCCTCGTGCTGGTCGGCGCGCTCGCCTACGGGTTGCTGCCGGTTTCACCGCTGCCGCAGGTCGACTTTCCGACCATCCGCGTGAGCGCGTCGCTGCCGGGCGCCAGCCCGGAGACGATGGCGGCCAACGTGGCCGCTCCGCTTGAGCGCGCGCTGGGCAGCATCGCGGGCGTCTCGGGAATCTACTCCGACAGCCGGCAGGGCGCGACGAGTATCACTCTGGAGTTCTCCCTCGACCGGAAGATCGACGAGGCGGCGCGCGACGTGCAGGCGGCGATCAACGCCGCGCGCGGCGAATTGCCGGCCGGAATGCCGGGCAACCCGACTTTCCGGAAATCCAACCCCGCCCAGGCGCCGATCATGGCCCTCGCGCTCAGCTCGCCGAACATGGCGCCGGGAAAGCTCTACGATTTCGCCGTCACGATCCTCGCCCAGAAGATCGCGCAGATCAACGGGGTGGGGGAGGTCTCCGCCGGCGGAAGCTCGCTGCCGGCCGTCCGCGTGCAGCTCAATCCGCATGCGCTCTCTCATTACGGCATCGCGCTCGACGAGGTGCGCCGCGCCATTTCCAGCACCAATTCCCTGCGGCCGCGCGGCGTGATCGGCGACGGCGACCGCTCGTGGGAGGTGCACATCAGCAGCCAGCTCCGCCGCGCTGAGGAATACCTCGGCCTGGTCATCCGCTACCGCGACGGCTCACCGGTTCGTCTGGGCGATGTCGCCACCGTCTCCGATTCGGTGGAGGACCGCTATAGCGTCGGTTTTCACAACGACCGGCCCGCCGTGCTGCTCAACATCAGCCGCCAACCGGGCGCCAACATCATCGCGACCATCGACGCCATCAACGCGCAGCTGCCCGCGCTGCGGGCCCTCCTGCCGGCCGACGCCGATCTCGCGGTGGTGATGGACCGTTCGCCGGGCATCCGCGCCACCCTGCGCGAGTCGCAGCGCACGCTCTTCATCGCCGCCGGTCTGGTGATGCTCGTCGTCTTTCTCTTCCTCGGCAACGCGCGCGCCGCGCTCATTCCGTGCCTCGCGATCCCGGTCTCGGTCATCGGGTCGTTCGGCGTCATGTACCTCTACGGTTTCTCGCTCAACAACCTCTCGCTGATGGCGCTGATCGTCGCGGCGGGACTGGTGGTCGACGACGCGATCGTGGTGCTCGAGAACATCACGCGGCACATCGAGCGCGGGCTTTCACCCTACCGCGCCGCCATCCGCGGCTCGGGCGAGGTCGGCTTCACGCTGCTGGCCATGACCCTCGCGCTCGTCGCGGTGTTCGTCTCGATCCTGTTCATGGGCGGTCTGGTCGAGAAACTCTTCCGCGAGTTCTCGATCACGCTGGCCGCCGCGATGCTCGTCTCGCTCGCGGTCTCGCTCACGCTCACGCCCGCCCTGTGCAGCCGCTGGCTGCGGCGGCGCGACACCGCCGCCGAGAGCCGCCTGGGACGCGCCACCGATCGCGTGTTCAGTCGGGTCCGCGAGGGCTACGCCCGCTCCCTCGGTTGGGTGCTGCGCAACGCGGCCCTCACCCTCATCATCCTGCTCGGCACGATCGCCGTCACCGTCTCCCTCTACGTCCGCATTCCGAAGGGCTTTCTGCCCGCGCAGGACACCGGCACGCTGTTCGGCTTCGCGCGAGGCGACGACGCTTTCTCCTTCGAGATGATGCGGCCCAAGATCGAGGTTTTCCGGAAGCACATCCTCGCCGATCCCGCGGTGCAGGACGTCATCGGCTACGCTGGTGGCACTTCCGGCCTCAGCAACGCCCGCATGACCGTCCGCCTCAAACCGCTCTCCGAGCGCAAGGCCTCGGCCAACGATGTCGTCAACCGTCTCCGCGCCACCGCACCGCAGGTTTCGGGCGGCATGCTCTACCTCTACGGCGCGCAGGACATCGATCCACCGCGCATGTCGGACGGCAGTTCGTACGACCTCGCCTTCATGGCGAGCGACCTGGAACTGCTGCGCACCTGGATGCCGCGCATCACCGGGGCTCTGCGCGAGGCGCCCGAGATCACCGATCTGGAGGCGCCCTCCGAGGGCGGCACGGCGCGGGTTTCGCTCAAGATCGACCGCGAGGCCGCGCGCCGGCTCGGCGTCGACATGCAGACGGTCTCGTCGGTGCTGAACAATTCCTTCAGCCAGCGGCAGATCGCGACGCTCTACGACCGACTCAACCAGTACCGCGTGGTGATGGAACTGGAGCCGCGGTACACCTCCGATCCCACCGTGCTCGACAAGGTGGAGGTGGTCGGCGCCACCGGCACGCGCGTGCCGCTGTCCGCGTTCTCCCGCTACGAGTTCTCGCAGGTGGACGACCGGGTGCGCCACCGGAGCCAGTTCGCGGCCGAGAACGTGGGCTTCGCGCTGGCCGAGGGCGTGTCGATCGACGAGGCCCTGGGTGGTATCGACCGCGCGCTGGCCGGCATCATGCTGCCGTCGGAAATCCAGGTCCGGATGGGCGGCTCGGCGCAGAACTTCCAGCGCGCGATCCAGACCCAGCCGCTCCTCATCCTCGGTGTGCTGGTGGCCGTCTACCTGGTGCTCGGCGTCCTCTACGAGAGCCTGCTGCATCCGATCACGATCCTCTCGACGCTCCCGTCGGCCGGTCTCGGCGCCCTGCTCGCGCTGCGCATCACGGAGACGGAGTTCTCCCTCATCGCGCTGCTCGGCCTCTTCCTGCTCGTCGGCATCGTGATGAAGAACGCCATCCTCATGATCGACTTCGCGTTGCTCGCCCAGCGGCAGCGCGGTCTTTCTCCGCGCGAGGCGATCTTTGAGGCGGCGCAGCTGCGGCTGCGGCCGATTTTGATGACTAATTTCGCCGCGCTCCTCGGCGCCCTGCCGCTCGTCCTGGCCTCGGGTGAGGGCGTGGAAATGCGCCGGCCGCTCGGGCTGGCGATCGTCGGCGGGCTCTCGGTGAGCCAGCTGCTCACGCTCTACACCGTGCCGGTGGTCTACCTCTGGCTCGACCGCGCCCGCCTGCGCGTGCAGGGCCGAGGCTCCGCTCCGGTGCCGCAGGAGGCTACCGCCTGACCGGCGCTTCGGCGTTCAGGGAAAAAAGAAAGCCGACCGCGGGCGGCCGGCTTGCGCGAAAGGGAATAGGTGGGCGTTCAGACGCGGCCGAGGTAGGTGCCGTCGAGCGTGCTCACACGGATGACTTCGCCTTCCTTGATGAAAAGCGGGACCTGCACGATGAGGCCGGTCTCGAGCTTGGCGGGCTTCTGCACGTTGCTCGCGGTGTCACCCTTCACGCCGTCGGCCGACTCCACGACCTTGAGCGCCACCGTGGAGGGCAGATCCACCGAGAGCGGACGCTCGTCGACCCAGAGCACGTCCACCTTGCCGCCGGGGGCGAGGTAGTTCTTCACGTCGCCGAGCTGGGTTTCCGTGAGCTCGATCTGCTCGAAAGTCTCCGGATCCATGAAGGCGTAGCTGTCACGGTCGGCGTAGCTGAATTCGAGCGTCTTCCGGTCGGTGGGCAGCACCTCGACGGTGTCGGTCGACGCGAAGCGCTGGTCGAGGGCCTTGCCGTAGCGCAGGTTGCGCATCTTGATCTGCACGAAGGCGCGCAGGTTGCCGGGCGTGCGGTGCTGCGTCTCCATGACGAGGTGCGGCTCACCGTTGAACTTGATGACCTGACCTTTGCGGATGTCGTTGGCTGCGGGCATGGCGGTAAGGGCTGACGGGCGGGTTTTGAGAGCTGAAAGGGAAGGAGCGGAGCGCCGGGCGAAAAGCGTGTCAAGGCCGCGGACAAGGGCCGCCGGACAAGGGCCGCATCCCGCGGTTTGATCGACGACTCGTAGGCGCCGGGGGCCATCTCCGCGCTTGCGCTGTTTCCGCGCTCCTCGCGACACTCGCTTCAAGCATGAAGCAACGCACGCTCGCGCGCGAGGTCTCCGTGGAAGGCGCCGCGCTCCACACCGGGGAAAAGGTGGCCCTCCGTCTGAAGCCCGCCGCGTCCGGCGCGGGCATCGTCTTCCGCCGTACCGATCTCAGCGGCTCGCCCGAGATCAAGCCGCGGGTCGACCTTGTCACGGACCTCGTGCGCGCGACCACCATCCAGTCTGGGCACGCCAAGATCCACACCGTCGAGCATGTGCTGAGCGCGCTTCACGGCTGCGGCATCGACAACGTGGTGGTCGAGATGAACGCCTCCGAGCCGCCGATTCTCGACGGTTCCTCCCGCCCGTACGTGAACCTCATCCTGCAGGGCGAGCCGGTCGAGCAGGACGCGGACCGCGAGTACTTCGAGCTCGACGCGCCGGTCTCCGTCTCGCGTGGCAACTCCTCGGTCATCGCGCTGCCCTGCGACCAGCTGAAGATTTCCTGCACCTCGGCCGACGACCGCGGCATCCACACGCAGCACCTTTCCCTCGCGATCGATCCCGACGTCTACATGGCGCAGATCGCCGCCGCGCGCACGTTCGCGATCTACGAGGACATCGAGGAGCTGTTGAAGCTGGGCAAGATCAAGGGCGGCTCGCTCGACTGCGCCGTCGTGATCCGCGGTGACAAGATCCTTTCCAAGGAACCGCTGCGTTTCCCCGACGAGTTCGTGCGGCACAAGATCCTCGATATCATCGGGGACGTGATGCTGCTCGGCCTGCCGCTCAAGGCCCACATCGTCGCGACGCGGCCCGGCCACGCCATCAACGCCGAGCTCACGAAGGCGTTGTTCGCCCGGCTGGAGGAACGGCGCAAGGCCCCCAAGCGCAAGGAGCGCGCCGCCCGGCCCGTGGGCGTGCTGCCGACCGAGACGTCCCTCGACATCCGCCGCGTGCTCGAGACGCTGCCGCACCGCTATCCGTTCGTGATGGTGGACCGTGTCATCGAGTTCATCGGCAACGACGAGCTGGTCGCGGTGAAGAACGTGACGATCAACGAGCCTTATTTCATGGGCCACTTTCCGGAGAATCCCGTGATGCCCGGCGTGCTGCAGCTCGAGGCGATGGCGCAGGCGGCCGGCATCGTGATGATGCGCCGCACCGCCGGCGCGGGGAAGACGGCGTTCTTCATGAGCGCCGACAAGGTGAAGTTCCGGCGTCCGGTGCGCCCGGGCGACCAGCTGCTCATCAACGCGAAGATCACGAAGGCCCGCGGCGACAAACTCGCCGTCGCCGAGTGCAACTGCACCGTGGGCGGCCAGGTGGTTTCCTCGGCCGAGCTGATGTTCGGTCTGGTCGCGGAGGGCGAGGCCTGAGCGCATGGCGGCGGTGATCCACCCCACGGCCATCATCGAGCCGGGCGCCCGTCTCGGCGAGGGCGTCGAGATCGGCGCCTACGCGTACGTCGGCGGCGAGGTCGTGCTCGGCGCCGGCACGAAGCTCCATCACCACGCCTCGGTGGAGGGCAACACCGTGCTCGGCGCCGGCTGCGAGTTGTTTCCTTACGCGTGCATCGGCGGGCGCACGCAGGACCTGAAGTTCCGCGGCGGCAACCCCGGCCTGCGCGTGGGCGACCGCAACGTTTTCCGCGAGTACGTCACCCTCCACTGCGCCACGCACGACGGCGCCTTCACGCGCGTCGGCTCCGGCAACACGCTGCTCGCGGGCTGCCACGTCGCGCATGATTGCGTGCTGGGCGATCACATCGTGATGAGCAACGGCGCCGTGCTCGCCGGCCATGTCATCATCGAGGATCACGTGGTCATCGGCGGCTACGGCGGCGTGCACCAGTTCTGCCGCCTCGGAGCCTACGCCATGCTTTCCGCCACGGCGAAGCTCGTGCACGACCTGCCGCCGTTCTTCATCGCCGACGGCACGCCCGCCAAGGTGCGCGCGATCAACCAGGTCGGTCTCGAGCGCAACGGGTTCACCCCGCACCAGCTCGACCGCGTGAAGCAGCTGCACCGCATCCTTTATCGCGACGGCCTCAACCGCACCCAGGCTTTGGAGCGCATCGCGGCGCACCCGGAGACGGACAGCCCCGAGTTCAGCCGTTTCCGCGCGTTTGCCGGCACGAGCAGCCGCGGGCTGGCTCCGGGCGGGCGCTGACCGCGTGCGCGGAGCCCCGCGTCACTTCTTTTTGTAGACGGTGGCGGGGTCGAAGAGCCGCTGCGCCGTGGTGGTCAGGCGGTAACCCGACGCCTCCGCGCCCTCGAGGTCGGTGAGGCGGCGGTAGAAGCACGACTTGAAACCGTTGTGGCAGCTGGCGTTGGCCGCGCCGGACTGCTCGACCTTGATGAGGAGCACGTCCTGGTCGCAGTCGGTGCGCAGTTCGCGCACGTGCTGCACATTGCCGGATTCCTCGCCCTTCACCCAGAGCTTGTGGCGCGAGCGGCTCCAGTAGGTGGCCTTCCGCGTGCGCAACGTGTGGGCCAGCGCCTCGGCGTTCATGAAGGCGAACATCAGCACCTCGCCGCTCTGGACGTCCTGCGTGATGCACGGGATCAGTCCGTCGGCGCCGAACTTCGGCTGCAGCGTGGCGCCGAGCTCGATCTCGGCGGTGGTGGTGCGCGCGGGAAAAACAGGAATGCTCATGGCGGAAGGGAAGTGGAGCCGCGGCCTCGTTGCGGAGGCAACCCAAAGCTCAGCCTCGCGGTTTCAGCACTGAAAAGGGGACTCCTGGCCGGAACGCGCGTCGGCATCCCAGCCGTTTCACCACGGAGGCACCGAGGCACGGAGCGGAGGACAGCTGGAAAATGGCAGTTCGTGGAGGAGTTGGGCGGCCGTGGTCAAATTGATCTCCGCGGTCTCCGTTATCTCCCGGTTCAAACCGGCCGACAGGAGCAAACGGAGGTAACAGAGGACCGGGAAAAGCTGTAAATCAGGAACTCAGGGCTGGGTTGCTAGGCGTCTGGGAGACACGGCGAGGTGGGCCCTCGGAATACACGGAGAACACGGAAGCAGCGGCGAAGGAGCGAACGAGGGGCTCCGGGCGTTGTCGCACGGCGGGCGCAACTTCCAGCAACCACTCCCGTTCACTTTTCCCGATCCGCCCCGGCACGGCGCAGCCGGGCCGGGAGGAAAGGTGTCGCGGGGGACTTTACGGACGGTCGCCCTCGTGTATGGTCGCCGCCGATGAATCGCGCGTGGTCATGGCTTGGCGCCGGACTGGCCCTGCTGACGGGGGCGGGTTGTTCGTCGTCGCAGATGAGCCGCATCGATCGCAACCGCGACGTGTACGAGACGTGGCCGCTCGAGGTGAAACAGGCCGTGCTCGACGGCAAGGTCGAGGCCGGCATGAACGCCGACATGGTGCGCGTGGCATGGGGCGAGCCGACCGAGGTGAGCGGTTCGCCTGCTGGCGACGAAATCTGGGTTTACTCCAAGGGCGGCGATCCGGGCGGCGTCATGTACCCCGGTTCAACCGGCATGGGCACGGTCGGGATGGGTGGAGTTGGCGTCGGCATGGGCAGCCCGGGCATCGGCATCAGCACCGGCCGCGGCGGCACGGTCATCGGATCGACCGGCGGCGTGGGCATCGGCATCGGTTCCGGCGGAATCGGCGTCGGGGGAGCCGGCGTCGGCATCGGCGGCGTAGGAGGAATGGGCGGAATGGGTGGCCCGATGGTCACGCGCCCCACCATGCCGGACGTGCGCGAGGTGGTTTTCCGCAACGGTGCGGTGGTGCGGGCGGACAAACCGTAATCAGGGCTTGCCTCCGTCTCATGCGTCGGTCGCCGACCGGCCTGCGGAGGGGGCATCGCGGCTCGCACGGCGGTCTTTCGGGACTTGTCTTAGGCCCACCCCGAGGCATCGTGCAAGTGGTTTTCCAACTCCATGCTCCACCCTAAGTCACTCGTCCGCCCGCTGCTCCTCCTCGCCACGCTGTTGCCCGCCGCTTTCGGGCAGTCGCGTTCGGATGTCGCCATCGCCCAACTCTACGCCAGGGCCCATGTGATCAACGAGGTGATCGTTCAC
>JBJTCH010000293.1:0-6908 GCA_046091745.1 Opitutaceae bacterium
CGCGCGCCTCGCCGGTCTCCGGCGGAAGCTCGCGCTCAAGGTATTCCAGCGCACGGCCGCCTACGATGCCGCGATCTCCCGCTACCTGGAGGCGGAGGCGGCGGGACCGGACCTCGACGCGCTCAGTGGTTTTCCCGCGACCCTGGCGTTCAGTTGGAAGAAGGCCCAAGCGCTCCGCTACGGCGAGAATCCCCACCAGAAGGCCGCGCTGTATGGCACTTTCCACGAGCATTTCAGCCAGCTCCAGGGGAAGGAGCTTTCGTACAACAACATCCTCGATATCACCTCCGCCGCGTACCTGATCGGCGAGTTCGAGCGCCCGACCGTAGCCATTCTCAAGCACACGAATCCCTGCGGTGTCGCCAGCGCCGACTCGCTGATCGCCGCGTGGGAGCACGCCTACGCGACCGACCGCCAGGCGCCGTTTGGCGGCATCATCATCGTCAATCAGACCCTCGGCGCGGATCTCGCCGCGGCCATCGCGGAGATCTTCACCGAGGTTATCATCGCGCCGCGTTTCAGTGACGAGGCCCTCGCGATTCTCGGTAAGAAAAAAAATCTCCGCCTCATGGTCGCCAAGGGCGGCCTCGGCGCCGATGCGCTGCTCGAGGTGCGTTCCGTCATCGGCGGCGTGCTGCTGCAGGATCGTGACCGCACGCTGGGCGACACGGCCGCTTTCAAGGTCGTCACGAAGCGGCAGCCGACCGCGGAAGAGTGGGCGGCGATGATGTTTGGCTGGCGCGTCTGCAAGCACGTGAAGTCCAACGCCATCGTCTATTGCCACGGCGAACGCACGCTTGGCGTTGGCGCGGGCCAGATGGCGCGGGTGGACAGCTCGCGCATCGCGGTGTGGAAGGCCGGCGAGGCCGGGCTCGACCTGCGCGGTTCCGTCGTCGCGAGCGAGGCGTTGTTCCCGTTCCCCGACGGGCTGCTGGCGGCGGCCGACGCCGGCGCGACGGCCGCGATCCAGCCGGGCGGCGCGATCCGCGACCCGGAGGTGATCGCGGCGGCCGACGCCCGTGGCATGGCGATGGTCTTCACGGCCTGCCGTCACTTCAAACATTGAGCCTCGGCGCGCGCCGGGCGCCTTTCCCAGATCCATGAAAAAAGCCCTGACGCTGCTGCTGCTGGCCGGAGCCTCGGCCCTCCTTTCCGGCTGCTACACGAATCCGGTCACCGGGAGGAAATCTCTCGTTTTGCTCACGCAGGGCGAGGAGGTGAAGCTGGGAGCCGAATCATTTCAGGCCGTCCGCCAGAAGGAGAAGGTTTCCCAGGATCCGGCCGCCAACGCCCGCGTGCAGCGCATCGGGCGCCGCATCGCCGAGGCGGTCGGCAACGAGCTGCCGGGCGCGAAGTGGGAGTTTGTGGTTTTCGATTCCAAGGAGTTGAACGCCTTCGCGCTTCCGGGCGGCAAGGTGGGGGTTTACACGGGCCTCATGCAGCTGGCGGAGAACGACGCCGAGCTGGCGACCGTGATGGGGCACGAGATCGGCCACGTCATCGCGCGGCACGGCGCGGAGCGGATGTCGGAGGCGATGGTGATCGCCGGGATCGGCGCGGTGGGCGCGGCGGTGGTCGAGGCGAAGACGGATGATCCGGCCACGCGCCAGCTTTTCGCCCTGGCCTATGGAGCGGGCACCACCCTGGGCCGCGTGCTGCCGCACTCGCGCGGCAATGAGAGCGAGGCCGACCGGATGGGGGCGATTTACGCGGCGCGGGCCGGCTACGATCCCCGCGCGGCGATCACGTTTTGGGAAAAGATGAGCGCGAAGAAAGGCGCCGCCGCCGCGTCGGGCACGAAACTGGACGCCCTGCTTTCGACGCATCCTTCCGATGGCCAGCGCATCGCCCAGCTGCGGGCGCTGATGCCGCAGGTGGTGCCGATCTACGAGAAGGCGCGGGCGGCGCGCTCAGCCCAGCCGGATTAATTCGGCGAGACCGTCCTCGACCGCCACCTCGGCCTGGAAGCCCAGCTCGGCGGCGGCCACCTCAGCGGCGCCCCGCGAATGACGGATGTCACCCGCGCGCGGCTCGCCGAAAACCGCCGGTGGTGCCGCGGGGTGATGGCGCCGGAAAACGGCCAGAACGTCCCGGAGCGAGGTCGCGCGCCCGGTGCAGATGTTGGCGGCGCCGGACCGCACCTCGGGGCGAGTCGCGGCGATCACGTTGGCGCGGGCGACGTCGTGCACGGAGATGAAGTCGCGCGTCTGGCTGCCGTCGCCGTGCACGGTCACGGCCTTCCCCTCGCGATGCCGTCGCGCGAAAATCGAGATCACGCCGGAGTAGGGGGACGCGGGGTCCTGCCGCGGGCCGAAGACGTTGAAATAGCGCTGGCAACGCACCGTGAGTCCGTAGGCCGCGCCGTGGCCGAGCAACAGCGCCTCGCTCGCGAGTTTGGCGGCGCCGTAGGGGCTGATCGGTGACTTGGCTGATTCCTCGCGGATGGGCAGGCGGGCGACGTCGCCGTAGATGGCGGCGGATGAAGCGAACACGATCCGCGACGTGCCCGCCGCGCGGGCGGCTTCGGCGGCGAGGTGCGTGGCGCGGACGTTCAGGTCGAAATTAAGCCCGGGGTCGCGCATGCTCTCCTGCACGCTCACGAGCGCGGCGAGATGGATCAGCGCGTCGGGCCGCGCCGCGATCACCGCCGCGGCCAGCGCGCCTTCCCGGGCGACGTCGAGTTCAAGCAGCGTGAAGCGCGGGGAGGCGAGGGCACCGGCGAGGTTTTCCCGACGCCCGGTTCGGAAATTATCGGCTCCGGTCACCCGATGGCCCTCGGCCAGCAGCCGGTCGACGGTGTGACTCCCGATGAAGCCGGCGGCGCCGGTGACGAAAACGTGGGCCATGGTGCGCGTCTTGGGAAATTCGGCTCGCGAAACGTGGGAGCGGGCCAGAACGTCGGCAAGGCTTTAGCCGGAAAACGATGACCTCCCTTCCTCCTGTCAGCACCCGTAAGCGCGTCCTCGCCGTGATCATGGGTGGCGGCCGCGGCACGCGGCTGCACCCGCTCACCCTCGAACGCTGCAAGCCGGCCGTCCCGCTCGCGGGCAAGTACCGGCTCGTCGATATCCCGATCAGCAACTGCCTCAACAGCGAGATCAACCGCATCTTCCTGCTCACGCAGTTCCAGACGCAGTCGCTGCACCGCCACGTCCAGAGCACGTACCATTTTGACCCGTTCGGCGGCGGCTTCGTCGACATCCTCGCCGCGGAGCAGACCGAACGCGGTTCCGATTGGTACCAGGGCACCGCCGACGCCGTGCGGCGAAATCTCCTCCATTTCCGGAACTTCCCCCACGACCTCGTGCTGATCCTCTCCGGTGACCAGCTGTACCGGATGGACTTCCGGCGCATCATCGCCGAGCACGCCGCCAACCAGGCCGACGTCACCATCGCGGCGATACCGTTCCCCGTCTCCAAGGTCGCCGGCCTCGGCCTGATGCAGGTTGGCGATGACCGCGCCATCGGACGCTTCGTCGAGAAGCCCAAGGACCCCGCGGTGATCGACAGCCTCACGCTCAGCCCCGTGCTCGAGCGAGACCTCACGCCCTGCCGCGAGAGGCGCTGCCTGGCCTCGATGGGCATCTACGTTTTCAACCGCTCCGTCCTTGAGGCGGCGTTGGACAACACGATGACCGACTTCGGCAAGGAGGTCATCCCGTCGCTCCTCGGCAAAAAGAAGCTCTTCGCGCACATCTTCGAGGGCTATTGGGAGGACATCGGCACCGTGCGGGCCTTCTACGAGGCCAACCTCGCGCTCGCGCAGCCGTTGCCGCCGTTCAACTTCTTCGATCCGGGCGCGCCGATCTACACGCACCCGCGCTTCCTGCCTCCTTCGAAGCTCAATCTTTGCAACGTCGACCATGTGGTGATCGGCGACGGCTCCATTCTCACTGATTCGAGCCTGAAGCACTGCGTGCTCGGCGTCCGCGCGGTCGTGGGCGAGGGGAGCACCCTCGCCCACCGCATCGTGATGGGATCCGACTACGACGAGACGCCGGCGCAGCAGGAGGACAACGCCACCCGCGGCCGGCCCAATCTGGGCGTCGGGCGCAATTGCCGCATCCAGGGCGCGATCATCGACAAAAACGCCCGCATCGGCGACGGCTGCGTGCTCTCGGCGCAAGGCAAGGCCGACGGCAGCTACGCGGGCGGCCTCGTGATCATCCGCGACGGCGTCCTCGTCGTCTCGAAGAACGCAGTGCTGCCGCCCGGCACCGTGGTCTGACGGACTTTTTGGTCCTACCAGCCCGTCGTGCGCCGCACGCGCAGGGGCTGGTAGAGATCGGAGGGCAATTCGAGCAGGAAGCGGCTCGGCGTCTGGAGCATCGCCGGGCCGCCCTTGGTGTTAACCTTGGGGAAACACAGGGAGAGCTCGTCGCGCGCGCGGGTGACCGCGACGTAGAACAGCCGGCGTTCCTCCTCGACGTCCCCCGCCTCGATTGCGCGGCGCAGCGGGAAGCTGCCGTCGGCGAGCCCGATCAGGAAGACGGCCGCGTACTCCAGGCCCTTCGCCTGGTGGACCGTCGTGAGGCGGAGCGCATCGGCGTCGGGGTCGGCGGAGCGGTCGCTGGTCTCGCTGTTGAGCAACATGATCTGCGCGAGCAGCTCCTGCATGTCCTCGAAGCGGCCGGCGAACCCGATGAGCGACTTCAGGTCGTCGAGGCGCGAGACGTAGTTGGCGTAGGCGCCCTTGAGGTAGTCGCCGTACCAGCCGTCGATCGCGATCTCCACGGCGTTGTGCGGCTTCATCGTCCGCATCATCTCGCGCACCTGGGAAAGCGAGGCGGTGAACTTGGGCCATTCCTCCTTGGCGTCCTTCGGCACGCGCGAGGCGACGTCGTCGGTCGCGAGCGCGTCGATGAAGTCCTGCTGGAGGAGCCGGGCGTGGTCGCGGGCGGCGGAGTAGAGCTTCTGGGCGTTCTTGTCGCCGACCTTCGGCAGCAGCACGGCGATGCGGTTCCACGCGGCCGCGTCGGAGGGGTTGTAGACGAACCGCAGCATCGCCACGAGGTCGCGCACGTGGGCCTGCTCGAAGAACCGCACGCCGCTCGTGATCTGGTAGGGGATCTGCAGGCGCGAGAGCTCGAGCTGGATGTCGAGCGCCTGGAAATGCGCGCGGTAGAGAATCGCGATGTCGCTGAGCGAGCAGCCCTCGTCCATCAACCCGCGCACGCGCTGCACGATGAATTGCGCCTGCTCGCGGCCGTCCATCGCCTGCACGTAGTAGGGCTTTTCCGAGTTCGCCCGGTGCGGCCGCAGCTCCTTCTCGAAAGCGCGACCGCGGGGCTGGGCGAGGAGCACGCCGTTGGCGAGCGCGAGGATCTGCGGCGTCGAGCGGTAATTCGTCTCGATGCGGTGGATCACCGTGCCCGGGTGGCGGTCGGGGAAGGTGAGGATGGTCTCCACGTTGGCGCCGCGCCACGTGTAGATGCACTGCGCGTCGTCGCCCACCGCCATCACGCGGTGGTGCGAGCCGATCAGGTCCACGATCTGCGACTGCACCACGTTGGTGTCCTGATACTCGTCCACCAGCACGTGGCGGAAACGGTGCGAGAAATACTCCGCCGTCTCCGGCGAGCGCCGCAGAAGTTCGAGCCAGTGCTCCAGCAGGTCGTCGTAATCGAGCACGTTGTCGGCCCGCTTGCGCTCCGCGTATTTGCGCGCGAACGCCGCGAGGCGGTCGATCACGCCCTCGTGCTGCGGGAAGAACCGGGAAACGGTCTCCGCCAGCGGCAGCTGGGTGTTGCGCGCCATCGAGAGGATCGAGTGCAGCGGCCCGGGTTTCGGGTGCGTCTTGTCCTTGAAGAACCCGCGGTCGGTCTCGTCCACCGCGTCCCGCAGCACGCCTTCGGCCTCCTCGGCGTCGAGGATCGTGAAGGTGCGCGACAGGCCGATCGTCTCGCCGTGCGTCCGCAGGGAGCGGTGGCCGATGCTGTGGAAGGTGCCGCCCCAGAAGCGCCCCGGTTCCACGCCGGTGAGCTCGTGCACGCGGTGCAGCATCTCCTTCGCGGCCTTGTTGGTGAAGGTGAGCAGGAGGATTTCCCCCGGGCGCACGCCCTGAGAAAGCAGGTAAGCCACCCGGTAGGTGAGGGTGCGGGTCTTGCCCGACCCCGCGCCCGCCAGCACCAGCAGCGGACCCGGTTCGGCCGTCACCGCCGCGTGCTGCTCGTCGTTGAGTTGCGCGCGGAAGTCGATCGGCGGGAGGGCCGGCAGGTGCGGTCGGTGATCGGTCGGAAATTCCATCGCTTCTCCCAAGGGGCCCCGAAGGCCGCAAAAAGCGAACGCGGGCGCAAGGGGTTTCGCGGTCCGAGCCGCCCCGCGCGGTTTCCGGCGAACTCGCGGCTCGTCTGCGGGTCTCACCCCCGCATGATCCCGCGCATGAGACTCGTGTTCCCCGCGGCGCTCGCCTTCGCGGTCGCCGCCTCCGCCCAGCCCGCCCTCACTGTCTACAACCAGGGTTTCGCCGTCGTCCGCGAGCGCGTGCCGCTCGACCTCCGCGCGGGCGAGACCGCCTTCGCGTTCAGCGGCGTCACCGGCCAGCTGGAGCCCGATTCGGTGGTCCTCCGCGATCCCGCCGGCCGCGTGCCGGTGCGCATCCTCGAGCAGTCCTACCGCGCCGACGTGATGTCGCAGTCGCTGCTGCTCTCGCTCAACGAGGGCAAGGAGCTCGAGTTCCTCGTGCGCGACCAGAACGCCAAGGAGTTCCGCGTCCGCGGGCGCGTCATCCGCAGCGGACACAATCCCGGCGGCCAGCCCGCCGCGCCCATCGTCGAGGTGGACGGACGCCTGCGTTTCTCGCTGCCCGGCGAGCCGCTGTTCCCGGCGCTGACCGATGACGCCATCCTGCGCCCGACCCTCTCGTGGCGGCTCGCCGCGCCCCAGGCGGCCAAGGTGGAGGCCGAGCT
>JBJTCH010000294.1:0-21255 GCA_046091745.1 Opitutaceae bacterium
CCTCCCCCGTGCTGGCGCCCGCCGCGCCGGCACCAACCGGCCCGTCGTCCACGCGCCGGTCGCGCGCGATCTCCGGTGACGCCGCCGCCGCCCTCTCCGCCGTCGCCCCCAGGTACGAGCCGCCGCCTCCGCCGCCGCCCCCGCCCAAGCCCGAGGAGGAGCAGGCCGACCTGCGCGAGGTCGACAAACCGAAGAACACGATCGTCCGCCTGCCCAAGTACATCGTGCAGGAAAAGAAGCCGCCGATCTTCCGCGAGCGCGACATCAACACCAAGAAGGGTCTCACCGACCTCGCGATGCGCCGCTACATTTCCGACGCGGATCGCGCGCTGAACCGCTGGACCATCCCGCTGTTCGGCATCTCCAAGGAGGCGCGCGCCCTCGCGATGTACGCCGAGGACGAGCGTCTGAAGAACATGGAGGACCTGCAGGGCGCGGCCGACGCCGCCGCGAAGTCCGACCCCGCGACCGGCGATTACATCCGGCGCGAGTCGCGCGAGACGTATCTCCGCTCCGGCGATTTCGGCTGGAGCAACCGCAACAACAAGTAGGCGGGCGGCCCGGGCCGGACGGATCTCAACCGCCGGTCAATGCGCGGGCGATCGACTCCCACTCGGCCTCAAGCGTTGTTCCGCGCGGTGGAAACGGACGGGCGGCCCGGGCGTACCAGTAGCCCGCGTTGCCGGCGTCGCCCTCCTTGCGGTGCAGGTAGGCGTGCACCCACGAACCGTCGCGCGACTCGTCCTCCTGCGCGCTACCGTGCGCGGCGTCCCAGTCCCCGCGCGCGTCGTGCCACAAGGCGCGCACCGGGCCCGGCCAGTCCGCCGGCGGCGCCGCGTCCCGCGCGACGGAGAGTTGCAGGTCGGCAAATGACATTTGCGCCAGCGTGGTCCCGTGCCTTCGCTTTTCAAGGCCGAGCCATGCCGAAGACCGAGACCGTGATTCTCCGCGAGCTGCTCGCCCGCGAAGGCGGGTGGGTCTCCGGCACCGCGCTCGCCGCGAAGCTCGGCGTCTCGCGCGTCGCGGTGTGGCAGCACATGCAGCGGCTGCGCGCGGCCGGCTTCGCGTTCGAGGCGGTGCGCGCCCGCGGCTACCGCATCTCCGCCCGACCCGCCACGCTGCACGCGCCGTTGCTCGAGGCGCTGCTCCGCGTGCGCACCCGCGGCTTCACGCTGCACGTGCTCGACGAGGTCGACAGCACCAACGACGAGGTCGCCCGCCAGCTCGCGGCGGGCCGCCCGGCGCCGTTCGCCGTCCTCGCGCGGCGCCAGACGCGCGGCAAGGGCCGCCTCGGCCGCGCCTGGCACAGCGAGTCGCCCGTCAGCCTCTACGCCAGCCTCGGCTTCCGCCCCGAGGTCGAGCCCGGCCGCATGCAGACGTTCACGCTTTGGATGGGACTGAACCTGTGCGAGCTCCTCGCCAACCTCACGGGCGTGGAACCGGGCATCAAGTGGCCCAACGACATCATGTTCGGCGACCGCAAGGCCGGCGGACTGCTCACGGAGGCGCGGATCGACGCCGACCGCATCAGCGACCTCATCCTTGGCATCGGTCTCAACGTGAACCCGCCGCCCCGCGGCTGGCCGGCGGAGCTCGCCGGCCGCGCGACCACCCTCGCCGAGGCCTGCGGCCAGCCCGTCGACCTCAACCGCCTCGCCGCCGCGCTCGTCGGCCGTGCGCTCCTCGCCTACGACGCCTTCCGCGAGAACCGCCACCGCGACACTTTCGGAGATCTTTGGGCCCGCTTCGACACACTGCGCGGCCGCACCATCACGCTGCTCGAGGGCGGCCGCCGCCACACCGGCGAGGTGCGCGGGGTCGACGACGAGGGCGCGCTGCTCCTGCACGAGGGCCGCGGCCCGCTCCGCCGCTTCCGCGCGGGGGAGGTCACGTTCGAAAAGAAGCCCCCGGCCTGAGCCGGGACGCGTGACGCGCGGAACAACGCGACCTTGCCCGCGTCATTATTAATCCAATCGTCAACCGGTACGTCATGACGCAAACGCCCGCCGCCATCGAAGTCTCCCGCCTGGTGAAGGCGTACGGCGGCGTGACGGCGGTGAACGACATCTCCTTCCGCGTCGGACGCGGCGAGATCGTGGGCTTTCTCGGGCCGAACGGCGCCGGCAAGTCGACCACCATGCGGATCCTCACCGGCTACCTGCCGGCGACCTCCGGCAGCGTGCACATCTGCGGTCTGCCGGTGGCCGGCGAGCCGGCGGAGATCAAGCGGCGCATCGGCTACATGCCGGAGAACAACCCGCTGCCCGAGGACATGCGCGTCTCGGAATACATGTATTTCCGCGGCCGCCTGAAGGAAGTGCCGCGCCGCAAGCTCGGTCCGCGCATCGACGAGGTGCTGGAGATCTGCGACCTGAAGCGCGTGCGCCACCGCATCATCGGGCAGCTCTCGAAAGGCTACCGCCAGCGCGTGGGCATCGCCGAAGCCATCCTCGCCGAGCCGCCGGTGATCATCATGGACGAGCCGACGATCGGCCTCGATCCGCACCAGATTCTCATCGTGCGCGACCTGATCGCGAGCCTCCGCGGCCGCATGACGGTGATCATCTCCTCCCACATCCTGCCGGAGATCGAGGTGACCTGCGACCGCGTGCTCATCATCAACCAGGGCCGGGTCGTCGCCCAGGGCACGCCGGCCGAGCTCCGGCGCGACATCATCGGCCGCCACGCTTACCGCGTGGAGTTCGCCGGCGACCCGCTCCAGTTGGAAGCCGCGCTCGGCGCGGCAGGCGCCGGGGCGCGCTGCGCCCGGCTGGGCGACGCGGGCGCCGATGGCTTCCGCACGGCCTCGATCACCACGGAACACGAGGAGGAACTCGGCGAGGCGCTGCTCGCGGCGCTGCTCGCCCAGGGCCTGCGGGTGCGCGCGCTCGCGCGGGAGCAACCCACCCTTGAGGACGTCTTCCTCGCCGCCACCCGCCGGAGCTGGGACGTCGTCGCGGCGCCCGCGCCGGCGAAGGCCGGGGCGGTGTGAACCCGACGGAACCAACGGGAAACCACGGATGAACACGGATTCACACGGATCAGGATCTGAGACCGGGATGCGGGGCGGTAGTTTTCAACCCGACGCAACCCCGCGGAAGATTCGTTCCGAAAAGTCCGCCGTCTTCGGAACCGCCTTCCTCCTTCGCCAAGGCTACGGAGGACAAGTCGGAGGACTGGACCTCGATAGGGTCCGGGGTCAGCGACCCCGGTTACAACAAGCCCGGGTTATTCGTGTCCATCCGTGTCCATCCGTGGTTAATCCCCGGCGAAGCGAGTCGGAGGGGCGTTACGACCGGAGGCTCGGGCCTCTGTGTCCTCTGTGTTCCAAATCAACTTCCCCTCGGATCCGGCGGAGGCGCGCCGGGGCCCTCCGCGGTTCCAACTGACCTGCCCGGCCTGACGCCGCGACCGCCATGCGCCACTTCCCCACCCTTCTCAGCCACGAGCTCCGCATGCTGCTCGTCAGCCCGGCGACGTACGTCGCCGCGACGCTGTTTCTCGGCTTCATGGGGCTGGTTTTCACCAAGATCCTCGAGCTGTACGGCGCCGCGCCGCAGGAGACCTCGCCCGCGATCGTATACTTCCAGCTCTTCTGGCTGCCGGTGTGCGTGATGGTGCCGCTGCTCACGATGAAGTGCCTCGCCGAGGAGCGCCGGCTCGGGACGATCGAGACGCTGCTCACCACGCCGGTCACCACCACCGAGGTCGTGGTCGCGAAGTTCGGGGCGGCCTACGCGCTCTACTCGGCGCTTTGGGGATCCACGGCGGTTTTTTTCTGGGTGCTGCGCCGCTTCTCGGGCGACGCACGGTTCCTCGACGCGGGCCCGCTGCTCGGCGGCTACCTGTTCATCGCCGTCTCGGGCCTGCTGTTCGTCGCGATCGGCGTGCTCGCGAGCTCGCTGACGCGCAACCAATCCGTCGCCGGCATCCTCGGTTGCGTCGCGCTGGCGACGCTCATCCTCGGCGGCAACGCGCTCGCCGACTCGACCTGGCTGGCGCAGGGCGCCCTGCAGCCCCTGCGCCCGGCGGTGGAGTACGCGCACGTGTTCGGCCATCGCGACGATTTCGCCCGCGGCGTGATCGATCTGCGCCACGTGCTCTTCTATCTGAGCGGCTCCGCGCTGGCGCTCATCTTCAGCATTCTCGGCGTCGAGGCGAAGCTCCTCCACGCCTGACCGCCCCGCCGCCTCGACCATGCCTCCCTGGCAAAGCTTCCGCGCCACCCGCTGGCTCCGCGCGATCAACCTCGTGCTGCAGGCCGTGCTCCTGCTCACGTTCTTCGGCGGCCTGAACTACATCGCGGAAAACCACCCGCGGCGATTCGACCTCACCCGGGCGCGCAAGTTCTCCCTTTCCCCCGAGACGCTCTCGTACGTCCGCAACCTCCCGCGTCCCGTCCACGCCATCCTCACGCTCACGCCCGAGAGCGACCACCCCGAGGTGCGCGGCCTGCTGGAGGAGTACGTGCACGCCACCGACGAGCGCCCCGCCGGCCGGATCACCCGCGAGTTCCTCGACGTCTACCAGAACCGTCGCCGCGCGGAGGAACTCGGGGTCGACCAGGCCGACATCATCGTGCTGGTCTCGGGCGACAAGCGCCGCGTCGTGACGGTGTCCGAACTCTACACCATGCGGAACAAGGAGCGCGTCGCCTTCCGCGGCGAGCAGGCGCTCACCGCCGCGATCCTCGACGTTTCCTCACCCGGCCGGCAGAAGGTCTACTTCCTCACCGGGCACGGGGAACTGCGGCTCGGTGACACCGATCCGGTGCGCGGTCTTTCGGCGGTGCGCGACCAGCTCAAGGTGCGCAACTTCGACGTGGACGACCTCGATCTGACCACGGCGCGCCAGGTGCCGGGCGACGCCTCGCTGCTCGTCGCGGTCGCCCCCCAGAGCCGCTTCTCGCGGGTGGAGCAGGAATTGCTGCGCCGGCACCTCGGTGCCAACGCCGGGCGCATGCTGCTCTTCCTCGCGCCCGGGCCGCCGGTCGCGTCGCTCGGGCTCGACGACCTGCTGCTCGACTGGGGTGTGCTCGTGCAGGACGACGTGATCGCCGACGAGGGGCCGGAGAATATCGCCGAGAACGGCGACCTCATCATCCGCGCGTTCGCGCGCCACCCGATCACCCAGCTCTTGATCGACTACGGCACGATGGCCCTGCGCCTCGGCGTCGCGCGAACCGTGATCCCGGATCCGGGCCGGTCGCTCGGCGGCGGCCTCAACACCGTCACCCTCGCCGCCACCTCGCGCACCGCGTGGGGCGAGCGCAGCTTCCGCAACGGCCAGATCCCGCGCTTCGACCCCGGCATCGACACCCGGCCCCTGCCCGGCATGGACCCCGCCGACCGCCTCGGCGTGATCGTCGCCTCGGAGCGCCTCGCGGTGCGCGACAACCTTCCTTTCAGCGTGCGGGGCGGCAAACTGGTCGTCTTCGGCACCGGCGATCTCGTCGCCAACGGCCGCGTCGACCAGGGCAACCTCGCCATCTTCCTCAACGCCGTGAATTGGACCGTCGACCGCGACCGGCAGCTCAGCATCCCGCCGCGGCCGGTGGACAAGTTTCAGCTCACGCTCAGCGCGGCCGACTTCGCCCGGCTGCGTTACACCGTCCTCCTCGGCGTGCCCGGCGCCGCCCTGCTCCTCGGCCTGCTCGTGTACTGGACCCGCCGCTCCTGAGAACCGCCCGCCATGCGCACGAAAGTCACCCTCGCCCTCCTCTTCCTCAACGTCGCGCTGTTCTTCTTCATCTTCCGCTTCGAGCGCGAGTGGCGCACCGAGGCGGCCTCCCGGGAGGCGCGCCGGCTCGTGCTCGGACCCGAGACGGCCAACATCCGCTTGCTCGATCTCACCACGCCGGCCGGCGGCGGCTTCGCCCTCACGCGCGAACGCGACACGTGGTTTCTCACCCGCCCGCTCGACCGCTGGCCCGCCAACGCCCACGCGGTCAACGCCATCCTCCACGCCCTCCAGCTGCTCGAGCACGAAACCAGCTTCGCCGTCGCCGACCTCGCCAAGAACCGCCAGTCGGTCGCCGACTTCGGCCTCGAGAAGCCGCGGCTGACGGTCTCGTTCACCTCCGGGGACAGCCCCTCCGGCGCGGCCGCCCCGCGCACCACCGTCCTGCGGATCGGCGACGCCACGCCCGACAACAAGCGCCTCTACGTCCTTTCGCCCGACGGCGCCCGTATCCACGTCGTGAACCGCGGCCTCGCCGACAGCCTCAACGTGCCCGCCGAGCAGCTGCGGGACGACGGCCTGCTCTCGACCCGCGTGTTCGAGGCCCGCTCCCTCGGCGTGCAGATCGCGCCCCGCCCGGCCGACACCGGCGGCGCCGGCGTGCGGGTCCGCATCCGCCGCGAGGGCGCGCGCTGGATGTTCGACGCCCCCGTGAGCGCGCGCGCCAGCGGCCAGGCGCTCGAACTCGCGATCAACGGACTGAACGGACTGCGCGCGAAAGCGTTCCCGGCCACCGGACCCGCCACCGCGCCGTCCACGGCCCCGGTCCTGCGCCTCGCCCTCGAGGGCAACGGCAAACTTGAGACGCTCTTCCTCGGCGAAACCGTGCCCCCGGCGCCCGGCGCCAAGGCCGGCCCGCCGGCACCGGTGGAGTTCTACGCCCAGCTCGAGGGCCGCCGCGCCGTTTTCACCGTCGAAGTGCCGGCCGCGCTCCTCGAGATGCTCCGCACCGCGCAGGAGAGCCTCCGGGAAAAACGCCTCCTCGTGGACCTTGATCCGGCGCGCCTCACCGCCATCTCGCTGGCCTCCCCGGTCCAGCCCAACTCCGCCCCCTGCGACTTGCGCCGCCTCGTGGATGCCCCCGCCGGCACCACCCGCGAGGCGCAGCGCGACTGGCAGATCGTCCTCCGTGGCGACGGCCCCGCGGGTCCCCGCACGCTGCCCGCCGACCCTGCCGCCCTCGCGCGCCTCGTGGGCCAGCTCACGGCGCTGCGCGCGCAGAAGTTCCAGAGCGACGCCCCGACCAGCGCCGACCTCGAGGAGTGGGGCTTCAACCGGCCCGTGCGCGAAATTACCCTGACCGTCGCCGGCGAACCGGCGCCGGTCGTGCTCCGTCTCGGCACCGACATCCGCCGCAACGTCTACGCCCGCGTCGGTAGCACGGCGGAACCGGGGAACTCCATTTACGCCGTCGGACGCGAGATTCTCGACGAGCTGGCCCTCGCGCCGTCCGCGTGGCGCCACCGCGCCGTCATCGACCCGCTTCCCGCCAACACCCGCGTGAGCCGCCTCCGTCTCACCGAGGCCGGAGCCGACACCGTCATCGCCGAGACGGCCTTCAACCCGGAAGGAGAACCCGTCTCGCCGCGCGGCGACGCTGCGGCGCTCAAGTCGGTCGCGGGCGCGTTCCGCGCGCTACGCGCGAGCCGATATGTGCCGGGCCCGTTCACCGCGCAGGTCACCGCCGCCGGCGACGACCGTCCGTGGCGCTTCCAGTTGCAGGCGACCATCGCCGTGCCCGGCAGCGACGGCGCCGAGCAAACCAGCGTGACGACGGTCCTTTTCACCGAGCGCACCGGCGGCGACCAGCAGTTCGCTGGAGTCCGGGAACTCGACATGATCTTTGTCCCGGAGCAGCCGCTGATCGACGCCCTCTGGACGCTCACGCACGGACCGCGCGACCCGGGGCCTCCGCCGGAACGGAAACCCTGAACGGAGCCGCCGATGCCCGCCTGGCTCAAGCTGTGCGCACAGGCCGTCCGCGCCCTGTTCGCGGGTGCGGGATCGTTCGTGCTCTGGAGCTTCTGGCTGGCGCTCGCGCTGCTCCTCGCCGCGCAGGCGTGGATCGCCACCTCGCAGCAACTCGCGGTGCCGGGCTTCATCCTGCGGCGGATCGAGGAGCGCCTCGCGGCGTCGGGCCTGCGGCTCACCGTCGGCGCCACCTTGTTTGACCCCACCGGCCGTATCCTCGTGGAGGATGCGCGTCTGCACCTGCCGGCCTTCGCCGAGCCGGTAGTTCGGATCGGCGCGCTCTACCTGCAGCTCGACAGCGCCGCCATGCTCACCGGCGAGGTGGTGCCCGTCGAAATCAGCGTCACCGGCGCCTCCCTCGAGGCGCCCGGGCAGCTCACCGCGTCGGGCCGTAGCGAGGAACTGCTCTCATCGCTCGACGCCGTGCTGGTGCCCGGCCGCCACGAGTTCCGTCTCGCCCGGCTCACCGCCCGCAGCGCCAACCTCATCGTGACGGCCCACGGCGCCGTGCCTCTTCCGGCCGCCGGCCGAGCTCCCCGGCTGCCGTGGTCGGAACTGGTGGTGGACCGGTTCCCGGAGATCTGCCGCCGCGTGCTGGCGTGGCAAAGTGAACTGACGCGCGTCCGCGAACCGGGGATCGACCTGACGCTCACACCGGCCGGCAACGGTGGCCTCGCGATCGGGGTCAACGCGCTCGCCCGCGAAATCCAGGTCAACGATCCGGTCGCCGTGACCGTGCACGACGCGGCCGCCGCCGGCACCCTGACGTTTCCCGGCGAAAAGCCCGTCTCCGGCCTGCGGGTCTCGGCGCGCGAGATCCTGCTGCCCCGCGGGGCCCGCGCCGATCGCGTGGTCATCGACGTGCCGGGCGAACTTCCCCTCGATCGTTTGCCTGAAACGGTGGCCCTCACGCTCGATCGGCTCGAGGGGGAGGGAGTCGACGCCGCCGCGATCTCCGCCCGGGTCAATTCCGGTCCGTTGCCCGTGCTCACGGTGAACACCACGCTCCGCCTGCTCGACGAGCCGATCACACTCGAGGGACGGACCGACGTGCGCGCGGGCACCGCCACCGTCGCGTTCTCCGGCTCGATCTCACCCCGCGTGCTGGACGTCGTCAGCCGCCGCGTCGGCGTAGACGTTCGGCGCTTCTATTCCTTCGAGGCCCTCACGGTCGAATCGGCCGCGGCGCGTTTCGCACCCGGCTGGACATTCGAGCGCCTGACGGCGCGCGTGGAGGTGCCGCGGATGGATTCCTACGGCGTCATCATGGAGGACGGCCGCGCCGTGGTGGAGCTGGAACCCGGGCGTTTCCGCGCGCCCGAGGCCTACGCGCGCGGCGGCGAGAACTTCGCCCGAGGCAGCTACGAGCAGGACTTCCGCACCCGGGATTTCCGCTTCCTGCTGGAGGGGCAGCTGCGGCCGCTAGACATCGGCCGCTGGTTCGGGCCGTGGTGGCCGGCGTTTTTCCGCCAGCTGGACTTTGCCGCGGCGCCACCGGAGGCGAGCGTGGACGTATCCGGACGCTGGCGCGAGGGTCGCCTGACGCGCGTGTTTGTCTCGGCGGAGTCCGACCGCCCCGTGGTGCGCGGCGTCGCCCTCGACCGTGTGCGGACGCGGCTCCTGATCCGTCCGGGCTTCGTGGACGGAATCGAGGTTTTCGGTGCGCTGGGGGATGCCGACGTGGGCGGAACGTTCACCTTCCGTTCGATCCCCGGCGTCGACTGGACCTCGTTGGACTTCAACGCCACCTCCTCCCTCGGCGTTCCGACCCTGGCGGGCCTGCTCGGCGAGGTCGGCCGCGCGCCGCTCGCGCCTTTCCGCGTGGAAGGCGCGTCGCACATCCGGGCCCGCGGACGATTTAACGGCCCGGCCGCGACGACCCCTTCGGTCAACGAGCTGGATCTGCAAGTGGAGAGCAGCGGCGCGTTCAGTTTTTACGACTTCCCGCTGGAGGACGCCACGTTCACGGCGCAAGTGCGCGGCGAGGAGATCTCCGTGGAGAAATTCGGCGCCGCGTTCGCGGGCGGCACGGTCACCGGCAACGCACGCCTGTGGGGGCGCGGCGAAGGGCGCCGCCTCGGCTTCAACGTCGCCATCGAGGAAGCGGCGCTGGGCCGCGCGGCGGGCACACTGCAGGCGTTTCTCGCCCGTCGCCGAGGCGCGCCGCCGCCCCCGCCCGACCGCTTTGTGCAAGAGCGGGCCAGCATCCGTCTCGATGTCGCCGCCTCCGGCGAGGGCCGGCCCGACGATCCGTTCAGCTACAAGGGCGACGGCAACGCCTCCCTGCGCGGCGCCGGTCTGGGCGAGGTTCCCCTGCTCGGCCTGCTCTCGGAGCTCTTCACGTTCACCTCGCTGCGCTTCACCGAGGCGCGCGGCAACTTCCGCATCGACCGCGATCGGCTCCTTTTCCCCAAGGTCGAGCTCCGCGGCGCCAACTCCGCCATCGACGCCCACGGCGACTTCACGCTCGGCCGCAACGAACTCAACTTCAACGCCAAGGTCTTCCCCTTCCAGGAGAGCGGCAACGTCCTCAAGTCCGTCGTCGGCGCCGTGCTCACGCCGCTCTCGTCCGTCCTCGAGGTGAAGCTCGTCGGCACCTTGGAAAAGCCGTCGTGGTCGCTGGTCATGGGCCCGACCAACCTGCTGCGTTCGCTCACGGAATCCCCCGCCGATCGAAAAGCGCCCGCACCGGAGCCGCCCTCCCCTCCGCCGCCTCCGACGCCCGCCCCGGTGTCGCCGCCGAAGCCGTGAGGGCGCGCGCGCCGCGGCGCGCGACTTGACTCGCCGGCGTCGCGCTCAACATAGCCCGCATGCACCGTTTCGCCCGCGTCTTCTCCGCCCTGCTCATCGTCGCCGTCGCCCTCGGGGTCACCGGCTGCAAACCCAAGGGGGCCGAAGGCCCCGGCGCCGCGGCGACCGGCAACCCCAAGGTGCCGGCCGGCGCGAAGAGCTCGGGCGGCCGCCACGCGGTACTGAAACTCGACCAAGGGGAGATCGAGCTGGAGCTCATCCCCGAGGCCGCGCCGAAGGCCGTGGAGAACTTCCGGCTCCTCGCCGAGCACGGCTATTACGACGGCCTCACCTTCCACCGCGTGGTGAAGGGTTTCATGCTGCAGGGTGGAGATCCCCTCGGCGACGGCCGCGGCGGCGAGAGCGCGTGGGGCGGCACGTTCCCCGATGAGATCGACGCCAATTCCGCGCTCTACAAGGCGGGCTACCGGCGCGGCGTCGTGGCGATGGCCAACCGCGGGCCCAACACCAACACCAGCCAGTTCTTCATCATGCACCAGGACTACCGCCTGCCGCCCGCCTACGTGATCTTCGCCAAGGTCGTGCGCGGCTTCGAGGTGGTCGACGCCATCGCTGAATTGCCGATGAACCCCGGGATGGACGGCGCACGCAGCAGCCCCGTCACGCCCCTCATCATCCGCAAGGTGACGATCAAGCCCTGAGCCGTGCGGCCGGCGCGCGTTTTCCAAAGGAAACGCGTAGCTTAGGGGCTTGCTTCGGCGTCTCGCGAAGGGTGCGAATTGCGCACCCCTCGCCCCGTATGAGAAACGCCACGCGTCTCGCGCTCCTGCTGTCCGTCCTCGCCGTCGCCGTCTCCGGCGCCGTTCCCGCCCGGAAGAACGTCCTCTTCCTGATCGCCGATGACCTGAACAACCTCCTCGGCTGCTACGGCGACCCGATCGCCCGCACGCCGAACCTCGACCGGCTCGCCGCGCGCGGCGTGCGCTTCGACCGCGCCTACTGCGCCTTTCCGCTCTGCGGACCGAGCCGCAACTCGATGCTCACGGGGCTCTATCCCGACAGCACGGGGATCTATCAGAACTCCCAAATTTTCCGGCAGACCATCCCCGCGCAGCACAGCCTGCCCCAGGCGTTCCGGCTCCAGGGCTGGCTCGCGGCCCGCATCGGCAAAGCCTACCATTACAACGTGCCGAACTCGATCGGCACCGTGGGGCACGACGACCCCGCTTCGTGGGAACTGAGTCTCAACCCGGCCGGTGTCGACCGCCTCGAGGAACATCCGAAAATCTTCAGCCTCACCCCGGGACAATTCGGCGGCACCCTCAGCTGGTACGCGTCCCCCAAGGGTGACCGGCTCCACACCGACGGCCTCATGGCGACCGACGCCGAGTGGGTGCTCGAGCGCTGCGCCCGCCAGCCGGAACGGCCGTTCTTCCTCACCGTCGGTTTCTTCCGCCCCCACACGCCCTACGTCTCTCCCAAGCCCTACTACGACCTCTACCCGCTGGAGAAAATGCGCGTCGTGCCGGGCGTGAAGGAGGACCAGGCCGACATCCCCGCGCCGGCCTTGATGAGTTACAAGCGCGAGCAGGATGCGATGACCGACGACCTCCGCCGCCAGGCGCTCCAGGCCTATTACGCGAGCATCAGCTTCATGGACGCCCAGGTGGGCCGCGTCGTCGATGCGCTCGACCGGCTCGGGCTGGCCGAGAAGACGATCATCGTTTTCACCAGCGACCACGGCTACCACACGGGCGAGCACGGCCTGTGGCAGAAACAAAGCCTGTTCGAGGAAAGCGCGCGCATCCCGCTGCTGATCGTCGCCCCCGGCGTCAGCAAGGCCGGCGGCGTCGCGCGTTCGCCGGTCGGCCACATCGACCTTTACCCCACCCTCACCGCGCTCGCCGGTGTGACCGCGCCGTCCAACCTCCAGGGCCAGGATCTCACGCCGCTGCTCCGCGATCCCGCCGCGATCGGCCGCGGCTGGGCGCTCACCCAAGTGATGCGCAACGCGGGGGCCTTGGCCGCCGCCGGAGCACCCGCCGGCGGCAAGCGCCGCGCCAAGGCCGCCGCCACCGCACCCGCCGCGGCTCCCGCGCCCAAGGCCGGCGCGGCCCCGGGCAAGCGCTTCTTCGGCTACAGCCTGCGCACCGGGCGCTGGCGCTACACCGAGTGGGACGAGGGCGCGCAGGGCCGCGAGCTGTACGATCACGACGCCGATCCGTTGGAGATCACCAATCTCGCGGCGAAACCGGAGCACGCTACGACCGTCGCCGACCTTTCCCGCAAATTGCGCGAGGCCGCGAAGGCGGCGCACCCCGCTTCGGGCGTCGCCCCGACGCTGGCCGACGGCACGTGGGCCCCGATCCTGTCGGCGCCATGAGAACCCTTCGCCACCCTCTCCGTCTCGCCGCCCTTCTCGCGCTCAGCGCCGCCGGGGCGTTCTCCGCCGCTGAGCGGAAGCCGAACATCGTGCTCATCATGGCCGACGACTTCGGCTACGAGTGCGTGACCGCCAACGGCGGCGAATCCTACCGCACGCCGCACCTCGACCGCCTCGCCGCCACCGGCATGCGCTTCGAGCGCTGCTACGTGCAGCCGCTCTGCACGCCCACGCGCGCGCAACTGATGACGGGGATCTACAACGTCAGGAACTACATCGAGTTCGGCCTGCTGGATCCGAAGGCCGTGACGTTCGCCCACCTGCTGAAACGCGCCGGCTACACGACCGGCATCTGCGGCAAGTGGCAGCTCGGCAAGGACCCCGGCCTTCCGCGGCATTTCGGCTTCGACGAGTCCTACCTCTGGCAACACACCCGCCGCCCGCCGCGCTACGCCAACCCGGGCCTCGAGCACAACGGCCGCGAACTTGATTTCAACCAGGGCGAGTACGGGCCGAAGCTCATCAGCGACTTCGCCCTGGACTTCGTCACGCGCCACCGCGCGGAGCCGTTCTTCCTCTACTACCCGATGATCCTCACCCACGACCCGTTCCAGGCGACGCCCGACAGCAAGGCGTGGGATCCCAAGCTCAAGAGCGAGCAGGAGCAGCGCGACGTGAAGCACTTCGCCGACATGACCGAGTACATGGACAAGATGGTCGGCCGGCTCGTCGCGAAACTGGAGGAGCTCGGCCTGCGGGAGAACACGCTCATCCTGTTCACCGGCGACAACGGCACCGGCGTGCAGGTCACGACCCGCTTCAAGGGCGCCGATTACAAAGGCGGCAAAGGCACCCGCACCGCGCGCGGCAACCACACACCCCTCATCGCCAACTGGCCGGGCCGCATCCCGGCGGGGCGCGTGAATGACGACCTCGTGTGCAGCGTCGATTTCCTGCCCACCGTCTGCGAGGCCGGCGGCGCGACCGTGCCCGCGGAGCTGGCGATCGACGGGCAGAGCTTCCTGCCGCAGCTCCTCGGCCGGCCGGGCAACCCGCGCGACTCTTACTATCTCTGGTACGCCCGCAACGGCGGCCGCGCCGCCACGTTCGAGTTCGCGCAGGGCCGCACCCTGAAGCTCTACCGCGACGGCACCGTCTACGACCTCGTGAGGGATCCGTTCGAGGACCAGCCGCTGCGCACCGCCGCGCTCTCCGGTGCCGCCGCCGACGAGGCGCGACGCCTGCAGGCCGTGCTCGACCGCTACGCCAAGGCCCGCCCCGAGCACCTCGCCAATCACAAGGGCGCGCCCGTGAAGGACTGAACCGCCCTCTTTTACCTGCTTCCCCATGACTACCCCGCGAAAGCTTCTCCTTTGTCTCCTGCCGGTCGTCGCGGCCGCACTCGCCTCCGCGGCCGATCAGCCGGCGCGCCGCCCCAACGTCGTCTTCATCGCGATCGACGACCAGAACGACTGGATCGGCCATATG
Organism: Opitutaceae bacterium; assembly: GCA_046091745.1. Lineage (GTDB taxonomy): Bacteria > Verrucomicrobiota > Verrucomicrobiia > Opitutales > Opitutaceae > ER46. The sequence continues at coordinate 14,333 of JBJTCH010000294.1, forward strand.
GGCGGCCACCCGATGGCCAAGACGCCGAACATCGACCGTCTCGCCGCGCGCGGCACCACGATGCTCAACGCGCATTGCAACGCGCCGCTCTGCAACCCGTCGCGCACGAGCATCATGCTCGGCCTGCGGCCCACCACCACCGGCATCTACGGCCTCGCGCCGTGGTTCCGCACGCTCCCCGAGTGGAAGGACCGCGTCGCGCTCCCGCAGCACTTCGCGGCCAACGGTTACCGCACCCTCACCGCGGGGAAGATCTACCACGGTGGCGCGGGTTCCCCCGGCGCCGGCGGCAAAGCCAAGGGCAAGAACGCCAAAGTCGCCGCCGCGGTCGGCGCGCCGAAGGAATTCGACGTCATCGGGCCCAACCCCGGCGTGGGCGTGCGGCCCGAGAAAAAGCTCATCGGCGATACGCCGATGGGAAACAACCCGCTCATGGACTGGGGCGTGTTCCCCCATAAGGACGAGGACAAGGGCGACTACCAGGTCGCGAGCTGGGCCATCGAACAGATCAAGTCAGCCCCCAAGGACCAGCCGTTCTTCCTCAGCGCGGGGTTTTTCCTCCCGCACGTGCCGTGCTACGCGACCCAGAAGTGGTTCGATCTGTATCCGGACGACGACAGCGTGCTGCCGCCGGTGAAGGAGGACGACCGCGCCGACACCCCGCGATTCTCCTGGTACCTGCACTGGAACCTGCCCGAGCCGCGGCTCAAGTGGGTCCGCGAAAACAACCAGTGGCGCAACCTCGTGCGTTCCTACCTCGCGTGCACGAGTTTCGTCGACGCCCAGGTGGGCCGCATCATGGCCGCGCTCGAGGAGGCCGGACTCGCGCAGAACACCGTGATCGTGCTCTGGGGCGACCACGGATGGCATCTCGGCGAGAAGGGCATCACCGGCAAGAACACCCTCTGGGACAACGGCACCCGCGTGCCGCTCGTCTTCGCCGGCCCGGGCGTTTCCCCCGGAGGCCGCTCGCGCCAACCGGCGGAGCTCATGGACATTTACCCGACGCTCGTGGAGCTCTGTGGTCTGCCGGCGCGCAACGACCTGGAGGGCCTCAGCCTCGTGCCGCAGCTCCGCAACGCCGCCACGAAACGCGAGCGCCCCGCCATCACCAGCCACAACCAGGGCAACCACGGCATCCGCAGCGAACGCTGGCGCTACATCCGCTACGCCGACGGCACCGAGGAACTTTACGACCACGACGCCGACCCGCGCGAGTGGACCAACGTGATCGGTCGCCCCGAGTTCGCCGCCATCGCGGCCGAACACCGCAAGTGGCTCCCGAAGGTCGATCTGCCTCCCGCTCCCGGCAGCGCCAACCGCGTGCTCACCTACGATCGCAAGACCGACGAGGCCGTGTGGGAGGGCAAGACCGTCCGCCGCGGCGACCCCATCCCCCAGTAACATTCCGTCCGCGCCCTCGCGCGGCCCGCGCCGGCGGTTGCCAGCCGCCGGCGCGTTCTTTTCCGTCGATCAACCCCTTCTCCCATGAAGCGCCTCCTGTTGTCGCTCGCCCTGCCCGTCCTCGCCCTCGCCGCGCCCGCCCAGCGTCCGAACATCCTGTTCATCCTGACCGACGACCAGCGGTGGGACGCCCTCTCGCTCGCCGGCCACCGGCACCTGCGGACGCCGAACATCGACCGCCTCGGCCGCGAGGGGGTGTATTTCCGCAACGCCTTCTGCACGACGTCCCTGTGCTCACCCAGCCGCGCCAGCATCCTGAGCGGCCTCTACGCCCACGCGCACGGCGTCACCAACAACTTCACCGAGTACCCCGCCGCGCTGCCAAGTTTCCCGCGCGTGCTGCAGGCCGCCGGCTACGACACCGCCTACATCGGCAAGTGGCACATGGGGGAGGACAACGACGAGCCGCGCCCCGGCTTCAACTGGTTCGTCACCCACAAGGGCCAGGGGAAGTACTTCGACACCGAGTTCAACCTCAACGGCACCCGCCGCGAGGTCGTGAAGGGCTACTACACGCACGTCGTGACCGGGATGGCCGAGGACTGGCTGCGCCGGCCGCGCGACGGCAAGCCGTGGCTGCTCATGATCGGCCACAAGGCGCCGCACAGTTTCTATTTCCCCGAACCGAAGTACGAGCGGACGTTCGCCCAGGTGCCGGTGCCCTACCCGGAGACCGCGTTCATGCTGGACGACAAACCCGCGTGGATCCGCGAGCGGCTCCACACGTGGCACGGCATCTACGGACCGTTGTTCGAGTGGCGGAAGAAATTCCCCGACGACTCGCCCGCCGCGGTGAAGGACTTCGAGGCGATGACCCGCGCCTACTGGGGCACGATTCTCTCCGTGGACGACAGCGTCGGCCGGCTCCACGCCCTGCTGCGCGAACGCGGCGAGCTCGATAACACGATCATCGTGTTCATGAGCGACAACGGCATCCTCAACGGCGAGCACGGCATGGTCGACAAGCGCACCGCCCACGAGCCGAGCATGCGGATCGTGCAGCTGGTGCGTTACCCCGGCCTCACCCCCACCGATCGTCCGCGCGTGATCGACCAGCAGGTGCTCACGGTCGACGTCGCGCCCAGCCTGCTCGAACTCGCCGGCGCCCCGGCCCTCACCGGCATCCACGGGCGCTCGTGGAAACAACTCGTGCAGCAGGGCGACCCGGCGTGGCGCAAATCATGGCTCTACCACTACAACTACGAGAAGCAGTTCCCCTACACGCCGAACGTCCGCGCCGTCCGCACCGAGTCGTGGAAGTATTCGCGCTCCCCGCACGGCGACGGCGGTCCCGACCGTCACCGGGCCGAGCTTTACAACATCGAGTTCGACCCCGAGGAGCGCCGCAACCTGATCGACCACCCGCGCTACGCCGGGGTCGTCGCCGAGATGCAGCGCGAGCTGCTGCAGGCCATGCGCGAGGTCGGTCTCACGCCGGAGAATGACCGCATGCCCGTCGACGCGGGCATCAAGCAGGAGCTCCCCGACCAGAAAATCCGCTGAATCCGCCCCGATGAAAAAAGCCATCCTCCTTCTCGCCGCCGTCGCCGCCGGTCTCGCGACCGCCACCGCCCGCCCGCCGAACATCGTGCTGATTTTCGCCGACGATCTCGGCTGGAAGGACGTCGGCTACCAGGGCAACGACTTCCACGAGACGCCCAACCTCGACCGGCTGGCGTCCCAAGGCATGGTTTTCTCCGCCGCCTACGCCGGCGCCGGCAATTGCGCCCCAAGCCGCGCCTGCCTGCTCTCGGGCAATTACACCCCGCGTCACCACGTCTACGCCGTGCAAAGCACGGACCGCGGTCCAAAGGAATTCCAGCGACTCGTGCCCATCCCGAACCGCAGCGGGCTCGCCAAGGATAACGTGACCATGGCCGACGCCATGAAGGCCGCGGGCTACGCCACCGGCATCTTCGGCAAATGGCACCTCGACGGACCGGAAGGCGCGGAGCCGGGCGAGCAGGGCTTCGACACCGTGCACCAATCGCACCACACGTGGGGCGACGCCGAGGCCAAGGACGCCGCCAACCCCAAGGGGATCTTCTCCCTCACCCGCGGCGCCTGCGCGTTCATGGAGAAGAACCGCGACCGTCCGTTCTTCGTCTACCTGCCCCACTACGCCATTCACACCGCCCTCGAGGCGAAGCCGGAGACGCTGGAGAAGTTCAAACGCAAGAAACCCGGCGTGCAGCACAGCAACGCGCTCTACGCGGCCTGCCTGTACGATCTCGACGCGGGCATCGGCCTCCTGCTCGCGAAACTCGCCGAGCTGGGCCTCGAGCGCGACACGCTCGTCGTGTTCACAAGCGACAACGGCGGTACGCAGGCCTCGTCCCAGGAACCGCTGCGCGGCAACAAGGGCGGCTATTACGAGGGCGGCATCCGCGAGCCGTTCATCGCGCGCTGGCCCGGCGTCATCCGGCCCGGCAGCCGCAACGACACGCCCGTCATCAATCTCGACCTGTATCCGACTTTTCTCGCCGCCGCCGGCGCCCCGGTGCCCGCCGGCAAGGTGCTCGACGGCGAGTCCCTGCTCCCGCTGTTCCGCGGCGACGGCGCGCTCCAGCGGCGCGCGATCTTCTGGCACTTTCCCGGTTACCTGAACCAGCCGGTCACCCGCGGCCGCGATATCGACGTGCGCGACGGCTTCCGCAGCCGACCCGTGACGGTCATGAACGAGGGCGGCTGGAAGCTGCACCTCTTCCACGAGGAATGGCAGCTCGACGGCGGCCGCGCGCGGATCGACACCAACCGGGCCGTGGAACTCTACGACCTCAACACCGACCTCGGTGAACGCAACGATCTCGCCCGGAGCAATCCGGCCAAGCGTGACGAGATGCTCGACCGCCTCCTCGCGTGGATGAAGTTCACCGGCGCGCTGGTCCCCTCGGAACGTAACCCGCAATACACCCCGCCCGCACCCGATGCCGCCCCGGCGAAGGGCAAGAAGAAGCTGAAGTCCGGATGATTTCCTCCGCCATGAACGCCCGAAGCCTGCTGGTCGCACTCGCCCTCTTGACGCCGTTCGCCGCGCCCGCGGCACCGGCGCGTCAACCAAACCTGATCTGGATCATGGCCGACGACCTCGGCTACGGGGACCTCGGCTGCTACGGCCAGAAGGTCACCGTCACGCCGCACCTCGACCGGATGGCGAACGAGGGCCTCAAGTTCACCCAGTTCTACGCCGGCGCGACCGTCTGCGCTCCGTCGCGCAGCGTGCTCATGACCGGGCGCCATCACGGCCGCACCCGCGTGCGCGGCAACGCGGGCACCACGAATCCCGCCGCGCAGGCCCTCCGCGAGGGCGACGCAACCGTCGCCGGCACGTTGCAGTCCGCCGGCTACGCCACGGCGCTGATCGGCAAATGGGGTCTCGGGGACGTCGGCGCCGCCGAGAGCGGCCTGCCGCGCCGCCACGGGTTCGGCTATTTCCTCGGCTACCTCAACCAGACGCACGCCCATAACCACTTCCCCGCGTTCCTCTGGCGCAACGAGGAGCGGATCGCGCTGCCCAACAAGGTCACGCCGGTCGGCCCGGTACCCGGCGCCGGCTACGCCACGGAAGCCGTGGTGTTCGCCGACGATCTCTTCGCCGACGAGGCCCTCAAGTTCGTCGCGAACCACCAGCAGCGCCCGTTCTTCCTCTATTGGAGCATGGTGATCCCGCACGCCAACAACGAGCGCACGCGTGAGCTCAAGAACGGCGCGCACGTGCCCGACTTCGGACCCTATGCCGGCAAGGACTGGCCCGAGCCGGACAAGGGTCAGGCCGCGATGATCACGCGGATGGACAGCTACGTCGGCCGCATGCTCGCGCACCTGCGTCAGCTCGGGCTCGCCGAGAACACGCTCGTGATCTTCACGAGCGACAACGGCCCGCACAACGAGAGCAACCACGACCTGTCGCGCTTCCAACCCGGCGGCCCGCTGAACGGCATCAAGCGCAGCCTGACCGACGGCGGCATTCGCGTTCCCGCGATCGCCTGGTGGCCCGGCACCGTGAAGCCCGGGACGGAGAGCCGGCACGTGGCGTATTTCGGCGACTGGTTCGCCACCGCCGCCGAGCTGGCGGGAGCCGCGGCGCCCGCCGGCCTCGATTCCGTGAGCTTCGCGCCCACCCTCCGCGGCGCGGCCAAACAACCCGGGCGCGAGTTCCTCTATTGGGAATTCCACGAACGCGGTTTCAGCCAGGCCGCCCTTTACCAAGGACGCTGGAAAGGCATACGCGAACGCTCCCTTTCCGCCCCCGTCGCGCTGTACGACCTCGAGAACGACCTCGGCGAAAAGGAAAACGTCGCCGCCCGGCACCCCGAGATTGCGGCGCGCATTGACGCCTACCTGAAAACCGCCCGCTCGGATTCTCCCGACTGGAAGCCGCGCGAGGAAGGTCAGGGTAAAAACACGAAGAAGTGACGCGCCGGAAACGGCCGCCCTCTCTCGCAGAAGGTAACCGCACCCGCGGACCGAAGCGGGAGCGCGTTACGGCCTGAGCCTCGGTCCGGTGGATCAGACTTGGTGAACTCGAATCGGCCCTCCTTGCCCTCTGTGTCCAGCGCTTGGACCCACTCCGACGCTCTTCCGCGTTTTCCCCTTTTCAAAACAGCTCTCGTATCAGTCGCCGCAGCACCGGGCGCACCGCGCGCGCGAGCGTCGGATTAGCGTAGCCCATCCACGCCACGGGCGAAACGGTGTCGAGCGGCGCGCGCAACGGCCCGCCGCCCGGCGCCTCGACGACACAGCCCGCCTCGCGCGCGATGAGCTCCACGCAGATATCGTAGGGGTGGCAGCAGAGCGCCGCGCCCCCCAGGCCGAGCTTCGCGTAAGCCGGCGGACGCAGGTCGCCGAGCATGCGGTCGTGACCCGCGATCAACTCGTGGAGTTGCCCTCCGGTCGAAAGGTACTGGTCGTCGAAAACCAGCTGGCCGCCGCGCTGGCCCAGCAGGCCCAGCTCGCGCCACAGCGCTTCCTCGAAAGCCCCGAGGAGCGCCTTCCCTTCCGGAAAGAACCGGGCGATCGACGCGAAGCCGTGCTCGAAATGGTCTGCTCCCGAGGGACGCGGACGCCACCGGCGCCGCGCGCCCGACGCGAGATCGATCCTCGTCGCCACGACCTTCTTCCCGCGCACCACGCTCAGCTGGTCCGCCCGGCCCTGCTTTGACGTCGGCAACTCGGTCATCGCGGCGACCACGATGTCGGCGAGTCCCGTCCGCGCCCCACGCTGCGGCGCGAGGCCGGCGAGGCTCCACGCTGCGCGCTTGTCGTGCATCAGGCCGCGGGTGCCGTCGATCGGATCAAGGATGCACTTCCACGCGGTGCGCCCGACCGGCGTGCCCGCGGGAAAGGTCACCGCGTCGTCCTCCAAACCCTCCATCACGATCTCCACCGGCCACGCGCGCGGCCAATGCCGCGCAAACCATTCGAGGATCGCCGCCTCACCGAGCCGGTCCACGTGGTAA
>JBJTCH010000295.1:0-2639 GCA_046091745.1 Opitutaceae bacterium
GACCAGCGGACGCTCGCGCAACGGCTGCGCGAGACGGGTTACGCCACCGCGCTCGTGGGCAAGTGGCATCTCGGCGGCACGGCGCCCTTTCATCCGCTGCGCCGCGGCTACGACGAGTTCTTCGGCTTCCTCCACGAGGGCCACTACTACACCGCGCCGTCCGCGCCCCGCATGACCACCTGGCTCCGGCGGCCGGCGCTGCCCGATGGCGGCACGGGCCGATGGACCTCGCCCGACGGCCGCGTGATCTGGAGCACGCACCTCGGCAGCAAGGAACCCGACTACGACGCCGACAACCCGATCCTCCGCGGCAGCCAGCCGGAAAACGAGACCGCCCATCTCACCGACGCGTTCACCCGCGAGGCCTGCGACTTCATCCAGCGGCACAGCGCGCAGCCCTTCTTCCTCACCCTCGCCTACAACGCCGTGCACAGCCCGATGCAGGCGGCCGATCGTTTCCTGGAGAAGTTCAGCCACATCCCCGACATTCATCGCCGCATCTTCGCCGCGATGCTCGCGCACCTCGACGAGAGCGTCGGCCTCGTGCTCGCCCAGCTGCACGCCCACGGCCTCGAGGAAAACACGCTGGTCGTTTTTCTCTCCGACAACGGCGGCCCCACGCGCGAGCTCACCTCGAGCAATGCCCCGCTACGCGGCGAGAAAGGCTCCCTTTTCGAGGGCGGCATCCGCGTGCCTTTTCTCGCCCGCTGGCCCCGGGCTCTTCCCGCCGGCAAGACCGTCGAAACACCCGTGATCTCGCTCGATCTCGCGGCGACCGCCCTCAAGGCGGCGGGGATCAACGCGCCGGCCGGAGAACTCGACGGCACCGACCTCGCCGCGCTCGTGAAATTACCTTCGGCGGAACCGCGCCCGTTCTTCTGGCGCATGGGACAACGCCGGGCCCTGCGCCTGGGCGACTGGAAGATCGTCCGCGACGCCGGTCCGCGCCAGGCGGGATCGTGGCAATTGTTCAACCTCGCGACCGACCTCGGCGAGACGACCGACCTAGCCGCGAAGGAACCCGCGCGGTTGGAGTCCCTGGTGAAACGCTGGGAGGAATGGAACGCGGCGCAGCGGGATCCGCTGTGGTGACCTATACGGCTGCATTTCGGGACTTAGTTTTTCTCAGCCGGCTTCTCCCGGTCGCGCCTCCTTCGCCGTAATCTGCCCGGTCCTCGCGAGCTGCGGCGAAAGCCCCGTTTTCCTCGGAAACGCCTTCCTAATTTGCCGTAGATTTCTCCTTCGCCTGACGTACGGAGGATGAGTCGGAGGACAGGACGAAGGACGAGACGGCGGGTTAACCACAGATTTCTCAGATGCCACAGATCCGGCGCCGCTGGCCTTCACGATCCTCCCGGCCTTCCTGTTCCACCCCGAACGTTCGCTCCCGTCATTCGGCAACGCCGAACGCCCCTCCGTCTCTATCCGCGCCATCAGCGAAATCCGCGGTCAAAAACGCGGAGCGATTCGGAAAAGCCTTCCTCCTCAGCCGAGCCTTCCTCCTTCGCTGATCGTTCGTAGGCCAATTCTGCCGTCGCGGTTCCTGCATGCGCTGGGGTCACCGGACCCCGGCTACAGCCAAACCACATTGATCCGTGTCCATCAGTGTTCATCCGTGGTTACTCACCTGCGGAGCAAATCAAGAGCCCTTCACTAGCTGAGTCCCGCGGTGAGGTTGCGGCGAGGCCGCGCCGGGTCACTTGTGGTCCCAGGGCAGCTTCACCTCGAGCCGCGGGTGTTTCCACACTTCGAACCGCTCGAACATTTTCCCCGGGTTAAGGATCCCGCGCGGATCGAGCGCGCGCTTCACGGCCTGCATCGCCCGCACCTGCGCCGGCGAATGCTGCAGCCGCAGGAACGGCGACTTCGCGAGGCCGATCCCGTGCTCGCCGGAAATCGCCCCGCCCAGCGCGACCACCTCGCGCATGAGTCGGTCGACCGCCTTCTCCGCGGCGCGGCGCTCGGCCGGCACCGCGCGGCGGTACATGATGTTCACGTGCAGATTGCCGTCGGCGAGGTGGCCGAACGTCGGGATGTGCAGCCCGCTCTCCCGCTTCAACCGCTCGAGGAAGCGAGCGAGTTTCACGTAGGAGCGCATCGGCACGACGACGTCCTCGTTGAGCTTCGCATCGCCGAGCTCGAACATCGCGCCTGAACACTTGCGACGCACGGCCCAGAGTTCCTCGGCCTCGTCGCGCGACCGCGCCGCGCGGTGCGCCGTCGCGCACTCCGTCGCCCACTCGAGGGCCGCCTTGCGCTGCTCGCGCACCTCGGCGGCCGAACCCGCGAACTCGAGGAGGACCACCGGACGCCCCGATTGTCCGGGAAAAACCACCCGCCCTGTCGCCCGCTCGGCGCACAGCACGCTGCCGCGGTCAAGATACTCGCAGATCGCCGGCTGCACGCGCCGCCGGAACAACGCGAGCGCCGCCTGCAGCGCCGCCGGTTCGTCGCGGAACGACGTCAGCAGCGTCCAGCGCTGCGCCGGACGCGGGATGAGCTTCAGCACCGCGCCGGACACCACTACAAGCCTGCCCTCGCTGCCGATCCACAGGTCGCGCAGATTGAACCCGGCCGAAAACTTCTTCGTCGCCGTGCCCCACTGCACCGCCTCGCCCGTCGGCAGGAAGCCGCGCACC
>JBJTCH010000296.1:0-8226 GCA_046091745.1 Opitutaceae bacterium
CGCACGGCCGCCGACGGAGCATCGGTCGCGGATGGTGGCGCGGATCCAGGTCCGGTCGGCCGCGCATCCGCGCTTCGGCTTCCGCCGGATCGTGGCGCTCTTGCGGTGGGAAGGCTGGAGAGTGAGCCGCAAGCAGGTGCAGCGGGTGCGGCAAGCCGAAGGCTTGCGGGTGCCGCCGCCGCGCAAACGCCAGGTGCGCCGTGGCGTATCCACGGGGCTGCCGACCCAGGCCACCCACCGCGGGCAGGTGTGGACGTGGGACTTTATCGCCGATGCCACCGTGCACGGCGGGGCCTTGCGGATGCTCACCGTGCTCGCCGAGCACACGAAAGACGCTCACGTCCTGCGGCCCGAGCGGCGCATCGGCTCCGCCGACGTCATCAACTTGGTCCGTGCCGCCATCGCCGAGCACGGTGCGCCGGAGTTTATCGCGAAGGATCTCCAGCAATGGCTGGCCGACCAGACGATCAAAACCATCTACATCACTCCAGCGAGCCCGTGGGAGAACGGGTTCGGCGCAAGCTTCCACAGTCGCTTCCGCGACGAATGCCTGAACCGCGGGCAGCTCTGGACGCGGACGGAGGCCCGCGTCGTCACCGAAGACTTCCGTCAGGACTACAACACCGAGCGGCCGCACGGCTCGCTTGGCTACGACTCGCCACGGCGCTTCGCAGCGAAGAATGCCTTACCAATCCCAGGCTCCGGGCCGGACCGCCAAGCCGGTCCATCCCGGAGCCTGGGATTGCCACCGAACGCTCAACCCAACACATCACCAACGTCTCCGACTGACATCAAAGGTGGATTGGTTCCGGCGTCCCTCCCAACCCCACCTCCTTACCATGAAAACCCGCCTCATCCTCAGTCTCCTCCCGGCCACCCTTCTGGGGCAGACCGCGCCCGCCCCGCGGCCGCCGGCCCCGGGAGAGACCGTCGCTTTGTCGGCCTTCGAGGTCACCACCGCCCGCGACATCGGCTACCAGTCGACGCACGCCGCGGAGGTCACGCGCATGAACACCGCCATCGGCGACATCCCGATGAACGTGACCGTGCTCAACCAGCAGTTCCTGGAGGACACCTTGGCGCGCAGCACGGAGGACGTGCTCGAATATGTTCCTGGCTTCGTGCCGACCTCCAACAACGACTCTTGGACGGTGCGCGGCTTCGCGAACGCCAACACCAAGTTCCTGAACGGGTTTCTCCAGCAAGAGAGCATCGGCAAGGTCTCGCTCGCCAACGTCGAGCGCGTCGAGGTCCTCAAGGGACCGGCGGCCGTGCTCTACGGTCAGGGCGGCTACGCCGCGACGGTCAACCGCGTCACCAAACGCCCGCTGCCGCGCAACGAGACGACCGTGCGCGCCAGCGCCGGCCCGGTCGAATCATGGCGCGCCGAGCTGGATTCCTCGGGCCCGGTCGGCCCCGCCGCCTCGCCGGTGCGCTATCGTCTGACGGCGGTCTACGACGACGGCTACTATTACCGCCGTATCACCCCTGGGGAGAAGGCCGTGTCCGCGATCGTCTCCTGGCAGGTGACCCGCGGCACGCGCGTGAGCCTCGAGCATCTGTTCGTGCGCGAGGAGGACGGCGGCGCGGTGTGGCGCCAGCCGATGATGCGCGCCGAGCCGCGCGGTTTTGCGCTGCCCGACGGATCGTTCCTCGCCTATGGCAACAACCGGCAGGGCTACGGCTCGGCGGGCGACATCCGCCGCTGGGACCGCGGCTTCACGATGCTCGACGTGCAGCATTCGTTCGGTCCCGCGGTGCAGCTGCGCCTGCAGGCCGCGCACGACACCAAGGACCAGCTCTACGACGAGCACCAGCCGGAGCAGGGGTCGCTCACGATCCTGAAGGACGCCGTCCTCATGCCGCGCCGCTGGCGCGTGCGCACGCAGGACGTGGATAACTGGCGCTCGCGGAACGAGGTCCTCGCCACGTTCGCCACCGGTCCGGTGCGCCACCGCGCCCTCGCCGGCTTCAGCTGGGACTCGTCCGACGGGGAGATCTGGAACCGCGACGGCATCTACAACCGCGGGGGGCTGGCGGCCACAGCCGCGACGCTCAACCAGCGTTGGCCGACCGCCAGCGTCGGCACCCGCTACAACATCTTTCCCACGCTCACGCTGGCGGAGGTCCTGGCCGATGTGCGCCGGGCGGGCTACAACCCGCACATGATCCCGCCGTTGAATGCGGTGGATCCGGAACGCTCGCCACCCGTCCCCGCCAAGGCGGACCGCCCGCCGTTGCCCGCCGGCAACCGCAACCTGGATCGCACCGAGAACACCGAGTGGTACGCGGCCGACGTGGCGTCGTTTTTCGAGGAGCGGTTTTTCCTCACCGGCGGGGTGCGTCACACCGCGACCGATGACCGCCGGCGCAACGGGCTCACGGGGGTCCAGACGTACGACAACCACGCGGACTCCACGACGTTCAGCGCGGGCGCCGTCTGGCATCTGAACGCCGCGCGCTCCGCCACGATCTACGCGAATGTGAACAGCTCGTTCGTGCCGGTGTTCGTGCGCCAGCCCGATGGCACGCCGCTCGACCCCGAGCGCGGCAACCAGAAGGAACTCGGGCTCCGCTTCAGCCTGGTGCGCGACCGGGTGCAGGGCCTGGTGTCGGTCTACGAGATCCTCCAGCAGAACCTCGCGGTCGACGACCCGAACCGCGATGGCGACTGGTACACGCAGATCGACGGCATCCGTTCCCGTGGCGTCGAGTTCAGCCTCAACGCGCGCTTCACCGAGGCCTGGTCCCTGATGGGCGGGTACGCCTACAACGACACGCGCGACACCCGCACCAACGCCCGCTCGATGTACGCGCCCCGCCACATGGCCACCGCGTTCAACAAGTACGCGTTTCGCTCCGGCGCGCTCCGCGGCCTCGATCTCGCCCTCGGCTCAATCTACTTGGGCGACCGTCCGATCGACCCCGCGGTCATCACGACCCTGGGTGGCGTCGCCAACACACCATCGTGGACGATGCCCGGCAAGTGGCGCTTCGACGGCGTCCTGCGCTACGCGGTGCCGGGCTCCGGGCGCGTGCGGTACGTTTTTGGCGCCAAGATCCAGAACGTACTCGATAATCAGGAGATCTACAAACTCGCCGACTCCAACTCCGTGCAGCGCCAGCCAGGCCGCGCCTTCCAGGCCAGCCTCTCGGCGAAATTCTGATGCCCCGCCGGCGCGACCCGGGGGCGGTCGATCGTGAAGAGACGAACGGAAGCGAATGCTGAAAGCATCGAGACCCGGGGAGGGCGGTACCTTCGTCTTTCGGTCACTCGGTTCCTCCGACGCTCCCGTTTCCGTATTTTCCGCGGGTACCCCCACGCCTCGTAAATGCGTTCCCAGCCGAACTCGTTTTAACCCCGGGTAAATCGGATTTCACAAATCGCGAGATGCGACACCGTTGATCGGACCGATGCCCTCAACATGCGGCAGGTTTCGCGTGTTTCGTGGCCTTCGTGGTCAAAAAATCCCCGCTGCCTCGCCTCGCTTGTTCCGGCTGGTCCTTGACCGCGACCCGAGGCGCGCTTGGCTCGACGCATGCCCCGCTTTTCCCCTCCCGGCTGGCTCGTGGTTTGGTTCCTTCTGGCCGTGCCGGTGGCTTGGGCGGCGCCGGCGGCGGTGCCGCCGAGTTTTCTCCTGATTCTCGCCGACGACCAGAGCTGGGTGGGGACGTCGCAGCCGATGATCCCGGGCGACCCCGATACCGCCAGCGACTACCACCGCACGCCACGGATCGAGCGTCTCGCGTCGCGCGGGATGTTGTTCACCGACGGCTACGCGCCGGCGCCATACTGTTGCCCGACACGACGCAGCCTGCAGGTCGGGCAGACCCCGGCGCGCCATGAGTATCAGCAGGACCGCGAGAACTGGCCGGCGGCGTATCGGCGTCAGCTCAACATCCCGCGGATGCTCAAGGCGGCCGATGCCCGCTACGCGACCGCGCATTTCGGGAAATGGGACCACCGTTACGACGGCGTGAGTCCCGCCGACCAGGGCTTCGACGAAAGCGACGGCGTCACCGGCAACAACACCGGTGGCGGCCGTAAGGCGGGTGGGGATACTCAGCGCGAGGATCCGAAGCTGATGCGCACGCTGACGGAGCGAGCGGGTGTTTTTCTGGAGCAGCAGGCGCGTTCCGGGCGGCCGTTCTTCCTTCAGGTCTCCCATTACGCCGTGCACCTGGAAATCCAGCACAGCCCTGAGGCGATGGCGCGGGTGCGGGGGCGCCCGCCGGGCATCAAGCACAACCTCGATGTGTTCGCCGCGATGACGGAGGACCTCGACGACGCGGTGGGCCGGCTGCTCGACCGTCTCGACGCCCTCGGCCTCGCGGAGCGGACCTATGTGATCTACATGTCCGACAACGGCGGCCGGCCGAGTTTACCCGGCGCGGCAGAGAAAGGGCAGGGGCCCAATTATCCCCTGCGCGGCGCCAAGGGCACGCTCTACGAAGGCGGCATCCGGGTGCCGTTCATCGTGGCCGGTCCCGGCGTGAAGGCGGGCAGTGTCAGCCGCGTGCCCGTCACAGGACTGGATTTTCTGCCGACCTTCGCGGACTTCGCCGGCTACCGGGAAAAGCTGCCCGAGACGATCGACGGCGGCAGCCTGCGCGGGGTCTGGCTCAACGGCGGAGTGGGGGAAGTGCGGCGCGCGCGACCGTACCTGATGTTTCACCAGGCGATCGACCGCCGTGCGCAGACCGCGGTGCGCCGGGGCGACCTGAAGCTGGTGAAGAACTGGACCACGGGTGAGGTGGAGCTCTTTGACCTGTCGCGCGATCTGCGCGAGGCGGACAACCTGGCGAAACGACTCCCGGAGAAAACCGCCGAGCTGCACCGGATCGCCGTCGGCTTCGTCGCCGAGGTGAAAGCCGAGACCCGCCAGCTGGGGAAGATCAAGGACGACTGAGCGGGGTGGGTCCGGAGCTCTGGCGACAGGGTAAATGATCGGGTGGACGGCAATCGCGCTGAGATCACGCGGCGACGCGTTTTCTTTTGAGTCGCGGTTTTTGCAGGAGAACTTCGGCCGGGATCTTGAGGCCCTTGTGCAGCGAACGGATCATCGAGAGGCTGAGCGGGCGGCGGCGGCCGAGCACCTCGGATACCTTGCTCCTGTTTGGAATGTGACGGACGAGATCGGTCCGGCTCAGGCCGAGTTGGTCCATCCGGAACTCGATGGCGGCAACGGGGTCGGGCTGGTTGATCGGGAAAGCCTCGTCCTCGAATTTCTCGATCAGCAGGCCCCAGAGTTCGAGCTCCGCCTCGGCCTTGGAGCCGGGCGCGGCATCCATGAGGGTCTCGACGTGGGCGAGGGCGGCGGCGTGCTCCGCCGCGGTTTTGATGATTCTGGGATACATGTTCAGATGGTGGCGGGATTGATGCGGTCGTACTCAGCGTGCGTGCCGATAAAGCGGATGAACACCACGCCGGTGTTGTAGTGGATTTTCACCACGAGACGGTAGTGGTTGCCCCTGATGTCAAAGATGACGCGATGATGGGGCAGAAGGTCGGCGGAGGGGAATCGGCGCTTGATGTCGGAAAAGCTTTTCCAACGGGCGACCTTGGCTTCGTGAAACCAGGCGCGCAGCGGCATCTCGGCGGCGCGGTGATCCCGCCAGAAGTCGACCAGCGTTTTCCGGGAAATGACGTGCATGCAGCGATTCCGCGGAAAATAGGTTCCCAAAAAGGGAATAACGTCAAGGCGGCATCGGACGTTGGAGGCGAGTCCCGGCCGCACCAGCGTCGGATCGCAACCGCGGCAAGCGGTACCGTCGCCGACCTGCCTTTCCGGGGTGTTCTCCGGTTGCCGGGCGTGGCCGGGTTCCTCATCAAGTCACGGCCCTGGGAACTCCCGGCGCACGATCCCCATGAACATCCGCCTCCTCGCGCTTCACTTGGTCGCTTTTGGCGGCCTTGCCACGACGAGCCTCGCCGCCGCCGCGCCGCAGCGGCCCAATCTGGTGGTGATTTTGGCCGATGACTTCGGCTACGAGTGCATCACGGCGAACGGCGGCGAGTCGTACCAGACGCCGAACGTCGACCGCCTCGCCGCGAGCGGGATGCGGTTCGAACGCTGCCACGTGCAGCCGCTGTGCACGCCGACGCGCGTGCAGCTGATGACCGGGCTCTCGAACGCGCGGAATTACATCGAGTTCGGGGCGATGGACCGGCGGGCGGTCACGTTCGCGCAGCTCCTGAAGTCCGCCGGCTATGTCACGGGTATCGCGGGCAAATGGCAGCTCGGTTCGGAACCGGATTCGCCGCGGCACTTTGGATTCGACGAGGCGCTGCTCTGGCACCACCGCAGCCGCGAGTCGCGTTACGGCAATCCGGGGTTCGATTTCAACGGCGAGCCGCGGAGTTATCCGCCCGGCAGCTATGGACCGGCGATTCTCAACGAGTTCGCGATCGACTTCGTTTCCCGCCACCGCGACCGGCCGTTTTTCCTCTACTATCCGATGGTGCTCACGCACTCGCCCTACCAGCCGACGCCCGAGAGCCCGAAGTGGGACCCCCGCACCGGCGAGCGCGGCAACCAGAACGCGGAGAATTTTCCGGCGATGGTCGCCTATCTGGACCGGACGGTCGGGGAGTTCATGGCACGGCTGGACAGCCTCGGCCTGCGGGAAAACACGCTCGTATTGTTCCTGGGCGACAACGGCACCGGCATCGAGATCACCTCGCGCTTCAAGGGTGAGCCCTACCCCGGCGGCAAGGGCCGCAGCCACGCGCGCGGGACGCATGTGCCGCTGATCGCCAGCTGGCCCGGCAAAGTGCCGGCGGGGACGGTCAACGGCGACCTGATCGGCAGCACCGACTTCCTGCCGACGTTGCTCGACGCCGCCGGGGCGAAATTGCCGGACGGTTACCCCGGGGACGGCGTGAGTTTTTATCCGCAGCTGCTCGGGCAGAAAGGCCGGCCGAGGGACGCGCTCTACGCGTGGTACGCCTCGGACGGCGGCCCGGTGGCGAAGTGGGAGTTTGCGATGAGCACCCGCCACAAGCTCTATCGCGACGGCAGGTTTTTCGACCTAGGCTCCGATCCTTGGGAGCAAAGGGCGCTGAAAGTCGACTCGCTGACCGGTGATTCCGCGACGGCGGCAAAGGCGCTGCAGGCCGAACTGGAACGCTATTCCGATGCACGACCACCGGAACTCCGGCAGGAGCGTGTCACCGCCAAGCAGGCGAAGCGCGCCGAGAAGGAGAAACGGAAGAAGCAGTGAGGCGTCGGCGTGGCCGGCGGGCCGGATCAGAGCCGGAAGAGCCGCTTGGCGTTGCCGAAGAGGATTTTTCTTTCGGCGGTCTTGTCGGTGACGAGGCGGCGGATCTGCTGCAGCTGGCGGATGCCGGAGCATTGCACGGGAACGGCGGTGGCGTCGTTGCAGTCGCTGCCGTACATGAGTTTGTCCTGGTGCCGGAGGAGAAAGGCGGCGCCGTGCTCGGGATCGCGGGCGAAGGCGCCGAGCCCCGAGCCGGCCGACAGGTCACCGTACATGTTCGGGTAATCGCGCAGGTACTTGTCGGTGAGGCCGCCCGCCTTGACCTTGCCGGTGGGGTAGAGGTTGCGCGGATCGTCGACGTTGGCGGCGTCGATGTTGGCCCACCACGTCTGGGCGTGGCCGATGAAGTTGGTTTTCGGATACTTCGCGAGCATCCGGTGAAAACGGTCGAAGCCGTGGTTGTAGCTGCCCGTCTGCCAGTGCATCAGGATTGGCACGTTGTAAGCGGCGGCCAGCTCGTAGAGCCGCTGCATCGCGGGTGAGTCGCTCTCCACGCCGAACTTCTGCTCGCCGATCACGACCGCCCCGAGCTTGAGGTATTTCTCGATCACGGCCGGCGCCTCCTCGAGGTCGCTGACCTCGTTGGCGCCAAAGACGAATTCGCCCGGATGGCGCTTGGCGACGGCGAGGCAGTCCTCGTTGCCGGTGCAGGTGCTGTCGAGCCCGTTGGCGCGTCCGTTGTGCGTGGAGCCGCGGTTCACCGGACGGCCGGAGGGCAGGAGAATCGTGGTGGTGATGCCGAGGCCGCGCTGGTGGCTCACCAACTCGTCGTCGTTGCGCGGGCGGGGCAGGATGGGCGCGTAGGTCGTCTTGTCGCGGCCGCCGCCGTAGTTGGTGTGCTGGTGGATATCGATGATCGGCTCGGCCGGGGAGGCGGCGGGCAGGCGGGTGGCGGCGAGCGCGGCCGCGGTGGCGACGAGGAACTGGCGGCGGGGAAGCGGGGCG
>JBJTCH010000297.1:0-3952 GCA_046091745.1 Opitutaceae bacterium
GTAGCAACCTCCGCCACCCCCGCGGCGGACCGCGCCTGCTGCCGGAGGATTGAGACCCAGGTAAATCTCAGGTCGGCGGAACGACCCACTCGACCCGCCCGCCGCTCCCGGGACCTTGGCCAAGCAGCGCCGCGAGCGCTGCTGCCGCTTCGCCCGCGGCGGCATCGAAACGCCAAGGCGGATTGACCACCGCGAGACCGCACCCGCTGAGGCGCGGGCCGGCGCCAACCGCAGCCACATTGAGCTCCACCGCCAACACCGGCGCGGGGGCGAATTCGCGCAAAGCCGCCACAATGTCATCGGCGCGCGCCCGGCCCGTGAGCGGGTACCAAAGGGCGAAGACGCCGCCGGCGAGCCGGCGGAGACCCTCCTTCATTGCGGCGAACGCCCGCGCGAACTCATCCTGCGCCTCGTAGGGCGGGTCGATCAGCACCAGCGCGCGCCGCTCGAGCGGAGGCAGCACCGCGGACAGCTCCGCGTAACCGTCGGCGCACCGCACCTCGCAGCGGCGCGCCGGCGCCATGACGCCGCGAAGCGCGTCGCACTCGGCCGCATTGAGTTCGCACAGCACGAGACGATCCACCGGCCGCGCCATCGCGGCGACCAGCAGCGGCGAACCGGGGTAAAACCGCGGCGCTCCCGCCAGGTTGCCACGCGACTCGTCGTGCGCCCGCGCCAGTGCAAGGTAGGACACCAACGTCTCCGGCAGCCCGGTCGCGTTCCATAGCCGCCCGACGCCCTCCGGCCACTCGGGCCGGCGGGCCTGCGAGTCTCCGGAGGCGGCCGCCGCGAGGTCGTAACGTCCGCGACCCGCGTGCGTGTCGAGGAAGACGAAACCCTTCTCCTTCCGCTGCAGGGCGCGCACCAGCTCGACGAGCAGCACGTGCTTCAGGACGTCGGCGAAGTTGCCGGCGTGGAACTGGTGGCGGTAATTCATCCCCGGAGCCGGGGCGCCTTCAAGCGACCGGAACCTTCACCACGGTCTTGCGCACCAGCACGGCTTCGGCTCCGGCCCGCAGTCCCGGCATGTGCACATCGGAGGGGAAAAACACCGCCACATCCCCCGCCTCCAGCCGCGCGATCGACGCGCCGGCGGCGTCGGCGTGGTGGGTGAAATCGCGTTCAGCGTCGTAGGGCACCTGCACGGTGCTGCGCGCGGCGTCGATCACCTCGATGACCTCGCGACCGGCGACGACGACTTGCACGTCGATGAGCCGGCGGTGCGACTCGAAGAAACCGTCGGCCCGCGGCTTCGTGAGGTACGCCTGCTCCATGGCGAAGACTCCGTCGCCCAGTTCCACCCGCGCCGCCTTGCCCGGCTCCAGCGCAAATAAGCGCGCGTGCGCCGCCGAGCCTTCGCGCCGCACCTCCTGCGCGTACGCAAAAGCCGTGGCGAACGCCGCCGTGTGCGGACTCTGCGCCCGCACCGTTTCAAGGGATCCGAGGATGGCCATGCGCCGACTGCACGGCGCGCCGCCGGCGCTGGCAAGCCGCTAAACCCCCCGCCGCATCCGGCGATCCGCCCGCCGCCGCTCAGCGACGCTTCTCCGTCAGCGGGAGCATCACGCCGCGCCGGAACAGCGTCACCTGCCCCGTGCTCGAGGAGACCACGATGGAAATGCAATTGGCCGCGACGCTGATGGCGGCCCCCGCCGCGTGGCGCGCGCCGAGGCCGCCGGGCAGCGTGTGCGTGCTGTCCATCGCCTGGATCAGGCTGCCGGCCGACTCGACCACCCCGTCGCCGCGGATCAGGAACGCCCCGTCGATCGACGAGAACTCCTTCACCGTCTCGTCCATGAACGGGTTCAGGATGTTGCGGTCCTCCTCCTTGTAACCGTAAAACGGATTCAGCACGAGGGGCTTCGACATCGTCGCGACGCGCTCGTTGTCGCCCACGACGAACAGGCAGCCCACCGGGCGGCCCTCGCGGCCCTCGACGGCCAGCTCGGTGGCGACGGCGATGACCCGCTCGAGCACCTCGGGCTTCACGTCGGGCGGCAGCAGGTCCGCGGTGGAGCCGGTGAGGAGCGTCTGGAACTCCCGCTCGATGTCGACGACCACCAGCGTGTCGAACTGGTTGCTGCCCGTGATGCCGCCGACGCAGCAGATGCGGTCGGTGAACTTCACGACCCCGCGCGTGAGCGCCACGAGCATGGCGCTGCGCAGCTGGGCGAGACGCTGCCGCGAAAAGGAGCGCACCTGGATCGTCTCGTGAAACCGCGCCTCGCCGTCGTCGCCCAGCTCGAGCGCGTTGCGCGTCACGAGGATGGTCTTGAGGCTCGAGCGGAGCACGCCCGGCTGGAGCCCGCCGATGAACGTGTCACCGAAGATCACGAGCGACGCGCAGCCGGCGCCCTTCGCGACCCGCTCGGCCTCGCGGAAAAGCAGGCGGTTGATGCGGTTCTGCTGGGCCTCGATCGCCCGCAGGCCGCCGAAGCCGCCCACCAGCCGCTCGTGCAGCGCGTCGAGGTCCGGCGCGTTGACGAGGTTGTCGACGAGATCCTTGTCCTTCACCTGCCGCGCGATCGACGCGAGCACCTGCAGGTAATCGCGCGCGTTCTCGCCCGCGATGAGCATCACGATCAGGTGCACGCGCTCTTCGGCCAGCGCGCCGTCGTGGCGGATGCCGACGCGGCTGCGGCCGATCGCGAGCACGTAACGCCGCGCCATCTTCACGCGGACGTGAGGCAGGGCGACGCCGAAGCCGAGGTAGGTCGTCATCGTGCCCTCGCGCGCCAGCAGGCCGCGGAGGAGCGCGTCGGGCTTCAGGTCGGGAAACTTGTCGACGCAGACGTCGAGCAACTCCTGCAGCGCGCCCTCGAGATCGAGGCTGCGCAGGTCGACGATGCGGCCGCGGGAGATGATCTTTTCCAGCCGCATGGCGCGTCAGCCGCTCAGCCGCGGAGGCTCAGCGCTCCCACTTGAGGGCGCCCTTCCGGACCTCGTAGACGAGCCCGAGGACAAGGACGCCGATGAAGAAGAGCACCGGCCCGAGGATCGGGATCCCACCGGCGAGGAACTCGCGGTAGATGAACGTCCACGGGATCAGGATCACGACCTCGAGATCGAAGAGCATGAAGAGCAGCGCCGTGAGCCAGAACTTCACCGAGAAGCGCGTGTGCACCAGGCCCTCGCCGGCCACGCCGCATTCGTAAGCGCTGTCCTTGATCTTGTTGGGCCGGAAGCGCTGGCCGAAAAGATGGCTCGCGCCGATGACGCCGCCGGTGATGAGCGAGGCCAGCGCGGCTTGAATCAGGAACGGGAGATAGTCGGCGGAAGTCATGAACCGGAGAGGAGAATTGGCCGCACGCCTCCCGCGGCCGCAAGTGGTAATTTGGCGTTCGCGCCCGCGCAAAACGCGGCGCGGAAAACGGCGGAGATTCCCGTTGACGCACCCGAAACGCGCGCCTTTGTTCCCCGCTCCTCCAGTGGCTCGGTAGCTCAGTTGGTAGAGCAGAGGACTGAAAATCCTTGTGTCGGTGGTTCGAGTCCGCCCCGAGCCACCATCTACATACCGTAGCAGCACCAAGCTGCTCCAGGACACTCGCGGTATGCTCTCTCAATGAAAATCGTCTACAAGCGAGATGCGCCACTGGCCACCGCGGATATTATCCGTGTGTTTGAAACATCGGGTATTGTCCGCCCCACGCAGGATCAGACACGAATCTCACAGATGTTTACAAATAGCAATCTCGTGTTTTCAGCTTGGGATGGCGAGAAATTAGTTGGTATTTGTCGTTGCCTCACGGACTTTAACTATGCTTGCTATCTCTCCGACTTGGCAGTTGATAAGCGGTATCAGTCATCGGGCATTGGGAAAGAACTCGTCAGAAAAGTGCGGGATATCATTGGTGAAAGGGTGGCTTTGATCCTACTATCAGCACCGACGGCGATGGATTACTCTCCAAAAATCGGATTCGAGCCCATCCACAACGGGTTCATAATAAAGCGC
>JBJTCH010000298.1:0-4057 GCA_046091745.1 Opitutaceae bacterium
GCAGGAAGCGGAGGAGATGCAGCTGTGAGCAACCGCGTCCCCCAGTCTTACGCTTGGAACGCGCGCGGCTCGGTGCTCATCATCGTGATCTGGGTGTGCCTCGGGCTGGTGGCGCTCGCCATTTACTTCGCGGACCAGATGACCGCGGAGATGCGCGCCGCCGACGGACAGGTCGCGGAGGTGGTGGCCAGGCAGGCCGCAGCGGGGGGCACGCGCTACGCCTCGTTTGTGCTCAGCCAGTTCGGAACCAACGGCACGGTGCCGTATCGCGACGAGTATCGCTCCGAGGAGGTCACGCTGGGAGACGCCACCTTTTGGCTGCTCGGGCGGGATCCCGATCAGCGTCCGACGGAGGAACCGGTCTTTGGTCTCGTCGACGAGGCCTCCAAGCTGAACCTCAACACGGCCACGCGCGCCATGCTCGAGGCGTTGCCCACCGTCACCCCCGAACTCGTCGACGCCATCCTCAGCTGGCGCTCCCGCAGCGAGCAGGGCATGGGCGACAGCACCTACGGCCGGCTCGAGCCCGCGCGGCTCAACAAGGGCGCGGATTTCGAGTCCGTGGACGAGCTGCGCCTGGTTTACGGTGCGACGCTCGATCTGATCCTCGGCGAGGACGTGAACCGCAACGGCGCGCTCGACGAGAACGAGAACGACGGCGACCGCTCGGCGCCGCGCGACAATTCCGACGGTCTTATCCAGCCCGGTTTGCTCGAGTACGTGACGGTTTACAGCCGGGAGCCGAACACCCGCTCGAATGGTTCGGCGCGCGTCAACGTCGCCACGCAGCAGAACCGCCAGCAGCGCCTGCTGCCGCTCCTTCAGCAGCGGTTCGGTCCGCAGCGCGCGGTGCAGATCATGGGCGCGCTCGGTGGCGGTGAGCTGCGCAGTCCCGCCGAGTTCATGGTGGAGGGCCGCCTGAGTTCGGAGGAGTGGAGTCAGATCCGCGACGAGATCACCACCAGTACCGGCAACACGGTGCGCGGGCGCGTGAATGTGAACACCGCGAGCGAGACGGTGCTCGCGTGCATTCCGGGCATCGGCCTCGACAACGCCTCGGCGCTGGTCGCCTACCGGCTCGCCAATCCCGACGTCACGCGCGGTTCCTTCGCGTGGCTCACCCAGGTGCTGAGCCGCGGCGCGATCACGCGCGCCGGCCCGTACATCACCGACCGCTCCTACCAGTTCACCGCCGACGTCGTCGCGGTGGGCCCGAACGGCCGCGGTTACTGCCGCACCCGCACGGTTTTCGACATGACGAGATCCACCCCGCGCATCGTTTACCACCAGGACCTCTCCAGCCACGGCTGGGCGCTCGGCGCGCAGGTCCGGCAACTCCTCCGGGCCGGAAGGAGCGACCGCCTATGAAGCTGGCCTTGTCCCGCCGCGCCCCGCAGTCGGTGCTCGCCGTCGCTTTTGTCGGCGGCCGGCTGGTGGCCGCCCAGGTCGCGCGCTCGAAGAGCGCCGTCGCGGTGCTGCGCCAGGCCTCGGCCCCGCTTTCCGTCGACCTGCTGCATCCCGAGCCGCAATTGGTCGGCCGGGAGATCCGCAATCACCTCGATGCCGCCCAGATCAAGGAGCGTTCCTGTGTGGTGGTGTTGCCGCCCGAATGGGTGATGACCCAGCACACGGAGCTGCCGGAGCTCTCGCCGGAGGACACCGACAGCCTGCTGCAGATCGAGGCGGAGAAGGGTTTCCCCAACGGCCCCGACGAGTTGCACATCGCGCGCTCGTCGCAGAAGGCCGGCGGTGGCCGCTTCGCGACGCAGCTCGCGGTGCGTCGCGAGCAGGTCGCCCGTCTCGTCGAGGTGTTGCGCGCCGCCGGGCTGAAGCCTCTCAGTTGTTCCCTCGGGCTCCCGTTTCTGGCCGATGCGGTGCCCTCGACGGGGCCGGGCCGGATGACCCTCTGGGTCGAGGGCGCCGGGGCCACGCTGATGGTCGCGGCCGGCGGCGGAGTCGTTTCCTTCCGCGCCCTCGAGGCCTTCATCGATTCGGAGGCGGGCGAGCGGGTGGTGAACACCGCCGCGCTGATGCGCGAACTTCGGATCACGGTGGAGCAATTGCCCGCCGCGCTCCGCGCCGAGATCAAACTGCTCTCGGTGCGCGGTGACGCCGGCGCGGTAGGCGCGTTGGCCGGCGGATTGGGGGCGTGGGCTTCCGATGCCGGGCTCTCGATCGACACCGTCGCCTCGGACCGTAAGGTCGCGGCGGAGGAGATCGTCGAGCAGGCGGGGCTGCGTTTCCTGCGCGACGGGGCGCCAGCGCTCGAGTTCCTGCCGCCGAAGCCGAGCCGCTTTGCGCTGCTGGTGGCGCGTTACAACTCGCGCCGCCTCGCGACGGCGGGCTTCGCCGCCGCGGCCGTGCTGGTCGTGGTGGGTGGGGCGTTCGAATGGCAGCAGTACCAGCTCTGGAGCCTGCGCTCGGACTGGGAGGGCATGGAGGCGAAGGTGAAGGACCTCGACGCCGTGCAGGCGCGCATCCGCGAGTTCAGACCGTGGTACGACACCTCGTTCCGGAACCTTTCCATCCTGCGCAAGGTCGTGGATTGTTTCCCGGACAACGGGAGCGTCACCGCCAAGGGCTTCGAGGTGCACAGCCCCTCGACCGTCACCGTGACCGGCACCGCCCGCGACAACGCCTCATTGCTGCGCACGCTCGACCTCCTGCGGCAGTCCAAGGAGATCCAGGGCCTCAAGATCGAGCAGATTCGCGGTAAAACCCCCGCCCAGTTCACCTTCACGTTCCGCTGGGTCGGAACCCCCGGCTCATGATCAACGCCTCTTCCAAACGACAGCGCCTCCTCATGATCCTCGCCGGGGCGGCCGTGCTGCTGCTGGTGCTCGACAGCGCGGTCTTCACGCCCGTGATGGCCGCGTGGCGCTCCCGCTCCGCGGAGATCGCGCGACTGAAGAAGATGGTGGCCGACGGCCGTTCCTCAATCGCCCGCGAGGAACGCACCCGTGTCATGTGGGCCGAGATGCAGCAGCAGGCGATGGCCAACGAGCCCGCCAAGGCCGAGCAGGATCTCGTCACTGCCTTCGACCGTTGGGGTCGCGCCGGCGGCGTCGAGCTGGGCTCCATCAAGCCGCAATGGAAGCGGGGTTCCAGCAACCGCTACTCGCTTCTGGAGTGCCGCGTCGACGCCAGCGGTTCGCTGAACGCCATCACCCGTCTTCTGTACGAGGTGGAGAAGTCCCCGCTCGCGCTCCGTATCGACTCGATCGAGCTCACGTCCCGCGACGATTCCGGCAACCGGCTCACCCTCGGGCTGCTGGTCAGCGGGCTTCGCTTCACGCCGTTGGAGGGTCGCCGATGAAACGCCACACGATCGTTTTCCTCTGCCTCGCGACGTTGGCCGTCGCCCAGGGCACGGATCGCCGCCGGAGCGGTTCGGGTGCGTCCTCCTCCTCGCAGGCTCCCGCCGCCGCGCCGGCCTCGCCGCTCACCCCCACGCAGGGGTACGAGGCGTTCAACCTGATCCTGGAGCGCAATATCTTCAACCCCACCCGCGTCGGCCGCACGCGCGTCGCGAACGAGGAAAAACCGCCGCGGGCCGACGAGATCACGCTGGTCGGCATCGTCCGCTACGACCGCGAGGCCTTCGCCGTATTCCACAGCCCCGAGTCCAGCTTCCGCAAGGAGGTCGGGGAGGGCGGTGAGATCGCCGATTTCAAGGTGCGGCGCGTGGACGGCGAGGGCGTCGAGCTCCTGCAGGGCGAGAAACCCGTGAAACTCACGGTCGCCCAGCAATTGAAGCGGGTCGAGGGCGGCGAATGGACTGTCAGCGCCCCCAAGCTTCCCGCGCCCGATCCGCGCGCCTCGAGCCGCTCCGCCGAACCGGCGCCGGTCGAGATCCCCGCCAACGCCTCCGAGGTCCTCAAGCGCCTGATGAAGCAACGCGAACAACAATTGAAGAAATGAAAACCCGCACGGTACTGCCCCTGACCCTCGCCGGCCTCGCGCTCGCCGCGGCCCCGGCCCTCGCCCAAACCGCCCCGGCCGCCCCCGCGACCCAGCCGCCCGCCGGCGAATCCGCCGAGCGCCCCGCCCGTGACAC
>JBJTCH010000299.1:0-17096 GCA_046091745.1 Opitutaceae bacterium
AGGTCGCGCTGCTGATCGAGACGTCCAACCGCTACGGGCGCGACCTGCTGTACGGCGTGCGCGACTGGATGCAGCAGGGCGAACGCTGGGCGATCCGCTTCACCGAGCAGGCGCGGCTGGCGCCGCTGCCGGGCTGGCTGAGGGAATGGGAGGGCGACGGCATCATTGCACGGGTCGACTCCCCGCGCATCGCGGCGGCGCTGAGGCGCACCGGCCTGCCCGTGGTCGACGTGAGCGCCGAACGCGACGCCTCGGAGTTTCCGCGCGTGAGTGTCGACAACGCCGCCGTCGCGCGGCTGGCGGCGGAGCACCTCGCGGCGCGGGGATTCCGGAACTTCGCGTATTTCGGGGACGCGCAATTCCTGTGGTCGCGCGAGCGCGGGCGGGAATTCCGCCGCCGCGCGGCCGAGTCCGGCCGTTCCGGCGCCGAGTTCGCCGTACGGACGCGTGGTGTCCGGCCCGGCTCCGACGCGGAGATCCGCGCCATGGCCGACTGGCTGGTGGACCAGCCGCGGCCGCTCGGCGTATTCGCGTGTTACGACGGGCGCGCGCGGCATGTGCTGGAGGCCTGCCAACTCCGGGGCTGGGCGGTGCCGGACGAGATCGCGGTGCTCGGGGTCGATAACGACGAGGTGCTTTGCGAGCTGTGCACGCCGCCGCTAAGCAGCGTGCAGCCCAACGCGCGCCGCACGGGGTTCGAGGCGGCGGAACTCCTTTCGCGGATGATGCGCGGGGAAAAACCCGGCCGGCTGACGCGCCGCGTCGAGCCCGTGCGGGTCGTGGAGCGCCAGTCGACCGACACGGTGGCGGTGGCCGACGTGAAAGTCGCCGCGGCGGTGCGGTTCATCCGCGAGCAGGTCGGCGACGGGATCGACGTGGGCGACGTGCTGCGCGCCGTGCCGATGTCGCGCACGTTGCTGGAGCGGAAGTTCCAGGCGGCGCTCGGCCGCTCGCCGCACCGCGAAATCCTGCAGCAGCGAATCGCGCGCGCGCGGCACCTGCTGGCGGAGAGCGAGGTGTCGATCGCGGTGGTGGCGGAGCTGGCCGGCTTCGGCGACGCCAGCTACCTCAGTGTGGTCTTCCGGCGCGAAACCGGCGAAAGCCCCCGCGCTTACCGGCTGCGGCAGCGGGCTTCCGCGGCCGGCGGCTAAGCATTCCGGCGGGGCGGCGTGAACGCCGCGAGTTTCGTCCAATCGGCTGGGTCCGCCTCGTAGGTTTCCCCGAAACCAGCGACGAGGCGGCCGCTTTGCGGCACGAGGCGCACGAGATGGAAATCGGGCAGCGTGAGCGTGAGTTCGAACGCGGCGCCGAAGCGGGCGCGCAGGGCTTCGACGGCGTCGGGAAAGCGCGGATCGGCGGGTGGTACGAACTCCGCCGTGCAACGCCACGTGAGCCGGCGGCGGGCGAGGGGCTGGTTCGTCGCGGCCTCGTCCTCGGCGAGCAGCACGGAGGCGCGGCCGGTTTCGCGGAGGTGGCGCGTGTGGGCGGCGAGGCCGCTCACGTGGATGAGAAACGCGCCGTGGGCGTCGAGCGCGGCCGCCACGACGGACGCCTCCGGTTCCCCGGACGCCGAGGCGGTGGCGAGAAAAACGCTGAGAAATTTATCGCGGCGCTCCGCGGCCCACGCCTGCGCGCGGGCGAGTCGCGGATCGGAAGAAGCGCCGGCCGACATGAACGGATCAGCGGGTCGCCGGCCGGGTCATCACCGGGTAGGGCGGCGGCTTCGGCACGGGGCGGGGATCGGCGGCGATTTTTTCCTTCAGGAGCTTGATGGCCGCCTCCAACTGCGCGTCGCGGCCCTTGAACGTCTCGTGCGGCAGGTTGTCGACCTTGATGTCGGGCTCGATGCCCGTGCCCTCGACGACCCAGACGCCTTCCGGCGCGTAGGTGCCGAACTCGGCCGCCGACGCGATGCCCTTGTCGATCAGGGTGTTCGCGCTGCGCAGCCAGACGCCGCCGCCCCAGGTGCGCGTGCCGATGAGGGTGCCGAGCCCGAGGCGACGGACCCCGTTCGCAGCGGCCTCGCCGTCGGAGGCGGTCCATTCGTTGATGAGGACGACGAGGTGGCCGCGGAACGCCCCCTGCATGTTCCAGTACGGTTCACCGTCGCGCGACGACCAGTACATCCACGCCTTCCGCATCAGGCGATTGAGGATCCAGCTGTCGATGTTGCCGCCGCGGTTGTGGCGGAGATCGAGGATGAGCCCGTCGCGGTCAAACACCGGATAATAATCGCGGGCCCACTGGGCCATGTCGCCGGTGCCCATCGCGCGGAGGTGCAGGTAGCCGATCCGGCGGTCCGACTCGCGGTCGACCGTCTCGCGGCGGGAGAGTTCCCAATCGTCGTAGCGCAATCCCTGGGCGGCGGTGGCGGCGATGGGCGTGACGACGATGTCGCGGGACGCGCCGTCGCCCGACTTGATCCGCAGCAACACCTGCCGCCCGGCCTTCTGGCGGAGCAACGCGCCGGGATGCGGCACCTCGAGGGTGCCGATGCCGTTGATGGACTCGATCACGTCGCCCTCGCGCACGCCGAGGCCGGGTTTGGCGAGGGGGCCGAGCGACTTGGGGTAGTCGGAGTCGGCTCGGTAGAGGCGCGCGATGCGCCAGCCGCCCGCGGAGTCGTCGCGCGCGAGATGCGCGCCGAGCGAACCCAGGGCGATATCATCGGACCCGTCGCGCAGGTCTCCGCCGCGGACGGCGGTGTGCAGGGCCGAGAGCTCGCTCATCATGTACGCGATGAGGTCGTTGAGCTCGGCGCGGTCGGTGACGCGGTCGACCAGCGGGCGGTGTTTCGCGAGGTTGGCGGGCCAGTCCACGCCGTGCATGCCCTTGTCGTAGAAATAATCGCGGTGCAGGCGCCACGAGTCGGTGAAGATCTGACGCCAGTTTTCCCTCGGAGCGTAAGAGAAACGGAGCGCGGAAAGATCCACGCGCGCCTTGTCGAGCTTCTCGGGCGCCTTGGGGCCGGCGTCGAAAACGTAGAGGGCGTCACCGCGCCCGGGCGCCTCGGACTTGTGGACGAGCAGCTTTTTCCGGTCGGCGGAAAGACGGAAGCTCCGGATGTCGTCCATCACCGTCGAGGTCTCGACGTCCTTGTTGCGGATCTCGACGGCGACCAGGCGGGTGCGTCCGTTGGGTGCGCCGCCGCGATCGGTGTAGAACAAGTGCTTCTCGGTGACGACCAGTTGTCCGAGGTTGCCTGCGGGTACCGGTACCTCCCACTGGCGCTGCTCGATTCCATCGAAGTCGATTTTCACCGCGACGGGCTTGGTCTCCTTGGTGGCGCCGGCCTTGGGCGTGGATTTCGCGGCCGGCGGAGTCGCGTCCTTCGCCTCGGCGGGCTTCGGTTCCGCTTCTGCCGCCTTCGGTTCCTCCTTCACTGGTGCCGGCGCGGGCGGCGACGCGGGCTTGTCCGCTTCTGGCACGTTCAGCTCGTCAACGGGATCGAAGGGTGAGCGGCGCTGGCCCGCTTGCAGGGCCACCTGGTAGATCTTGTCGACTTTGTCGAAATGCGGTTCCGGCTGCCGGTTGCCCCAGGGCGAGCTGACGGTCGACTCGAGGTTCCGCTCGGAGGTGAAGTAAAGCCATTTGCCGTCGGGGCTCCACGCGGGGCTCGCGCTCGCGGCGCGCGGGCTGGTGACCGCGGTGCTCTTGTCGTCATCGAGGCTGTAGACGAAGACACGGCTGAGTCCGCTGCGGTTGGGCGACATCACGTAGGCGAGCCAGCGGCTGTCGTGCGACCACTCGAGATCGGCGTTGTCGAAATCCGTGGCAGGCGATTTCGCGACCCGGCGGGCCTGGCCGGTCGCGATTTCGTGCACCCACAATTCCTGGTCGCGTTCCGCGTAGGCGATCCATTTGCCGTCGGGGGAGGTCAGGCCGGACATGCGCAGGGTCGCGGCGTCGCGCGTGAGCTGTTTCCGGGCGCCGACGCCGTTGGCGGGCAATTGCCAGAACTCCACCTCGCCGGACTCGTCGGACAGCGCGAGCAGCGACTTGCCGTCGGGCAGGAACGACGCCTGACGGTAGCGGACGCCGTTCTGGCGCGACGCCTCGACGAGCCGGCCCGTGCCGGCGGGCGCGACAAAAACCTGGCCGCGCACGGTCAGGGCCACGCGGTCGCCGGTCGGGGAAATCGCGTGGCTGCTCAAGTAGTCGAGGGGTTTGTCGACCCACTTCTCGCGGGTCTGGTCGAAGTCGGAGGCGAGCGTGATCGGGATCACGGCGTTGCGGCCCGTGGCGAGCTCGAGGAGCCATAGGTCGGCGCCGTTTTGGTAAACGATCCGGCCGCCCTGAGCGGCGGGAAAACGCACGCCGAAGTCGGTGTGACGCGTGTGCTGGCGCAGGTCGGAGCCGTCGGGACGCATCGACCAGAGGTTCATGTGTCCGTCGCGATCCGTGGCGAAATGGAGCCGGCCGCTCCACCACATCGGCGACTTGCTGGTGCCGGCGTGGTCGGCGGTGAGCGGAACGGCCTCGGGGCCGCCGGCGGGGAAGCGCCACAGGTTCTGCGCGGTGCCGCCGACGTAGCGCTTGGCATGGCTGCTTTGGGCGGACAGGCGCGTGAAGTAGAGGTTGCCGGATGCATCGTAAGAACCCTCGTCGGCCTGGGCCAATGGGAGGGTCGAACGCGCGAGGGTCGCGGGCGTGATGGTGACGAGCTGGCGGTTGGGCAGCGTGGATTCGGCGAAGGTGCTCACGAGCACGCGGCCGTCGGGCGTCCAGCCGCGCACGGCGGCGTTTTCCCCGTCGAATGTGAGCCGCTTCGGCAGCCCGCCGCTGAGCGGCATGACGTACGCCTCGACCGGCCCCTCGTATTGCGCGGAGAAGGCGATCCATTTCCCGTCGGGGGAGAGGGCCGCGTTGGTCTCCTGGCCGGGATGCGTGGTGAGGCGCTGGGCGACGCCGCCCTGCGCGGCCACGCGCCACAGGTCGCCCTCGGCGGTGAACACGACGTGGTCGCCGTGGATGGCGGGGAACCGGTAGTAACCGGCCGCGGGTTCGGCGGCGGCGGGTAATGCGGCCAGCAGCAGTGCCGTGAACAGGAGGACGCGTTGGCGCGGGGAAGCGTGGGAGGAGGACATGGTTCCGAAGCCCGGGGCGGGCGGCTTCAGACAGGACTTCTCCGCGACGCCGGGCAACCCCGGTCTCGGCCCGCGTGGTCGCCTCCCGCGGCTCAGGCGCCGATGGCCGGGCGCAGCCGGTCGACCGCCATCAGCGCCGCGCAGGCGCGGTTCTCCACCTCGAGTTTCGCCAGCAGGTGCTCGACGTGGGTCGCGACGGTGCGCCGGGCGGCGCCGATGATGAGCGCGATCTCGGGGTTGGTCTTGCCCTGGCTGATCCAGAACAAAACCTCCGCCTCGCGCGGGGTGAGGCCGAGCGGGATCAGGTCCTTCGGGCCCGGCTCGGGGCGCTGCTCCTCGAGGAGGAGCATGCTGATGTCGCCGTTGCCCTCCTGCTCCCGAAAACGCCGGAGGCGCAGCGGCGTGCGTGCCATTTCCGCGTCGCCCGGCAGGTGACCGTTCCGATGCGTCGGCAGGTGCTTGAACAGCAGCGTCGTCGCGAGCTGGGTGTGGAAAAGGATCTCGCCGCGCGGGTTCACCAGCAGGAGCGCGCGGTCCAGGGAGTTCACGAGCACCCGCTCAAGATCGCTCCGGACCTGCATTTCGTGGCGCAGCCGCTGGTTCTCCTCGGTGAGTTGCTGCTGGAGCGCCGCGATCTCCCGGTACACGCGGATCTTCGCGAGCAGTTCCGGCAGCGCCGAGATCTTGTGCAGGCAGTCGCTCGCGCCACAGGCGAAAGCGCGTTGGCGGTGCGCGTCGGGATCGTCCGCCGCGAGCATGAAAATCGGCAGGCCGCGGGCCTCCGGCAGCCGGCGCAGCCGGCGGCGGGTCGCGAAGCCGTCCACGCGCGGCATCGGGACGTCCAGCAGCACCATATTCGCGACTCCATCGGCCACCCGGTGGATCACCTCCTCCTCATCCGTGGTATCAGCGACCGAGGCGCCGTCCTTCGCCAACGCTTCGCGCAGCACGTCCACGTAGTCCGGCTCATCATCGACCGCGACGATGTGGAAGGGGGTGGTGTTGCGGTGGCCGGCGGGCGTCGCCTTGGCGGCGGCACGCCTCTCCGGGGTGGCGAGCGAGGACGGGGAGACGAGGGGACGCATCGGCATCCTCATGTCGAATCGGGCCGGTGTCAGGTCAACGGCCGTCCACCGCCGACCCATCGGTCGGGCGACCGATGGCGCATGCGCAGCGTGTATCCGTACTCGAGGTACGAAGCCGCCTCGGGGGCGCTCAGGCCGCCGGCACTTCCCAGCCCGGACGGTACGGCTTGGTGAGGAGCGCGTGGGCGGCGGGATGGTTGGTGATGCGGAAGGCGGCGGAGTCCCAGTCGAGGCGGTTCCCCTCGCGCGCGCTGGCGACATTGGCGCCGCGGCGGGGCACGGGCGGCTCGCAGACGCGGGTGGCGATGTTGCCGAGCTGCACGGTCTCGGTGAGGAGCGCGGCGTAGGCGAAGGAGTCGGTCGTCGGCTGGTTCGCGATGATCGCGTCGACCCAGCGCTGCTGGTGATTCATCCCGCGGATGTCCTTCGGGTAGGCGAATCCGGCGAAATCCTCGGCGGGGTAGAAGCGCGGGCCGCCCACGTGCGGCAACACCATGTTGCCCTTTTCTCCGATGAACAGGGATCCCATCTTCGGCAGTTCCGCGCCGGCGGGCAGGCGGGCGAGCTTCCGGTCGGGCTGCTGGCCGCCGTCCATCCAGGTGACCTTGAGCGTGGGGCCCGCGATGCGCGGGTTGCCCGGGAAGAGGTACGTGATCGTCTGCATCGTCGGCCACACCTGGCGGCCGATGCCGCTGTTGTCGGCGGTCACCGAGAGCGGTGCCTTGAGCTCGAGGCAGGTGAAGACCGGATCCAGCAGGTGGCAGCCGAAGTCGCCCAGGGCGGCGCCGCCGCCGAAATCCTGCCAGTCGCGCCACGCGAACGGGTGGTACACGCCGGTGGCGTAGGGGCGGAATGGCGCGCCGCCGAGCCAGCGTTCCCAGTCGAGGCCGGCCGGCACCGGGGCGGGCGGCGGCGGCTCGAGGCGGCGGGTGCGCTCGTTACCGGTGTACGGGAGCCACGAGATGACCTCCTTCACGCGGCCGATCACGCCCTCGTGCATGAGCCGCGTCGCGAGGCGGTATTCGACCGACGAGTGCGCGTGGTTGCCCATCTGGGTGATGACCTTGGTGCGCTCGGCCCACCGTGCCATCTGCCGGCACTCCCATACCGTGTGCGCGAGGGGTTTCTCGCAGTAGACATGTTTCCCCCGCCGCATGGCCTCGATCGACGCCAGGGCGTGCATGTGGTCGGGGATCGCGACGCAGACGGCGTCGACGCCGTCGCCCAGCCGCGCGAGCATGTCGCGGAAATCGGTGAAGTGCGGGACGCCCGGAAACTCGGCGTCGACCTTGGCGAAGTGCGCCTGGTCGATGTCGCAGAAGCCGACGAACTTCACCTCCTTGTGGCGGCTGAGGTTCTGGATGTCGGTGTAGCCCTGGCCGGTGAGGCCGATGGCGGCGATCTGCACGCGGCGGTTGGGGGCGGCGGCGCGGACGACCGCGGGGAACGCGAGCGCGGAACCGGCGAGGGTGGCGCTTTGCAGGAAACGGCGGCGGGATAGGGGATTCATGGGAAAGGGAAACTAGGGATGACCGGTACAATATGGCGGCGCAGGGGTCGAACCACTCATGGACACCAAGGGGCCCAGCGCGCTGAGCAGCAACCGAAGGTTCACGTCGAGTGGCAATCCTCGAGTCGTTACGCGCTCCCGATTCGCTTCGCGGGTGGGTAACCACGGATGGACTCGAATCGACACGGATAGATGCGGTTCGTTGGTAGCGCGGGTCCGCATGCCCGCCGTAGGCTCGGCGAAGGAGGAAGGCATCACCAAACGACGCCGTGTTTTTGACCGCGGATTTCCCGGATAGCGCTGATAAATCAGTTCGGGTTTCGGCGGTTCGGGACGAGAGGAGCGAGCGGAAGGGAACAGGAAGAGAGGGAAGATCGTGAAGACCGGCGGCGCGGAATCCGCGAAATCTGAGGTGTCCGAGGTGAAACCGCCGCAGGCGTTTCCGAAAAACAATTTTCGCCGCAGATCGTGCCGAGGAATGCGAAGAAGCCGCTTCGGAGGGAAATCGTCGCAAGAGAACACGATTTCGAAGTGCAGCGGCACGGAGAAATGCGGCTCGTCTGTAGCCGGGGTCCGGTGACCCCGGCCGATGCTGGAAATCCTGCAGCCGAAGGCCGTTCCGACGGCGGCGGATTTGAACCGCGGATTTCACGGATAGCGCGGATAAATCAGCTCGGCATTCGGCGGTTCGGGACGAGAGGAGCGAGCGGGCGGGGTTGAACCGGAAGGCCGGCGATGGTGGCGCCGAACTGAAAGGCCGAGGGCGGCGGGCGGAGGATGATTGGAGCGAGGGGCCGGCGGACGCGGGGCGGACATTGCGCGACTTCGAAACCCGCGGCACCGTTCGCCGCGTGTCCTGGCCAGTGGTTTCAACCGCGGTTCTCCAGCGTCGCGCTACGGTCACGCAGGCGCGCTGGCTGCTGGGCAAGCACCTCGTGCGGAGGCATGCTGATGGTCGGATCGAGGCCAGGGTCATCACCGAGACGGAGGCTTACGACGGGGAAAGTGATTTGGCGTGTCACGCCCGCGTCGGCCGCACCCCGCGCACCGAGGTGATGTATGCGGCCGGGGGAGTTTGGTACGTGTATTTGATCTACGGCGTCCACGAGATGTTGAACCTCGTGGTGGGGCCGGCCGAATGGCCGGCGGCGGTCTTGATCCGCGGACTGGAGGGCGTTTCGGGTCCGGGGCGGCTGACGCGGGCGCTCGGCATCGGACGCCATTTGAATGGCGCGACGGCATGTGATCCCGGTTCCGGGCTCTGGATCGAGGATCGCGGCGTGCGGGCGGCGCCGCGAACCGTCGTGGCGGGGCCGCGGGTGGGCGTTGAATTCGCGGGTCCGGTTTGGGCGGCGAAGCCGTGGCGCTTCAGCCTGAACGCTGATCCGCGAAGTGGGACTGGGCGGCGGCGAGCACCGACTCGGGGTTGATCGAGGAAAGGTCAGCGTCGGTCTGCATCACGCGCACCTGCGGTGACGGCGGAGCCCAGATTGCGGGATCCGTTGGGCCAAACAGGAGCACGCACCGCGCGCCGCACCCCGCCGCGAGGTGGCTGATGCCGGAATCGTGTCCGAGAAACAGCCGGCAGTCCGACAATTCCGCGCTCAACTCCTCGAGGGTTTTGTTCCTCATCGTGGCTAAGCCCACCGTGGCTTCACTCGCGGCGTCCCAGCGCGGAATCTCCGCCTCGCCGAGAATGAACACGGGACGGACCGGAAGCTCGCGGGCGACGCGGAGCCAGTTCGCCAACGGCCAGTTTTTCCGCGGAGAACCGCTGCCGGTATGAATGAAAATGGCGGAACGTTCGCGAGAGGGGGCCGCCGCGGGGGAGAGCGGATAGAGCAGCGGACCCGGTGGCAGGCCCAACGGCGCGAGCGCGGATTGAAAATGAGCGGCGGCGGGGCCGCTTCCGGCAGGGGGCAGGGCCTTCGCTTCCAGAAAAATCTGTCCGGCGCGCGTGGGAAAATGCCGCCGCAGCGCACCGTCCGGGTCGGGCCAGAAGTTGATCACCAGGTCGAAGCTGGCGAGCCACGCCGCCAGGGATGCCGGCAACGAGCTCGTCTGGTGCAACGGCGCCCAGCGGCCCTCGTGTTGCGAGAGGAGTTCCGCGATGAGTCCACGGGCCAGCGCGAGGCGGCCGGCCGTTGGGTTGCCAACGAGCGTGAGGTGCGCGTCCGGCCACCTTTGGCGCAGCAGCGCCAGTGTCGGCAGAGTGACGATCAGGTCGCCGAGCGCGCCGCCTCTAAGGACGAGAATCCGGCGCATGGCCCGTCGTCGCCGCCGGCGGGGTGTAAGACTCCAGCACGGCGGTACCTTTCCCGATCTTGAACTCGACCTCGAATTTCACCGGCAGGCGCCGCGGGTCGTCGGCGATCCAGACTCGCACCGTGCTGCCGCGCTTGAACATGCCCTTGGGGGGAGTGCGCTCCATCCGCGGCTCGAGTACGGATGTACGGAAGGTGCCCAGGGGTGTGCGCACGTCCTCGGTGCCGGCGTGATGGACCGTGAGCTCGTAGAAATCGTTGGCGAACAGCACGAGCGCCTCGCGACTGCCGCCCGGCGCGAGATTCCACGTGCGGGTCTGCAGCAAGCCCATGATCAGATCCGTCGGTTCGCCGTCCGGCATCCGCAGGAGCTGGGGCTGTCCGGCGGACTTCGGACCCGAGTAAGTCGCCTCGCGCCGGTCGTGGTCGAAGGTCACGGCGGTCTCCGTGCGCTTCTCGCGCTGCACGCTGGTCTCGTGCAGGGAGAGCAGGTGGCCGTTTGAAAGATCGAAGACGCAGGTCTCCTCCGCGTCGAAGGGCAGCAGCATCCGCGCGAGCCGGCGCGTGGTGGTGGTCGTCGTCACGACCAGTTGAGGGGCGCCGCCGGGTCCGAGAGCGCGGGCGGCGTGGACCGTGATTTCCCCCGCGCCGGGCACGATCGCCCAGGAAACGCGGTAGGTGAGCTTCTCCCCGTCGCGGAAGGCGAGCTCGGCGGCGGCCGCCGCCGCGGGCAGGGCGGCGATCAGTGAGAGCAGGGCGCGGAGTGGCATGAAACGACCCGGAAGTTGTCGCGCTCGCCGCCGCCTGACGAGCGCGCAACGGCTGACCGGCTTCAACCCGGCGTCGCCGCGGTGCCGAATCCCGCGCCCGCGAGGCGCCGGCAGGTCGCGAGAGTGTCGATCTCCGCTGGAGTCTTGTCGGTGCGGATGCGGGCGATGCGGGGAAAGCGCAGTGCGAATCCGCTTTCGTGGCGGTCGCTGGGCTGGATCGAGTCGAAGGCGATCTCCAGCACGACGTCGGGCACGACGAGCCGGCGACGGCCGCGTTCCTCCAGCGTGCGCTCCAGGAAATGGGGGGTGAGCCGCGCGATCTCCTCGTCGGTGAGTCCGGAGTATGCCTTGCCCACGGTGAGCAGGCGGCCGGTGGCGTCGTCGCGGATCGCGAAGGTGTAATCGCTGAGCACGTCGCGCCGGCGGCCGTGTCCGAACTCAACCGCGACGACCACCACGTCGAGCGTGGCGGCCGCTTTTTTCAGCTTCAGCCACGCCAGCCCGCGGCGGCCCGGAGTGTAGGGGCTCGCGGGGTCCTTGGCCATCAGGCCCTCGTTGCCCCGCGCCTTCGCCGCAAGGAAGGCGGCCTCGATTTCCACCGCGTCGCCCGCCTCCCGTCGCGGCGCGAGGGTGAGCGACGCCGGCAGCCCGCGGGTGGCGAGCGACTCCAGTGCGGCGCGGCGCTCGCGGAGGGGCTGGCCGAGGGTGGAAGCGCCGTCGACCCAGAGGAGGTCATACGCGCAGAGGGAAACCGGCACCTCGGCGCCGAGGAAGAAGTCGTCGCCCTTCCGGCCCAGCCGGCGTTGCAAATCGGCGAACGGCAGCGCGCGGCTTTCGCGCCAGGCGAGCAGTTCGCCATCCAGGATCACGTCGGCCGGCAGTCCTGTGAGGGTTCGCGCGAGATCGGGAAACTGCGCCGTGATCCGCTTCAGGTCGCGCGAGTACAGTTCCACGTGGTCGCCCAGCTTGTGCACCTGGCAGCGGATGCCGTCGTACTTTTCCTCCAACCAGACCGGCGCGCTGAGGCGCTCGAGAAGCGCTTCCGCCGTCGGTTCCGGACTCGCGAGCATGAACTGCAACGGGTGAAAGACCTTGAGCTGAATCTCCCCAAGACGCCCGGCGCGGGCGGCCCGGGTCACGAGCGCCAGATCGCCGCACAGCATGTTCGCCTCCCGCACCGACTCCACGGGCCGGCCGGTCGCGAGGGCGATCGCCTCCTCGATGAGGCCTTCCTTCAGGCCGATGCGCAGGTCACCGGTGACGAGCTTAACGAGGTATTTCGCTTCGGCGGGCGCCAGTCGCGGCAAGAGCGCGGCGGTGCGCTCGAGCTTGGCGGCGGGCGCCGGTTCCTCGGCCACCGCGGAGAGAAAGGCCGCGAGATCGCCGAGCGAGACGGGGGCGCCCCGCGGTTGGCGGCCGGCGAACATCGCGGCCGTGGCGTCGCCCGCGTCGGGAAAGCGCCGGAACTGCGCGCGGTATTCCGCCTCGCTGAGCCCGGCGGCCTCGAGGACCGCGCGTTTCAGCAGCGCCCAGCCAAGACCGAGCGTACGACCGTCGCTCTGCGGAAACGCCCTGGCGCTGAAAAACACCGCGGCGTGTCCGGCCGCCTCCTCCGGCAGCCCGGTGAGATAGCCGGCGAGCAGCTCCACCTTTTGCGTGCGCTGCGCGGTGGCGTGGATCGCATCGGCGGTGGCGGTCAGGTGACGCAGGGCTTCCGGCGTATCCGCGCCACCGTGGTTTTCGCGCGTGGGGGAGTCGGGCGTCGCCGCCTCGATGCGCGGCGCGGACGCCGGACGCGCGATGGACAGCTCCAGCTGGTTTTCCTCGCCGATCGCCCACGCCTCGATGCCGCGCTCGCGCAGGGTGGCGGCGAACTCCCGCGCGAAACCATGGAGCGTGAGGACGCGGCGCGGGTTGACGGCCTCGACGAAGCGCAACAGGTCGGGAAAATCGGCGTGGTCGGAAAGCGGGAAGGCCGCGTCGCATTGGTAGCGGAAGGTGGCGTTGGGATCCATCGCCCAGCCCGTGATCGCCGCGGTGCGCCGGCGGGGGATTTTTCGCAGAAACGCGGAGGCGCGCGATTGCGGCGGGCAGATCACCACGTGGCCCGGGGATTCGGCGGCGTCGAACGCGCGGTGCGGCGGGAAGGCGATGCCCAGTTCCTCGTAGATGCGGGTGAGCCGGTGGGTCTGCGGGTGGAGCATCACGGGCAGACGCGCGTCGGTGAGCCCGCTCAGCAGCTCCTGGCTTTTGCCCAGGCTGTAGCCGAAAAGCACCGGCACTTCGCCGTCGGCGAGGACCGCGTGGCAGAACGCGGCGATGTCGGCGAGCACGCGCTCCGTCGGCGGGAACACGTACTGCGGGCGGCCGAAAGTGGTCTCCATGATGACCGTGTCGGCGTGCGGCGTCGTGCAGATCTCGGCGGAGCGTCCCGGTCGGAGTTTGAAATCTCCCGTGTAGAGGAGCGAACCGAGCCGCTCATGCTCGAGCAGGCATTGGGCGGAACCGTGGATGTGGCCGGCGGGGTGCAGCGTCACCACGGTGGAAGGATCGAGGCGTTCCGTCTGTCCGAACGGCAGCACGTGTTCGACGCGCTTGGCAGGCAACCGCGCCTGCATGAGGCGGGAGGTTCCGGCCGAGCAAAGCACCTCGCCGTGCGCGGCGAGGTGATCGAAGTGCGCGTGGGAGACGAACGAGCGCGGCCGCGCATGGTGGGCGTCGAGCCACCAGCCGATCACGGGTAACCAGACGCCCGCGTTGAACTCCACCTGCCAAGGCATCCGGCGACTTTCTCCCGTCGTGCCCCCGGCTCAAGCGGTGTCGCGTGAAATCCGCGGCCGATCTTTTTGTGCGCTCCGCACCGGGACGCGCCGTGCGACGCCGACGAAGGTGTTTCGCGCGACCCGGGCGGCCGGGCCCGGCGCGAAACCCGACCTCAGGCCTTGAGTTTCGCGGCGACGAGGGCGGGGCTCTGGGCCTGCAAGCGGGCGAAGGCCTCCACCACGCGGTCGAGGGCGGGGCGATCGGCGAGAAGCACGGTCTGCGGCAGGGCGACCACTTGCGCGCAGGTGGCGCGGTTGCCCTTGAGTTCCGCGAAGCTGGCGCGGAACGCCTTCAGGCGTTCGGCCGGAAAGAGCCGTTGGAAGCCGCGGGAGGCGATCACCTCGTCGAAGATTCCGTCGAAGTACTGCTCCTTGTAGACGGACGAACCCGGGATGCCCTCGGCGTTGAGCGCCTTCAGGAAAACGTCGCGCGACAGGCCGTTGAACCCGGCGGCGTCGTAGCGTACCGGATACAGATGGTAGACCCCGCGGCTGTTCTCCGGCACGCGCACGGGCGTGATGCCGGGGATGCGGGCGAGGCGCTCGTTGAGATAGGCGGCCGCCTCGCGGCGGCGGGCCGTCTCGGCGACGAGTTTGTCGACCTGCTGGAGCAGCACCACGCCCTGGAACTGCGTGAGACGGAAATTGCCGCCGCGCGTGAAGAAGCCGCTGCCCTTGAAGTTGCCGACCGAGCGCCCGCAATTGTGGAACGAGTCGCAGCGGTCGACGAGGTCGCCATCCATGCCGGTGATCGCGCCGCCCTCGCCGGCGGGGATGTGTTTCGATTGCTGGAAGCTGAAGCAGCCCAGCTCGCCGAGCGTGCCGCACTTGCGGCCCTTGTACTCCGCGAGCCAAGCCTGGCAGGCGTCCTCGACGACGCGCAGCCCGCGCGCGCGCGCGACCTCGTTCACCGGGTCCATGTCGCAGGGGAGGCCGAAGATGTGCACCGGCAGGAGGGCGCGCGTGCGGTCGGTGATGCGCGACGCGATCGAGGCGGGGTCGATGTTCAGCGTGGCGGGGTCGGTGTCGGCCAGCACCGGCAGCGCCTTGTGCGCCAGGATCGCGTTGTAGGAGGCGATGAAGGTGTAAGGCGAGACGATGACCTCGTCGCCGGCGTCGACGCCGACCACGTGGAGCGCGGTGATCAGCGCGGTGGTGCCGCTTGAGGTCGCGAGGCAGCGGCGTGCTCCCATCAACTCGGCCCAGCGGCGCTGGAAGTCGGCGACGGCACCGCCGGCGGCCTGGTTCCATTTTCCGCTGCGGCAGACCTTGAGCATCTCGGACTCCCACTCGGCTTTCCAGACGGGCCAGGTCTGCCAGCCGCCGGTGTGCACGGGCGTGCCGCCAAGAATGGCGGGCTTCGCGACCGCGGACGTGGCGCCAAGGGCGGGCGCCGCGCCGGTGGCGACTGCGGCGCCGGCGAGGGTGGAGCGGGTTAGAAACTGGCGACGGGAAGTGCGCATGGGGTGGATTCGGGGTGCCCTTGAATGCTGATTTTCCTGCCAGTGAAGGCAAGAGGTCACGTCCGGCGCCTCATCCCCGCCTGAACATTGAACGCCCTGACCCCATTGGGATGGGGTCAGGGCGTTCAATGTTTCAGAATCGGGATCCTTTCGCGTCTTCCGAGTCTTCCGCGGGCCCAGTCGGCGGCGTTTTCGAGCTTCATCAAGCCGGTGCCTTGAGTTCCTGGTTTTCGAAGTTCGCCTTATCCTCCGTGCCTCCGTGTCTCCGTGGTTAAACGGTCGCGTTTCCGCACCATCCCGCACGAGGAGCCAACCACGGATCAACACAGACGCGCCACGCCCGGTGCAGCCGAGGCTGCTGGTGCGGATAAATGGGAACGCGTGACGGCTGAAAGCGTTTCCGACGGCCCCGGATTCTTGACGTCAGATGGCGCGGGTGCCGCGGATGATGAAAACCGTCTTACGCTTTTCCGAATGTCGCGGCCGCCGTGTTGCCCTCAGTTGGCTCCGTTTGCTCCTGCTCAGCGGCCTTGAGCAGGAGGCAACGGAGGTAACGGAGCCGCCGGGTCGCAACGGGCGTTGCCTCCCGGCGGTCGCGCTGCGAACTTCCACCCATGTCGCCGTCGTCGATCATCGCGCGCAAGCGGGACGGGCACGCGCTCGCCCGGGAGGAAATCATCGCGTTCGTCCGCGGCGCCACCGACGGCTCCTGGGCCGACTACCAGCTGGGCGCGATGTTGATGGCGGTCTTCCTGCGCGGCATGAACGCCGAGGAGTCGGCGTGGTACACCGATGCGATGATGCGTTCCGGCACGGTGGCCGACTTGTCCGGCATCCCGGGTCTCAAGGTCGACAAGCACTCCACCGGCGGGGTGGGCGACAAGATCTCGCTCCCGCTGGCGCCCCTCGTGGCCGCCTGCGGGGTGCCGGTGCCGATGATCAGCGGCCGGGGACTCGGATTTTCCGGAGGTACGCTCGACAAACTTGAGGCGATTCCCGGGTTCCGCACGGGTCTGTCGCTCGCTGAATTCCAAGCGCAGGTCGCCCGCGTCGGCTGCGCGCTGATCGGGCAGACGCGCGATCTCGCGCCGGCCGATCGGAAACTCTACGCGCTGCGTGACGTCACCGCCACGGTCGAGTGCGTGCCGCTGATCTGCGGTTCCATCCTGTCAAAGAAACTCGCCGAGGGCATCGACGCGCTCGTGCTCGACGTGAAGTTCGGCCGGGGGGCTTTCATGCCGGACCTGGAGTCCGCGCGGGAACTGGCCTCCACGCTGGTTCGCGTGGGGCGTGCCTCGGGCAAGCGCGTGCGGGCGCTGCTCACGCGCATGGATCAGCCGCTGGGCCGCGCGGTGGGCAACGCGTTGGAAGTGGCCGAGTCGGTCGCATGCCTGCGCGGTGCGGGGCCTGCCGACGTCATGGAGGTCACGCGTGCGCTCGGCGCCCAGATGCTCGTCCTCGGCGGAGTCGCCTCGGCGGAGTCTGACGCGTTGGCGCGGCTCGACGCCGCCCTGCGGAGCGGAGCCGCGTTCGCCAAGTTCCGCGAGATCGTCGCCGCCCAGGGTGGTGACGTCCGCGTGATCGATGCTCCGGAATTACTCCCGCGGGCGAAACGCATCGAGCCATGGGCGGCGACGCGGACGGGTTTCGTCGCCGCGGTCGACGCCCGCGCGGTGGCGCTGGCGGCCGTGCGCCTCGGCGCGGGCCGGACGCGCGCGGAGGACGTGATTGATCCGGCGGTGGGTATCGCCGGTCTCGCGAAAGTCGGCGAAC
This sequence comes from Opitutaceae bacterium, assembly GCA_046091745.1. Classification (GTDB taxonomy): domain Bacteria; phylum Verrucomicrobiota; class Verrucomicrobiia; order Opitutales; family Opitutaceae; genus ER46. The sequence continues at coordinate 16,775 of JBJTCH010000299.1, forward strand.
ACGTCGCGGCGGGCCAGCCGCTGGCCGAGATTCACGCCAATGATGCGGACGCCCTCGCGGACGCCCGCGCGCTCCTTGCGGGCGCGTTCTCGCTGGCGGACCGCCCCATCTCGCCGCCGCCGCTGATCGCCGAGCTGATTGCGGACTGACCCGGCGGGTGCCGCCGGTCACTATTCCATCGCCGCCAGCTTGGTGGCGGCTTCTTCCCAGGCGACGGTAGCGGCCCTGATTTCGTCGACGACGGTGCTTAGCTCGCGGTTGAGGTGGTGGAACTTGCCCTTGTCGGCATACGTCTCCGGCGCCTCGAGCTGCGCGGTGATCT
>JBJTCH010000300.1:0-3122 GCA_046091745.1 Opitutaceae bacterium
CCGGCCTCCGCCACCTTGCCCTCGGCCAACAATTGCCGGCGCTCCTCCTTCTTGTCCTCGTTGACGAGAAACTTGGTCTTGATCGCCGTCGCCACCTCCGAGAGGTCGGAAACCAGCCCGCGCAGAGCATCTGCCGAGTCCCCGAAGCGAGCGGCGTAATCATCGAAAGCCGCGAGTTTTTCGTTGGCCGCCTCGAGGGTGAGTCCACCCGGCCCGGTGAGGTGGTGGAGGGTACGCAGGCGGAGGTCGGAAAGGTACCGCGTCAGCGCCGTGTGGTCCTCCGATTGCCGGCGCAGGTGATCGACGTACTCGAGGCCGGCGAGCCGGTAGATCGCGAGGTTCTGCCGGTTTTGCCCGAGGAAACCCGCCCCCTCTTTCACGAGGAAGAAGGTGATGAGACCGAGCACCACCACCGAGATCAGCGCGTTGCCGCCGAAGAACGACTTGATGCAGTCCTCCACCGTCAGGCCAAGGAACCGCAGCCGCCGTTTGTGAATCGGGAACCGCGGGGAAGAGTCGGGAGTTGGGCTGCTCGGCGTTGACACGAGGTGGTGGAAAAACGACGCCGGCCCGCCTGACCGGGTCAAGCGGGCCGCTGTTACAATTCGGTGACGGACCTATTTGACCGGCACGAAACCGATCTTGTCGGCGATCTTCTGGCCCTCGTCGCTCAGCGTGAAGGCGACGAACTTCGCCGCCTCACCGGCCGGCTCGCCGTTCGTGTAGTAGAACGTCGGACGCGCGTAGGCGTACTTTTTCGCCAGCACGGTGTCCTTGGACGGCATAACCCCGTCGATCGAGACGACCTTGATCCCCTCGGCCTTGAGGTAGGCGAGGCCGACGTAGCCGATGCCGTTGGGGTTCTTCGCCACCTCGGCGGCGATCTGCTCGTTACCGGCCATCTTCTGGGAGGACTTCGCGTAGTCGCGCTTCTTCATCGCGAGGTCCTTCCAGTCGGAATACGTGCCCGACGACGTGTTGCGGGTGTAGACCGAGATCTTGCCCGGGCGGCCGCCGACGGCGGACCAGTCGGTGACGTCGCCGGTGAAGATCTGCTCCACCTGGCGGAGCGTCAGGTTGGCGATCGGGCTCTTGGCGTTCACGATCACGGCCATGCCGTCGTAGGCGACGATCAGCGGCTTGAGCGAAACACCCTTGGCGGTGGCGGCGGAAACCTCGGTGGGCCGCGCGCGGCGGGAGCTCATCCCGATCTGAGCGGTGCCGTCGATGATGGCGGAGATCCCGGTGGTCGAACCCTCGGCGGCGATCTCGAAGGAGACGCCGGAGTTACGCGCCTTGTACTCCTCGGCGAGCGTAGGCACGAGCTTCGCGCCGAGGGTGTCGGACCCCTTGATCACGAGCTTCTGGGCGGAGGCAACGGACGCGGCGCAGAGAGCCGCGACGAGGCAGAGTTGGATTTTCATGAGTGGAAGGTTGGGACTTGCGAAGGATGGGTTAGAACTGGATCTGGAGCTGGGAACGCGCGCCGACGGCCTTGGCCTCCGCCGGAGCGCCGGCGACGGTCTCCTTGGTCTTGCCGGTCATCGCGCCGAGTTGCAGGCGGAGATCGATGCCGCGCAGGTACCAGTTCACGCCGGCATACCATTCCTCGAACTTGTTCATCGTGCCACCCGATGGCGCCGAGCGCATCACATCACCCATCTGCAGCCCGCGGCCGTCGGAGTTCACGTTGGTGTACCGCACGACCGCCTCGATGGTCTCGTTGAGATAGAGCGTCGGCATGATGAAGAAGCCCTTCGGCTTGGCGTCGCGTGTCGCGGAAACGCCCTTCTCGACGTCGGCGGTGAGGTATTCGCTCATCAGTCCGAAGCGGCCCGCCTGCAGGTCGAAGTACACCGAGTAGAGCGTGAGATCGTAGCCGCGGCCGAAGTTCGTGGTGCCCCAGCCGCCACGGTCGGGCTGGAAGCCGACACCGGCGCCGGTCGTCCAGTAGCCGTTCTCCGGCAGCTTGCCGTAGAGGCCCACCGTGCCCCAGAGCGCGACATGATTGGTGGTGTTGTCGCCGGCCGCGGCGGCGTCGGCCGCGGTCTCGCTGCGCTCCGGATCGGTGATGGCGGCGGTGTAGACCAGATTGGTGGTGGAGTTGATCTCCTTCTTGCCGTCGAGGAAGGCGCCGATGCGGTAGCTGGCCGCGCCGAGGCGGCGGCCGTTGTTGCCCTCGACGAAGTAGCGCGTGGCCCCCGAGCGCTCGAGCCCCTTGAGGTTGCCGCTGGAGAAACGCTCCTCGTAGGCCACGGCCACCTTGCGAAGGCCGAAGTTGAACTGCAGGTCGGGGTTCGGGACCCAGCTGATGAAGGCGTCGTCGTAGTAGCTCGACGCAAAGTCCCACGTGAACTGGGCACCCCAGTCGCCGCCGACACCCGCCTTCAGGGTGAGATAGATGCGGCGGGTGAACGGCTGGTCGGTGTAGACCGGCTTCACTGCGGCGCCATTGATCGTGGTGTCGATGTGCGCGTACTGGAGCTGCATGCGCATGCCGATCGACAGGCGGTCGGTCGACTTGCCGCCCGCCATCGCCTGCGAGGGCACGGTGTTGCTGTCACGCACGAGATCGGCGCGGATGTCCTCCGCCTCCTGGTTGGTGAGGATCCCCTTGCGGATCAGGGCATCGAGCAGCGCGCCGCTGTCGGCGGCACCGGCGACGGAAATGAACGCGGCGGCGAAAAACGCGCCTATCGGGCGGCTAAAGCGAGGAAGGCAGTTGAACATGATGGCGGAGATGGGCGGAGGTAGGTTGCTTCGGTTGCGGCTGCATCCTGAACGGCACACGTGACGTCCTGATGGCGGAAGTGTGACGATTGCGTGACAAAACACCTGAGCCTTCAACTTCAACGCGGCCGCCGAAGGCGGACGGCCAATCCGTGTCCATCGTTGTTCATCCGTGGTTACTCACCCGAAGAGCGCTTCAGGGGTGCCTTCGGCAAAACGCGCACCCTCAAAATCCGAGGCTGACCCGCCTCAGGCGGGCAAGCAGCCGCGGCTCCACCACGCCCCCCTTATTCGTGACCAGTCGTGGCCATTCGTGGTTGAAGCCTCGCGGAGCGAGTCGAAGGTTCATCTGGAACTGAGGCTCGGGCCCATGGATCAGACTCGGTGAACTC
>JBJTCH010000301.1:0-6714 GCA_046091745.1 Opitutaceae bacterium
GACCGATGCCTCGCTGCTCACCAACCCGGGCAGCGAAGAGGAGACCTTCCTCTTCGAATCGATCCGCGAGACGCTCAAGCGCGACCCGCAGTGGTACTCGACCCGCATCAAGCACATCCGCGGTGTCACCGAGGAGACCACCACCGGCGTCAAGCGCCTCTACCAGATGGCCAAGGACGGCGCGCTCGCCTTCCCCGCCATCAACGTCAATGACGCGGTCACCAAGTCGAAGTTCGACAACCTCTATGGCTGCCGCGAATCGCTGGTGGACGGCATCAAGCGCGCCACCGATGTCATGGTCGCCGGCAAGGTGGCCCTGATCGCCGGCTACGGCGACGTCGGCAAGGGCTCGGCCTTCTCGCTCAAGGGCTTCGGCGCCCGCGTGATCGTCACGGAGATCGACCCCATCAACGCCCTGCAGGCGGCGATGGAGGGCTTCGAGGTGAACACGCTCGAGTCGACGCTCGGCACCGCGGACATCTACGTGACGACGACGGGCAACCGCGACATCATCACGCTCGAGCACATGCGGCGGATGAAGGACCAGGCGATCGTCTGCAACATCGGCCACTTCGACAACGAGATCCAGGTCGACCGCCTGAACACCTCCGATGCTAAGCGCGTGAACGTGAAGCCGCAGTACGACCTGTACACGTTCCCGAACGGCCGGAGCATTTACCTCCTGGCCGAAGGCCGGCTGGTGAATCTCGGCTGCGCGACGGGCCATCCCTCGTTCGTGATGTCGAACAGCTTCACCAACCAGACCCTCGCGCAGATCGATCTGTGGCGTAACCGCGACAAGTACGCGGTGGGCGTTTACCGCCTGCCGAAGCACCTCGACGAGGAGGTCGCGCGGCTGCACCTCGAGAAGATCGGCGCCAAGCTAACCAAGCTCACCAAGGATCAGGCCGGCTACCTCGGCGTTCCGGTCGAGGGTCCGTACAAGCCCGAGCATTACCGCTACTGAGCGGCGCTGGTTTCCCTTTCGGCCGCGGTCCCCGGACCGCGGCCTTTTTGTGTCCGGCTTTCGAGGGGTGGAAACCGTCTCGCTGGTCGACTCGCGGCGCGGTATCGACCCGCTCCTCCACCACGGAGACACGGAGGTACGGAGGAGGGGGAACGAAGCGGATCCGGGAATCAGGAACCCAAGGAACTGTTCCCGCGGCCAGATCGAACGAATCCCGCGGGAACGGCGCCGCTCACTTCTCCGGTTGGAGCGTGTGCAGCGGCGGCAGGCGGCGCAGTGCCGGCACCGCGCGGGCGATGAGCGCGGTCACGGCGAGCGTGCCGAGACCGCCCCAAACCACCGCGGCGACCGGACCGAGGGCGGCCGAGGTGAGTCCCGCGCGGAGGGCGCCGATCTCGTTGGAGGAGCCGATGAAGATCTGGTTCACCGCCGTGACGCGGCCGCGGAGTTCGTCGGGCGTGAGCAACTGGACCAGCGACTGGCGGACCACGACGCTGATGTTGTCGAACGCGCCGGTGAGCATGAGGGCGACGAGCGAAAGCCAGAAGGAGGCGGAGAAACCGAATGCGATGGTGGCGGCGCCGAAGGCGGCGACCGACCACAGCAGGGCGCGCCCGGGGTGGGCGAGCGGCGGCCGGTGGGCGATCCAGAGCGCCATCGCGATCGCGCCGAGGGAAGGCGCGGCGCGGAGCCAGCCGAAGCCGACCGGGCCGACTTGCAGGATGCGGTCGGCGAAGACTGGGAGCAGGGCGGTCGCACCGCCGAGGAGCACGGCGAAGAGATCGAGGCTGCTGGCGCCGAGGATCACCTTGCGGCGCCAGATGAACTCCGCGCCGGCGAGCATGTCGCGCCACGAGCGGCGACCGGGAGCCGGCACGGGCGGCTGCAGGTAGCGCACGCGCCCGAGCGCGGCGAGAAAGGCGAGCTCGAGCACGGTGCTGAGCGCATAGACGGAGGCGGTGCCGCCGGTCGCGATCAGGATGCCGCCGAGCGCGGGGCCCGCGACCGTCGCGATCTCGAAGGCGCTGGTGTTCCATGTGATCGCGTTCGCCATGGCCGTGGGCGGCACGAGCAGCGGCGTGATGCTGGCGCGGGCGGGCCAGATCAGGATCCGGGCGCAGGCGAGGGCGAGCAGCAGCAGGAACACGAGTGGCAGCGCGGGCTCGTCGAAGCGCAGCGCGGCGGCGTCGGCGGGACGCTCGAAGATCAACGCGATCGTGTGCAGCGCGCCATTGGCCCAGCGCAGCGGCGCGACGTCGGGCACCGCGCGGCTCCAGAAAGCCAGGCCGGCGAGGGCGGCGTTCACGACCGCGATGACCGCCGTGCCGAGCGCGATCAGTCGCCGGCGGTCGTGGCGATCGGCGATCGCGCCGGCAGGCAGCGATAACGCGAGCAATGGCAGCACATTGACCGCGCCGACGAGGCCCAGCGCGGTGGCGGAGTGGGTCCACTCGTATACTTGCCACGTCGCGGCGGCGAGGACCGCCTGGCGTCCGAGCAGCGCGAGCGAGTTGCCGATCAAGTAAGCCCGGTAATGCGGCACGCGCAGCGCCGCGTAGGGATCATGGGCGGGCGGAGTGGCGGACGCGGACATCGGCGCGGCGAAGAACGCAGATTCGGCGGCGGCACGCGAGCCGGCAAAGGGTTGCGACCGCGGAACCAGCGCGTCTGGCTCCCGCCGATGAAACTCCTCCAGCTCAACTTCCTTCCGCGCAGCGCCGATCTCGGCCTGCTCGTGCTCCGCCTCTGGATCGGCGCCTCAATGGCCCTGCTCCACGGCTGGGATAAGCTGACCGGCTTTTCCAAGATGTCGCCGCAGTTCCTCGACTTCATGGGCATCGGCAAGGGACCGAGCCTCGCGCTCACCGTCTTCGCCGAGCTCGCCTGCGCCGTCTTCCTTGTGGTCGGCCTTTGGACGCGGCTGTCCGCGCTCATCCTCGGTTTCGCCATGGGCGTGGCCTTCTGGCTGGCGCATGGCGGGAAACTCTCCGGCCAGGGCAGCGGTGAGATGGCGTTCCTTTATCTGGGCGGCTGCGCGGTGCTCTTCGTGGCCGGTGGCGGACGTTACGCAGCCGACTCCAGCCTCGGCGCCAAGGGATGAACGCGGGCGCCGCGGGCGCCCTTCAATTCGTGCGCAGCGCCTCGACCGGGCTGAGCCGCGAGGCGCGGATCGCCGGGTAAAGCCCGGCCAGCACGCCGACGAGACCGCTGAAGGCGACGCCGATCACGAGCGCCGCGGGCGAAAGCTCGGGACGGTTGGACGCGACGACGACCTTTTGGAGAATGGCGATCAGACCGATGCTCGCGACCATGCCGACGATGCCGCCGGCGACGGCGATGGTCAGGGATTCGGCGAGGATCTGCACGAGGATGTCGGTGCGCTTGGCTCCCAGGGCCCGGCGCACGCCGATCTCGCGCACGCGTTCGCTGATGGAGGCGAGCATGACGTTCATGATTCCGATGCCGCCGACGATGAGGCCGATCCCGGCCACGCCGCCGAGCGAGTAGACGTAGCTCTTGCGGGTCTCCTCGAAGCGCTGGAGCAGGTCCTCCCGCGTCTCGAGGCGCGTGTCCTGGATGCCGCGGTGGGTCTGGTTGAGCACGTTGCTGATCTGCTCGAGCGCGTGCGGCATGTCGGCAATGTCTGCCAGCTGGATGTTCAGCACGTCGACGTTCTCGTCGATGCGGAACAGGGTCTGGCAGGTTGTGAGCGGGATGAAGACGGCGGAGTTCTTCGTGTTGTAGCGTCCGCCGCCCATGGCGAACTGGTACTCCTTCAGGACGCCCACGACGGTGAAGGGCTGGCCGTTGATCGTGATGCTCTGGCCCAGCGGATCGATGCCCCGTGGGATGAGCGTCTCGGCCACGGTGGCTCCCAGGACGACCACCTGCGTCTGCAGCTCGTTGTCGAGCTCGCCGATCAAACGCCCCGTCTCGACGTCAAACCGGTCCATGATGAACGAGGCGGGCAGCACGCCGCGCACGTACTGGCTCGTGGCGCGGCCTTGGAAATAAAGGCGGGCTCCACCGGAGATCAGCACCTCGGCCGTGACCCGACGCGCGAGCGGCACGGCGGCGAGAATGGCGTCCACGTCGTTGAGGGTGCGGCCCGGTGAGAGCGCCGCCTTCTCTCGCTGCACGTCGGGCGGGCGCTTGATCTGCACGCTGATGCGTTCGATGCCGCCCGTCTCGTAGATCATGGCCTCCCAGCCGCGCAGCAGGCCCTTCACGACACCGAGCATGCCCACGAGCGCGGCGGCGCCGAGGACGATGCCGAAGAGGGTCAGGAACGAACGCAGCTTGTGCGCGAGAACCTCGCGCCAGCCGCTGATGACTCCCATGAAAAGCAGGCGCATCGCGGGAGGTTATTTGCCGTCGCGACGTTTGCTGCCCGAGCCGCCGGAGCTGCGGGGGGGCGGTGGAGCGGCATCCTTGCCCTTGGCGGGAGTCGCCTCGCGGGCCTTCGGCTGCTGGGAGTTGTTGTTCGGCGAAAGCACCGGCGGTTCGCCCTCGAACTCGAGCGGGCGGGTGCGGGCCACTTCGTCGCCCACATTCAGGCCAGAGATGATCTCGACGTAGCGGGTGTCGGCGATGCCGGTCTCGACCGCGCGAATCTCGAATCCCGTCTCATTTTTCATGAAAACGTAGCGGAGCGCCTCCGCGGTGGCGAAGACCGCGGACAGCGCGACCGCCGTGGCGTCATCGACTTTGGCGAGCGTGAACATGACCGTCGCCGACATGCCCGGACGCAGTCGCTCGTCGGGTTCGTACAGGAAGACGTCGACCGGGAAAACGCGCGTGCGGTCGACGCTGCTTTCCAGCGCGCTGGTGGCGATGCGCTTGACGGTGCCCGACATCTGCAGGCTGCGCATGGCGTCCACGCGCACGCGGGCGGTGTCGCCCACCTTCAGGCGCGCGACGTCGATCTCGTTGATGTTGGTGCGCACCATCAGCGCCGAGAGGTCGGCCACTTCGCCCAGCAACGTGCCGCCGTTCTGCGCGGCTGCGCTGGTGATGACCTGGCCCTCGGTCAGGTCCCGTAGCAGCAGGGTGCCGTCGTGCGGCGCGCGGATGACCGTCTTGGCGAGCTTGTCGCGGAGATTGGCGGCGCGGGCCTCGGCGATCGCGGCGTCATTCTCGCTCAGCGAAAGGGTGATGCGGGCGTCCTCGAAGTCCTTGGCGGTGACGACGCCTCGCTTCTGGAGGTCGACGAGACGTTCGTAGTCGCGGCGGGCGCGCTGGGTGCGGAGTTTCGCCGCCTCGATGCTGCGCTCCATTTCCTGGATCTGCGTGAGGATGTCCTGCTGGTCCATGCGCAGGATCTCGTCGTCACGCTTCAATTTCTGTCCGTCGACGGCCAGGATCTTGACGATACGTCCGTTGATCTCGGAGCGCAGATCGGTGGAGAAGACCGCGCGGAGACGGCCGACCGCCACGATCTCCTCGGCGATGTTGGCCGAGCGAACCTTGGTGACCGGCACCACCTCCTCGCGTTTGTTGCCGAACAGGGTCGGGCTGACGGCCTTCCAGACGATGCGGCCGCCCCAGCCGAGGCCGCCCAGAACGACGAGGATGATGACGGTGCGGAGCAGGGTTTTGGTCCAGCGGGATGACTTCACGGGGAGGGGGATCAGGGTTGCAGAGACGCCCGCAACTGACTTGGGGAACAGGCGCTTTTGAAAAAAATCGCGGCGAGGTTTGCGGGCGGATCTTTGGATGAAAAGCCGGAATTCCTGTTTCCTTCCGTTCGCCGCTGCCCTTTCTTCCGGCGGTTCACGATGAGGATCTACTTCATGGGGGTTTGCGGGACGGCGATGGGCAACGCCGCGCTGCTCGCGCGCGCCGCGGGGCACGCGGTGTCGGGCGCCGACACCGGCGTCTACCCCCCGATGAGCACGGTGCTCGCCGCCGCGGGCATCGAACTGCACGAGGGGTACGATCCCGCCCGGCTGGCGAAACTTGCGCCCGATCTCGTGGTGGTCGGCAACGCGATGAGTCGTGGCAATCCGGAGGTCGAGTGGCTGCTGGACACCCGCGCGTTGGCGTTCACGTCCTTGCCGGCGTTCCTGCACGACGTCGTGCTGCGTCACCGCCGCAACCTCGTCATCTGCGGCACGCATGGAAAGACCACCACGACCGCGCTCGCGGCGTTCCTGCTGCGGGCGGCGGGGCGTGATCCGGGTTTTCTGATCGGCGGGGTGCCGCAGGATCCACCCGCCGGCTCGCATCTCGGCGCGCCCGGCGACCCCTTCGTGATCGAGGGCGACGAATACGACAGCGCCTTCTTCGACAAGCGCAGCAAGTTCATCCACTACGCGCCGCACGTGGCCGTGTTGAACAACCTCGAGTTCGACCACGCCGACATCTTCCGCGACGTCGCCGATGTGCAGCGGACGTTCGGGCATCTTTCCCGCATCGTGCCGCGCAACGGCTGGATCGTCCTGAACGGCGACGACGAAAACCTCCGGGCACTCGGGCCGATGGCGTGGACGCGCGTGGTGCGCGTCGGCGTCGGGGAGGGGAACGACGTCCGGATCGAGGGCTTCGCCGAAACACCCGACGGCGCATCCTTCGCGCTCTCCTGGCGCGGCGAGCCGTGGGCGAGGGTGCAGTGGCGCCTCGGCGGCCTGTTCAACGCCCGCAACGCCGCGATGGCCGCGACCGCGGCCGGGCTGGCGCTCCACCCCGAGCGTCCGACGTCGCTCGCGCTCACCGCGCTCGCCGATTTCCGCGGTGTGAAGCGGCGG
>JBJTCH010000302.1:0-5306 GCA_046091745.1 Opitutaceae bacterium
CATCGCCTTCCTGCATCGCGCGGTGCACGAGGGCTGGCTCGGCGAAATCGTGGAAGTCGAGGGGCTGATGGAAAAACCGGCCGCCGAAGCGGCCCGCGAAATTCCAGCGTTTCAGATCGTGGCCAGCGTTCGTTCGAGAAAATCGCGGGTCGCCCGCGCGTTGCGCGTCGTGGCTTCCGCGGTTTCGCCGATGGCGCAGCCTTCGATCATGACCGGGCCCTGGAAACCCGCAGCGCGCAGCCGCCGGAAGAGCGGCGCGAACTCCACGCGGCCGGTGCCAAGCTGGATCATCACCTCTCCGTTCCGCGCGGTGCAGTCCTTGGCGGTGAACGCGGTGATGCGCGGGAGCACCGGCTCCATCTCGGCGAGCGGGTCCCGACCCGTGTAGTACACGATGTTACCCGGGTCGTACCAGATGCCGAAGTTGGCGTGGTTCACCCGCTCGACGCACCGGAGCAGATCCTCCGCCGCCGCGGTCACGCCGCCGTGCGGCTTGGTGACAATCTTCACGCCCCGCTCGGCGCCGTACGCGGCCGCGTAGGCCATGGCGCGGTACCAGCCGTCGTATTGCGCGGGCTTCCCCACCCCGGTGTTGATCAGCGTGCCCAGTCCGAGGGACACCGCGTTGTCGATCTGCCGGCGAAGGTCCGCCTTTGCCGCTTCGTCCCACGGGCCGTCGTCCCGCGTGCGGATCCGGCCCTGGATCGCCCGCAACCCCCGCGCGGCGATCTTCCGCTTGAGCGCGGCGAGGTACTCGGCGGAGGTGGAGGCCACGAACGGGTCGTCCCTGGTTGGCGTCTGCAGGCCGACCACGCCGAAGCCGGCGGCCTTCACCCCGTCGAGCATCTCATCGCAGCTCCACTTGGTCCACGGCCGGTTGAGACAACCGATCGTCCAAACGGGCGCCGCGGCGGCTGGGAGTCGCGCACCAGCCACGCAAGCGGCGCCGGCCACGGCCACGATATCCCGCACAAATGCGCGACGCGAACGAGGATGGGGGCTCATGCGTCGTGACGTATGAAAGCCCGCGCGCGGCGTCGATGCTTTAGCAAACGACATCCGCCCGCGGACCAGCCGCGTGCAGCCCGGCCCCTGGCGCCCGCCCGATCCTCACAACTCCACCGTGAGTGTCGTGATGTACTGCCGCGGCTCGGTCTTGCGGGGCCAGGTGTAGCTGTTGCCCTGGTCGGAGTTGAGGCCGAGGACGTTGTTCACGTTGAGCTGCAGCGTCCAATTACGGTTCAGGACCTTTCGCCGGTAGCTGGCGAAGGGGTTCACGAGCACGTAGTCGTCGGTGCGCGTGGCCGGGAGCACCACGACGCCACCCGAGGACAACGCCGCACGCGGCTTGCCCTTCGCGTAACGCGCGGACGTGCCGAGCGCGAGGCCCCGCAGGCGTCCCTCGATGAAGCTGTAGCGCGTGGTGATGTTCGCGGTCTCGCGGCGAACCTTGGTCACGGCGCCCTCGGTGTCCTCGATGAGCTGCTCCGTGAGCGCGGTCGCGTTGTCGGGATCCAGTCCCTGGGCCCGGGCGGCCTCGCGGGCGAGCGCGAGGTACGGGCGCACCAGCGGGAAGAACCGGCCGTAACTCGTCCGGTTCATGGAATAGGTCGCGCGCACGGTCCAACGGCGGTTCAGGTTGAGCTGGGACTCGAACTCCCAGCCGTCGCTGCTCTGATCGCGGTAGTCGCCGGTGCCGAGCAGGCGCTGGTTGGCGGGCAGCACCGCGTTGAGCTCCGTCTGCGCGGCGGCGCTGAGGCCGAGCGAGTTGTTCTCCGAGACGGTCGTGAAGCGCGTGAGCGTGGCCTCGACGCGGTTGTCCAAAAAGTGGAATCGCAGACTCCCTTCCTTGCCCTCTCCGGTGCGCGGCAGCCGCGGCCGCCCGGTCAGCTCGAAGCTCACGCTGTCGGTGAAGAGCGCCGACTCGAAGTAGCCGAACCCGACCGACAGCCACGGCAGCGCGTGAAAGACGCCGCCGTAGGTCTGGTTGGTGGCGTAGCGGCGATTGAACGGCTCGTACGGGACATTGTAGCCATCCGGAGCGGCGATGATCTGGTTGTTGAGGTCGACCAGGGCCGTCTCGCCGGTGGCGGCGAGAGTGATCGGGGCGCGGGCGCGATTCTGGCGGAAGTAATCCCGGCTGATGCCCGTGCTCGTGCGCAGACGACCGCTGAAGAAGGAGCCGATGGTGGTGAGGTTGCCGGAGCCGAGCGTCTGGTCGAAACGCGTCTGCGAGGCGCCGGAACGCCAGAAGCCGGTCACTCCGGGGATCACCTTGAGACGCAGTTGCTCTTCGCTGTTCCCGTCGGCGAGGTAATGGATCGGGTTGACGACGTTATTCGCGAAGGTGGCGGCAGCGCCGGTGAGACCGCGCCGCGCGATTTCCTCGCGCGTGAGCGCATACGCGAACGTGTCGAGGTAGTTCCGCTCGTGGCGGTAGCTCGCGCCCGCGACCGCGCGGAAGGAGGAGTTCCAGAACGGCAGCCGCGAGTCGAAAACGGTTGAGGCGCGCCAACCCAAGGCCCGGTTGCCGTCGTCGGTGAACGTCGGCGCGTAGGCGAGCATCAGCTGCTCGAAACGCGGATTAGGGATGGTCGTGTTGGGTACGGTGGGGCTGGGCAGCACGCGGTTGACGTCGACGAAGACGGCGCGGGAGTTCATGCCCAGCGCTCCCGCCGAGGAGTAGGTCTGCAGGCGCGTTGTGTCGTCGACCTGGCCGTTGTGGGCGATCAGGAAGCGCCAATGGTCACCGAGCGAATGCGAGAGCTCGATGTTGTAGGCGTGGAAGTTGGTGTCGTGGCGGTTGTCCGGCCCGCCCCAATCCTGGCCGTCGGGATAGACGCTGTAGGGAATCGGCGTGAGCGGGTAACGGACGGGGTTCTGCGGATCGGTGCCGGTGGCCACGCCGGCGCCGGTGAGGAGCGTGGAGGTGCGGAAGGTCGTGGTCGCGGTGGACCGCATGTCGTGCAGCGTGCCGCCGAGGTCGAAGTACACGCGGGCATTGCCGGTGGCGGCGGCGATCTGGCGCATGCCGACGCCGTTCACCTGCGTGCCGGGGAGGTCCGGGTTGGCGTCGAGCGCGTTGGTGCCGGTACCCCGGACGTACGCGCGCGTGCCGTCGTTGAGCCGCAACGTGCTCTGGTTGCTGCGCTGGTGACCGCCCTCGTAATTGACGTCGAGGCGCGTGCGGCGGTGGGCGAAAACATCCCAGCGCCCGGCCAGGGCGAAGCCGCGGTAGTCCTTGCTGCCGCGCTGGCGGAACTGCTCGACCTCGGAGTTGAGGGCGTTGAAGCGGATTCCGAAACGCGGATGGAGCGGCTGGTGGAGATCGAGCGAGTAGCGCTGCGTGCCGAACGAATCGTAGCGGACCTGCGCGGACGCGGCGCGCCGGAAAGTGGCGCGCTTGGTGGAGACGTTGATGATGCCGGTGGGATCGACGTCACCGTAGGCCAGGCCGCCGGGGCCGCGGGCGAATTCAATGCGTTCGGTGTTATAGGTGTCCGCGGGTAGAAACCACGGAAACCCGTCGCGCAGCTGTCGGATCGAGGGGACGCCGCGGAAACTGATCTGGTTGCCCGAGCGGGAACCGACGGGAGCGCCGACGGTGCCGGTGTCGTTGAAGATGTTCTCCGCGCCGACCGCGAATTCCACGGCGCCGAAGAAATCGTTGATCGCGAGATCGCTCAGGAGATCCGCAGTGAACACCGAGATCGAGTTGGGGAGGTTGGCGAGCTTCTCGTTGGTGCGCGTGCCGGCGAGCGCCGAGGAGGCGGCGTAGCCCTTGTCCTCGCCGGAGTTCACCACTAAGGGAGACAGCACAACCGCCTCCTCGCGCTGCGGGCCGGCGGCGACCGTCGCCGGCGGCGTCGGGGCCGTCTGGGCGCGGACCTGCGCGGTCGCGAAAATGAAAATGAGCCAAGCGAGACGGGTGTGAGGCGGGTTCATGGTGAGGCTTTCTCGGCGCCGGAAGCGCCGCGGGGATGGTGACAAGTGCGCGCGGCAGAGCAGCCGGTAAAGGCGAATTCCTTCGGGCGGACCATGCCAACGGTTCCTTCGATCACCCTGAGTATCCGCACCTGTCGCCCCGGAGGACTTCGGAGCAAAAAACCCGAATGCAGTTCGGGCGTGCGTTCAGGAAGTTCTCCGATTTTTACTCGCCGACCGCGTGGACGCCGCTTCCTTATTTGTGACCCCGCCGAGCGGCGTCAGCTCTTCGCCCCACCCCGAACCCAGGCTCCCCATGAACCGCCGTCGTTTTATCCTGAAATCCCTCGGGGCCACCTTCGCCCTTCCTTCGCTGCCGTCGCTGATGGCCGAGGCGGCGGGCGGCAACTCCGCGCTGCAGACCGACAAGGGCGCGGGGGCCGGCGCGCGGCGCTTCGTCGCGATCGGCAATCTGCTTGGTTACCAGACCAAGCATCTTTTCCCGAAGTCGGCCGGTGCCGCCTACGAGGAGACCACCCTACTCGCCCCGCTTGCGGCCAACCGGTCGCAGATGACGGTGTTCCGCGGCCTCGACCACGGCCTGAAGGGCGGACACTTCGCCGTGCACTCGTTCTTGTCGGGGGTGCTCAACTCGGAGGCGCAGAACCGCCCGTCGGGCAACGTCACGATCGACCAGTTCATGGCCGACGAGATCGGCTTCCAGACGCGCTTCCCGTCCCTCACGGTCGGATCGGAGGGTGGCATCCACGGCGGCTGCCAGATCGCGTGGACCAAGGCCGGCGTGCGCGTTCCTCCGATTCCCGGTCCCGCCGAGCTTTTCGATCGTCTCTTCGTCGAGGACTCCCGCCTCCGTCGCGACCGCCGCCAGGAGGAGCATCGCCTCCAGGCCTCCATCCTCGATTCCGTGCGCGAGGACGCGAACCGCTTGTCACGCCGCGTCAATCAGGAGGACAAGGCCAAGCTCGACGAGTACTTCACCTCCGTCCGCGACGTGGAGAAACGCCTGCAACTCCGGCGGCGCTGGGAAGGGCTGCCGAAACCGGCGGCGCCGTTCGACCGGCCGGTCAACCGCAACCGCGTGGAGGACCTGCCGCTGCTTTACGAGCTGATCGCGCTCGCGCTGCAGACCGACTCGACGCGCATCGCCACGCTCGAGATCGGCGGCGACTTCCTGCCCCAGAACCTCGGCATCGACAAATCGTACCACGGGCTCTCGCACCACGGTAACGACGAGGCCGCGATCAAGCATCTGCTCACGCTGGAGGAGTACCAGATCCGCCACTTCGGGAAATTCCTCACGCGCCTCGCGGGCATGTCCGACGGCGAACGCACGCTGCTCGACTCCACCGCCGTCCTGTTCG
>JBJTCH010000303.1:0-3375 GCA_046091745.1 Opitutaceae bacterium
CATCCGCGACCTTCCCGGCATCGCCGAGAAGATCCCGGTGCAGTTCCAGTCCAGCGTCCTGGAGCTGGTCCAGGCCCCCCCCCCGATCGAGGCGGAGGTTGTGCTTGTCTCCCTGCTCAAGGTGTCTCAGGGCAAGTTCACCACCGAGTGCATCAACTTCCTGATCGAGCAGGGCCACGCCGCGAAACTCGCGGAGACGCTCCGCCGCTGGCAGACGGAACAGAACCTGCGCGCGCCGGTGCTCCTCTGGATCGTCAAGAACCGGCACTCGAAGAAGTTCGCCAAGCTCCTCAACGATCTCATCTCGCCCCGCCTGCTTGGCCATCTTGAACTCGGAGTTTTCGCGCAGGTCCCCGTGCTCGCGCGCGACGGCGATGGCCTTGGAATTCTCCGGGATCTTCTTGGAGACGATCAGCTCGTACTCCTCCCGCTTGCGATCGTAGCTGGAGCGGGAAACGAGCAGTTGCTCGTCGCGTCCCTCCGCGTCGGCGGCGACCAGCGACTGGATGGTGGGGAAGATCTTGATGAAGCGGGCGAGCAGCGACTTCTTGGTCAGCTCCTCGAAGCCCTGGTTGAGCATGAGGGCGTTGGCCAGGTCGCGCGCGGTCTCGGGATCGGCGGTCGAAAGCAGGTCCGAGATCAGATCGGTATCCTCGCTCAGGATGTCGGCCAGCGGGATGCGCCGCGCGCTGGAGGTCTGGAGCGCCTCGTAGTCGATCGCGAAGAAGATGGCGCCGAGCAGCCGGGGCGAGATGAGGTCGTTGAGGAGCTTGGCGAACTTCTTCGAATGCCGGTTCTTGACGATCCAGAGCAGCACCGGCGCGCGCAGGATTTGTTCCGTCTGCCAGCGGCGGAGCGTATCCGCGAGTTTCGCCACGTGGCCCTGCTCGATCAGGAAGTTGATGCACTCGGTGGTGAACTTGCCCTGAGAAACCTTGAGCAGGGAGAAAAGCACATCCTCCGCCTCAATCGGGTGGGTGGCCTGGACCAGCTCCAGGAAGCTGGACTGGAACTGCACCGGGATCTTCTCGGCGATGCCGGGAAGGTCGCGGATGTTGGCGATGATCGTGCCCTGCGCGGGCTCGAAGTTCGCCTCCTGCCCGAGCGCCCGGGCAAGATCGTCACGCACCGAGGCGCCATAGAGGCGCTCAGCGGAATCCAGCTGGTTGGAATCGCGGATCACATCCGCCAGTCCCTGCAGCACGCGGGGAAGATCCGCCTTGGCCTCCTTGTGGACGCCGGAGGCCATGAGATCCTCGGCCAGCTTGATGCGGCGCCGCGCCGAGCGGGTGGCGAGGAACTGCTCCACGATCTCGTCCTCGGCGGAGACCGGGGTCTCGCGCAGGACGTAGCACTCGGTCTTCTTCACCGGGATGGAGATGCGCGGATCCTTGGCGATCGCCTTCTTGGCGCCGGACCACCACTTCTTGAAGCGCTCCTCCCCCAGCACCTCGGCGAGCATCAGCTCGATCTCGATCGCCGTGGCGGCGTTGTTCGGGTAGGCCTGCAGGGCGTCGACCACCAATTGGGCGGGGTTGTCGGCGATGAGGGCGTCGATCGCCTTGGTGTCGGTCTCCTTGCGGACGCGCAGGTCCTTGGGAGAGAGCACGTCCATCGTGGTGATGCAGAAGGCCGGATCCATCGGATGGGCCTTCTTGCCCTTGAAATCGATGATCAGCTTCTGGGCGGCCTCGTCGTACTTCTTGATCTGGCCGAAACCCCAGCTCCGATGAACCACATACGCACCCGGTTCCATGGCCTCGAGCTTGGCCTTGGAGGCCTTAAGCGAGGGCGACTTGGCAATGAGCGCGGAGAGGGCTTCGGAATTCATGGTTGCGTGATCGAGGTCCTGAACGGGACAGTTGAGCGGACATTCCTTTCCCTTGTCAAACTGAGGTTCGGGGAGTGCTCCCGCGGGCCAATCCGCCTCCGCCTTCATGCCTTCCTCCTCTTCCGCTCCGTCGTTGAATGTCCCCACGCCCTGGGTCGCCGCCGCGCGCCTCGTGGCCCGCTGGCTGGAGCGCCGGGAGCGGCTGGACGCCCTGCTGGAGACGTTGCCGCCCTCCTTCGCCGGCTCGGAACGCTCCCGCTGCCAGCACCTGGTGATCGGCGTGGTGCGACATTTCGGCCGGATCGGCGCCTCCCTCGCCCGGCTCGTGGCCCATCCCCCGCGGTTCTCGACCCGCGCGGTACTCTTTGTCGCAGGATACGAACTCATCGAGGCCGCGGCGGATAATGACACCGGCCGCGTGGCGAAGATCGTCCACCATGCGGTGGAGCAGACGAAGGCGCTGGCGAGCCCGGCCGAGGCGCGCCTCGTCAACGCGGTGGTTCGGCGGCTCGCGGAACCGCTGGGTCGCCCGGCCCCGGTCCTGAACGCCGATCCCGCGGAGTTGGGTGAATATTTCTCCCATCCGGCCTGGCTCGTCCGTTCGTGGCTGGCGCAATTTGGTCCGGCGGGCACCCGGGCGCTCCTGGAATGGAACCAGCAGCCCGCGCCGGTTTACGCGCGTTGGCGGGCAACCGCCGGCGGAGAAACCGCGCCCGCCGCCCTACCGGCCTCGAAGTGGCCAGGCTTCCTCGAGGTGCCCCCGGGCAGCTGGTCCGTGGTCGAGCCGCTCCTGCGCGCCGGAAAACTTTACCTGCAGGATCCCGCGACCCGCCTGCCGGTGGAACTGCTGGCGCCGCGCGCGGGCGAAACCGTCCTCGACCTCTGCGCGGCTCCGGGGGGCAAGAGCCTGCTGATCGCCGACATAATGGCGGCGGGCGCGACCCCGGGTATGAAGACCCCCGGGCACTTGGTCGCGATCGACCAACCGGGCCCCCGCGTGGATCGATTGAAGGATAACCTTGCCCGCATCGCCGACCTCGACGTCGCCCTCGTGCAGGCGGACCTGCTTTCACCGGGCCTCGGCGGCGTGCTGCGCGAGCATCGCCTGCCCGCCGTCTACGACGCGGTGCTCCTCGACGTCCCTTGCTCCAACACCGGCGTGATGCGCCACCGGGTCGACGTGAAGTGGCGCCTGCAGGCGGGCGATTTCCGCAAGCATCCCGAGCAGCAGTTGTCGCTGCTCCACGCAGCCGCGCGGCTCGTCGCGCCGGGCGGGCGGCTCGTTTACTCCACGTGCAGCATCGACACCGAGGAGAACGAGCAGGTGGTGCGCGCGTTCAAGGCGGGCAAGGCCGGCGGCCCCTTCACGATCGAAAGCTCGGTGGTCAGCCAGCCTTGGGTGGCGGGACACGACGGCGGCGGGGCCTTCCTGCTGCGCCGCTCGGCTTGAGGCATCCGGCCGCCGGAGCGCGGCGGCCGGCAAGGAAAGCGCATTCAAGCGCAAGCGCCGCGTGGCCGATCGCGGCGGCACGGGGTATTTTTAG
>JBJTCH010000304.1:0-20083 GCA_046091745.1 Opitutaceae bacterium
AATCGGGGCCGCACCTCAGCTTCGTGTGGCGCCACGCTGATCGCGACATCACGAAAAACCACGCTCCCGCCGAGGCGCTGGCCGAGTTGGAGAAACAGATCGGGAGAGACTTCCTCGACGCGCACCTCTTCTCCGCGGAAATCAACGCGCAACTTGAATGCCAGTCCGGCGGCACCGACCGCCTCCGGACGATGCGGACGACCGTCACCACCGCACCGGTCGCCGCCGGCCACGACCGGACCAAGCGGCATCCGTTGTCAGCCGAGGCCCGCTGGCTCCGCGAACTCGGCGTGACCAACGCGCAAGGCCGGCCCCGCGAGGGCATGGCCGACAAGCTCCGGCAGGTGCAGCGCTTCGCGGAGCTTCTGGCGCCGCTGATCGACGAAGCATTTCCGGACGCGCGAATGAAAGGTTCACCGCCGCTGCAGCTGGTAGACGCCGGCAGCGGCAAAGGTTACCTCACCTTCGCCCTCGCCGAAGTGCTCGGCGAACAAGCGCGGATTACCGGCATCGAGCTCCGTCCCGCACTTGTAGAACTCTGCAACCGCGTCGCGCGTGAATGCGGGCTGGACGGCCGGCTCGGCTTTGTCGCCGGCGGCATCAAGGACGTGCCGTCCGCGGGCTGCGACGGCCTGATCGCGCTCCATGCGTGCGACACAGCCACGGACGACGCGCTCGCGCTTGGCATCAGGGCGGGTGCGCGACTGCTGGTTGTAGCTCCCTGCTGCCAGAAGGAACTGCGGCCGCAGCTCACGCCGGCGGCGGTACTCGCGCCGGCCCTGCGGCACGGAATATTCGCCGAGCGTCACGCCGAGTTCGCGACCGACGCGCTGCGCGTGCTCCTGCTCGAGTGGGCGGGTTACCGCGCGCGTGCCTTCGAGTTCGTCTCGGGCGAGCACACCGCGAAAAACCTCATGATCGCGGCGGTGAAGACGCGCGCACCGGGAGAGGCGGAGCGGGCGCGGGCCGCGCGGGAACTGGCGGCGTTCTACGGCGTGAAGCACCACGCGCTCGCGCAGCACCTCGGGCTGGACCTCACCGCTAAACCATGACTTGGGAGGAACTCGACTGGGAGGCGCTGGCGCGTCTCCGGCGACGCTTCATCGGCGAGGAGCCGTTCGACGGCCCCTACTGGGTGAGCGAATCGGAGCTCGCGAGCTACGACTTCACCTACGGGGAGCGCATCGGCTGGAAATGGGATCAAGTCCTGCGCGAGCTACGGTGGCGCGGCTGGAGTCCACCGGCCGGTCCCGTGCTCGATTGGGGCTGCGGCAGCGGTGTGGCGACGCGCCGGTTGCTGAGGGAATTCGGCGCGGGGTGGTGCTCCGCGCTCACGCTCTGGGATCACTCGCCGCTCGCCGCGGACTTCGCGGTCGCCGCGGCCGCGCGCGAGTTCGCCGGGCTGTCCGTGGCACAGGCGACGCCTGGCCTGCTCGCCGGCCAGGATCCCGTGGGGCTCCTTGTGATCAGCCACGTGCTGAACGAACTCCCTCCGGGCGCCTTGGAATCGCTGCTCGCGCTCGTCGCGCGGGCCACGGCGGTGATCTGGGTGGAGTCGGGAACCTCCACGGTGTCGCGCGCCCTCGGCGCGATCCGCGAGCGCTTGCGAGCGGAGTTCAGCGTCGTGGCTCCCTGCACGCATGAAAACGCCTGCCCGGTGCTCGCGCCCGGCCGCGAGCGGGACTGGTGCCCTTTCTTCGCCCCGCCCCCCGCGGGAATCTTCGCGGATTCCGGCTGGGTTAAATTCGGCCAGCGCGCCGGCATCGACCTGCGCAGCCTGCCCTACTCGTTTCTCGCGCTGGACCGCCGCCCGCCGGCTGGGAACCGCACCGGACTTTCCCGCGTGATAGGACGGGTCGAGCACCTCAAACCCCTCGCGCGTTGGTTGAACTGCGACGCCGAGGGCCTCGCCGAACTCGAGTTGCCCAAGCGCGCCGATCCGCGGCTATTCAAGGAATTGGAGCGAACCCGCGAACCGCTCGTCTACCAGTGGCGGCGGGACGGAACTCGCGTGACCGGGGGCGAGGCGGCGGAAGCAGCGAATTGAACCTGGCGCGGCCGCTCACGGCCGGAAGTGCTTCGGGAAAAGCGGGATGTTCTCGAAGTGCAGCACTTCGGGCGGGCCCATGCCCTTGGCCGCCGGCACCACCTCCACGACGTCGAGCCGGAAGGTGCGCGGTTTCTCGCGGAGCCGGCGCAAGTACGCGGTGATCGCGCGGCGCAGCACGCTTTTCTTGCGGCGGTTCACCGCGTAATAGCCCGGCACGAGCGCGTGGCGGGCCCGGGCCTTCACCTCGACGAAAACGAGCGCGTCGCCGTCGCGCGCCACCAGATCGATTTCCTCCCGCCGGTCGTCGGGGTTGCGCCAGTTGCGCGCCGCGATCCGGAAGCCGCGCTCCTTCTCGAGCCACCGGGCCGCCGCCTCCTCCGCGGCCGCGCCGGCTTCACGGTTCCCGCTCGGCGTGAGCGCAAAAAGACGGCGCAGGAAGGCAAGCATGACGGGGGCGGACGAGGTCAGTCCGCCGCAGGCCCGCGGCTTTGACAACCCTTCAGGCGCCCCGCAGCCTGTCGCCACTTTCATGGCCTCGCCCTCCTCCACCGGCACCCTGCGGCGCTCCCTGCTGATCAAGGTCATCTCCAAGGCCGTGCCCAGTCGCGAGGACGTCGCCTCGGTCATCGAGCTCACTGCCTCGAAAGTCGTCGAGGCCCTGCAGGCGCAGTCGATGACGCTCTACCTCGTCGAGGGTGCGGAGATCGCGTTCAAGCACGTGTACTACTCGCCGACCCTCTGGACCGGTGACGCCGCGAAGGAAAAGTACTTCCAGGAGACGACCTCCAAGCTGCTGGCGATGCGCCTGCCCACCGGCACCGGCAATGTCGGCAAGGTGATTCAAAGCGGGGAGCCGCTTTTCTTCCGCCATAGCGACAACCCGCCGCAGATGGCGTCGTTGGCGAAAACCACCGGCTTCGACGTGAGATCGATGCTCACGGTGCCGCTCAAAACCACGATCACCCTCGGAGCCATCCAGGTCCTCAACAAGGAGCCCTCCGCCGGCACCAACGGGGAGTTCACCGCCAAGGATCTGGAGTTGCTGCAGGAGGTGGCCGAGTACTCCTCCACGCTGATCCACCGCATGGTGGACCCGAAGTTCACGCCGGGGGCCGACGACACCGCCCGTGTCATCTCCCGTCTCCCCGACCTGCCGCTCGTCACCCGCGCGGAAGAGGTCGCGGTCGACGAGAAACTGGTCGAGGTGACCGGCGACGCGATCATCCGCCGCGAGGGAGTTTTCCCCTACAAGCGTCTTTCCCCCGGTTCGATCGCGGCGTTGATGATCAACCCGCTAGACTACGCCCGGCGGGAGGCCTTTTCACAGGCGACGGAGTCCTCGATCGAGGAGGTGCGCGTCGTCTCGGCCACGTTGTTCGAGGCACTGCTGAAGCGCTACTTCAAGGAGGCCAAGGCGGGCCCCGCCGCCACCGAGGACGTGGATATCTCGTCGGTCGCCGAAGTCATCAGCACGGCGTACACCGAGGACGGCAAGGGCGAGGTCTCCGCGGCGGACCTCGAGGGCGAGGACTCCGCGCCGGTGATCCAGCTGGCCAACCGCATCATCGAGGACGCCTACGTCTCCGGCGCCTCCGACATCCACATTGAGCCGATGGAGAAGGACCTGCTGGTGCGTTATCGCATCGACGGCCTCTGCCAGGAAAAGCTCCGGCTGCCGAAACAGGTCACAGGCGCGATGGTCGCGCGCCTGAAGATCATGTGCAACCTGGACATCTCCGAGCGCCGGTTGCCGCAAGACGGACGCATCGTCTTCAAGAAATTCACGAAGAAGAACATCGACATCGACCTGCGCGTGGCGACCGGGCCGATGAATCACGGCGAGAAGGTCGTGATGCGCATCCTCGACAAGCAGAAGACCACGCTGCCGCTGCCGGCGCTGGGCTTCTCCGAGGAGAACCTCGCGAAATACCGCGACTGCATCCGCCAGCCCTACGGGATGATCCTGCACTGCGGGCCGACGGGCTCGGGCAAGTCGATGACTCTCTACTCAGCGCTCTCGGAGGTGAACACGCCCGACGTGAACATCCAGACCGCCGAGGACCCGATCGAGTACACGCTGCCGGGTCTGAACCAGATGCAGATGAACCGGCAGATCGGCCTGACCTTCGCCCGGGCGCTGCGCTGCTACCTGCGCATGGACCCCGACATCATCCTCGTGGGCGAGATCCGCGACGAGGAGACGGCAGGCATCGCGGTCGAGGCCGCCCTCACCGGCCACCTGCTCGTCTCCACCCTGCACACCAACGACGCGCCCTCGACCGTCGCGCGCATCGGCGAGATGGGCATCGAGCCGTTCAACATCTCCGCCTCGCTGATCTGCGTCTGCGCGCAACGCCTCCTCCGCCGCGTGTGCAAGGGCTGCAAGGTACCCTACGAGCCGCAGGGCCGCGAGAAGGCCCTGCTGGAAAAAGCCATCGGCTGGAGCGGGCAGATCTTCAAGGCCAGCCCGCACGGCTGCCCCGCCTGCGGGGGCACCGGCTACAAGGGCCGCGTCGGCATCCACGAGCTCATGACCAATTCCGAGGAGCTGACCGAGGCGATCAACAAGGAGGTCGAGGTCGCCGAGCTGAAGCGCATCGCGATGAAAAACGGCATGAAGACGCTCCACCAGGACTCCGTCCTCAAGGTGAAGCAGGGCCTCACCACCCTCGAGGAAGCCCTCGCCAACGTCCCGCCCGACCTCATCACCTGACGGCGGATCAGGCCGGCGCGGGCTGCGACCGCGATGGGAATTTGACTCCCCGGAACCTCGGAGCCCGGCGCCTTGGGCCAACCCGAACCTACGCCGCAATGAGTCGGTCAATTTCTGAGGCAACGCAGGGGGAGACCCATCCCGGCCCAAAGGAGTCGGGCGGATCTCCCGCGCCGTGATCATCGCGGATTCATTATCCAGGCCATTTCTTCACCCGCTCGTTGACTCCGGTACCGGCCGAATCGCCGACTCCGAACACGCCAACCCCCGGATCAATCAGGAATCTTAGGGTGGTCTGAGGGTAAGAAGACGTTTACCCCGTCCGGTTGAGCTCAAATCCGTTCACTTAACGATGTTACCGGAAAACCCCTACTCCCAAGATCTCGAAGGGCGGATTCCCATGATCGACCAATCACAAACGCCGACCTGCGGCTGGAAGGACGACCGTGACTCTCTGGTTGGAGATGGACGCGAAGATCGGTCAGCAACTCGAACGCTACGCCGATTTCAGTTTCTACATCGATTACGAGAACTGGGTCGTCACCTTTTCCCTCCCGCTCCGGCTGCAGACACCGCGCCATCGGTCTCTGGGAATGTCGCGGCGAGCGCATTGCCCTCACCCTGATTCGCCCATGCTGATCCTCTACACCACCGAAGACGGCAAGAGCCGCATCCAGCTCAGGGCGGATGAAAACACCGTCTGGCTCACCCAGCTGGAGATGGCCGATCTCTTCGCCACCTCGAAGCAAAACATCTCCCTCCACCTGCAAAACATCTTCGAGGACGGGGAGTTGCGAGAGGCGGCAACAGTCAAGGAATCCTTGACAGTTCAAATCGAGGGCGGGCGCGAGGTCCAGCGCCCGGTCACCCACTACAACCTCGATGCCATCCTCGCGGTCGGCTACCGCGTCCGTTCGCCGCGCGGCGTCCAGTTTCGCCGCTGGGCCTCCACCGTCCTCAAGGAATATCTCCTTAAGGGCTTCGCGATGGACGACGAGCGGCTCAAGAACCCCGACGGTCGTCCGGATCACTTCGACGAGATGCTCGCGCGCATCCGCGACATCCGTGCCTCGGAGAAACGGTTCTACCAGAAAGTCCGCGACCTCTTTGCCCTCAGCACTGACTACGACAAGACCGACCGCGCCACCCAGCAGTTTTTCGCCGCCGTCCAAAACGTCCTGCTCTACGCCGTCACCCGCCAGACCGCGGCCGAACTCATCACCGCCCGCGCCAATTCCGCTGACGCGCATTTCGGTCTGCTCGCGTGGAAGGGCGACCAGGTTCGCAAGACCGACATCCTCGTCGCCAAGAACTACCTGACAGAGGACGAAATCGATACCCTAAACCGCCTCGTCGTCATCTTCCTCGAAACCGCCGAACTCCGCGCCAAGAACCGCCAAGAGACGCGCATGAATTTCTGGAAGGAGAACATCGACCAGATCGTCACCTCCAACGGGTTTACCCTGCTCGAAGGCTTCGGCCAGATCAGCCACGAACAGATGGAGACGTCCACTCACCGCCTCTACCTCGACTTCGACGCCCGCCGCAAAAAACAGGAAGTCCTCGCCGCCGACCAGGCCGACGAAGCCGAGCTGAAATCCATCGAGGCGAAGCTGAAGCGCCGCCCACTGCCCGGACCTCCCGAATGACCGCCTTCGACCAAACATGCCTCGGAAAAACCTTTGGGGCGATCGCCACCCCGCTCCGCGGCGCTTGAGCCGAAACTGAACCCTACGTTACCGCGGGCTGGGTGGTGGTCGTCTGCGTGGCGGCTTGGCGGGCCTGGCGGACGGAATCGGCGAGGGTGGTCGGCTGGGCCTAGGCCTCGCCGCGCTCGGCGTTGAACTTCATCGAGACGGTCTTCGAGACGCCGCGCTCCTCCATCGTCACGCCGTAGATCGCCTGCGCCGCGGAGACGGTGCGCTTGTTGTGCGTGATGATGATGAACTGGGAATCGTCCACGAACTTCCGCAGCAGATCGGTGAAGCGGCCGATGTTCGACTCGTCGAGCGGCGCGTCCAACTCGTCGAGCAAGCAGAACGGCGAGGGCTTCACCATGTAGAGGGCGAAGAGCAGCGCGACCGCGGTGAGCGTCTTCTGTCCGCCGGAGAGGAGCGAGATGCCCTTGAGCTTGGTGCCCGGCGGCTGCGCCACGATCTCGATGCCGCTCTCGAGGATGTCCTCGGCCTGGATGAGCTCGAGGTGAGCCCGCCCGCCGCCGAACAGCGTGTGGAAGGTGTACTCGAAGTTTTTCCGGATCTGCTCGAAGGTGACTTGGAACTGCCGGAGCGAGGTCTGGTTGATCTCGTCGATCGCCTTGATGAGCTCGGCCTTCGCCGTGTTCAGGTCGGTGACCTGCCCGGTGAGGAAGTCGTGGCGCTGCTTCAGCTCAGCGTACTCCTCGATCGCGACGAGGTTCACCGCGCCCAACCCGCCCACGCGCTGCCGCAGGGCCTCGACCTCGGCCTTCACCGCCGTCCAATCGGTCGAATCGAGCGCGGCCAATTCCTTCTCCGTCGGCTCCCCGCGCGGTTCCTTGCGCCGGCGACGGCGTCGAGGGGCGGTCTCGGTCGCTTCGCCTTCCGCCGGCATCGCCGCGGAGGCGGCGGGCTCGGCGCCCTCCTCGTCGTCCTCGTCGAGGTCGAGGGTCTTCATCCCCTCCGGTTCATCCTCCGCGCGCCAGAGCTGCATGCGCCAGTCGACGGTGCCGATGGCGGTCTGGAACTCGCGCATCGCCTCCTCGGCGAGGAACTCCACGCGCTGGCGCGTCTCCGCCAACCGCACCTCATGGGTGCTCAGCTCCTGGAAGGCACGTTCCGACTCCTGCCGCACCGCCAACTGGGCCGACTCCAGGCCGGAGATGCCGCTCTCCGCCTCGGATAGTTCGCGCCGCGCCGCTTCCACCTGTTCCTGCGAAACCTGCAGCGTCTCCGCGAGCGCCGCCGCCCGCTCGCGCTGCACGGCGGTCTCATGGCCGAGTTGGGCGACTTGTTCGGTCCAGGACTCGATCTCCAGCTGCCGCTGCACGAGCAGCTCGTTGAGCTGAAACCGCCGGCGCTGCATCTCGCCCAAGCCGCGGTCGATGACCTCAACCTTCTGGCGTCGCTCGGCCAGCTCGAGGCGGGCCTGCGCCAGCGTCTCGCGCTTCAGATCGCGATCGGTGCGCACCTCCGTGATCCGCGTCTCCAGGCGGCGGATATCCTCGCGCCGCGCCGCCGCGGCGCCCTCGGCCTCGGCCAATCCAGCCTGGGCCTTCTCCCAACGGGCGTGCGCCTCGTTGCGCGCCTGCTCCAGCGCGGCGAGCTCCGATTCCATCCGCGTGAGCCGCGTGCCCACGTCGTCGGCGTTACGGCGCGCCCCCCGCTCCTCCGCCTGCACCGAAGCGAGGGCCTGGGTCGCGGAAAGAACGTCCGCCCGACGCTGCTCGACGAGCTGCTCGGCCTCGGTCAGGCGCGCCGTGAGCGCGTCGATCGCCGCCTTCTGGTCATCGTGGACCTTTTGGTCGTCGGCCAGCAGGCGCGACGTTTCGCGCAGGTCGATCTCGCGCTGGACGATGCTCTGGGCCGAGCGGCGGTTGCTGTGATGGCCGCCGAAGACAAGGCCGCGGCGGTCCACGAGGTCGCCTTTGCGCGTCGCGACGGCAAGAAACGGGAAGGCCGGATTGGCCTTCCAAAACTCGAGGAAGGCACCGAGATCCTCGGCGATGTAGGATTCACGCAAGACGCCGAGCGCCGGGTGTCCCGGCTCGACCTCACCCAGCGCGGAAACCGCCGGGACCAGCCCGGGCGGAAGCTCGTGAAAACCCTCGGTGCGCAGCCCTATCTCAGTGACGCGTAAAACGGCGGCGCCGATCTGCTCCGTTTCCAACTGGGCGAGGATGCGCAGCGCGGTGCCGAGCTCGGCCACGCTGATGGCCTCGGCGGCGGACCCGAGGATCGCCTCGACCGCCTTGCCGAAATCCGCCTTCACCGAAAGCCCGTTCGTGATCGGCACGACCTTCGCGCCCGCGAGCGCGGTATCGAGCCGGCCCTGCAGCACAGCCTTCGCGCCCTCGCCGAAACCTTCCCATTTTTCCTGCAGCTGCTGCAGGAGCCGGAGCCGCGCGGTACGCTGCGCGAGCTGACGGTCGATCTCCTGCAACCGGCGCTGGGAGTCGCGGAACTCGCGGGTGAGATCGGCGACCGCCTGCTGCGCGGCGGCACTTTCGTCGTTGGCCCGGGCGCGGCCGGCCAAGGCCTCCTCAACACGGGCCGTGGCTTCGGCGGCGAGTTGCTCCGCGGCTTCGCGCTGGGCGCGGACGCCGGTCAGGTCCTGCGCGAGCAAATCATGCTTGTGGACGCTGGTCTTCTGGTCGACCTCGTACCCCGAACAGTCGGCGCGCAGCCGCGCGACCGTGCTTTCCATCTGGAGCAGCTCGAATTTCGCCTGATTCAGCTCCTGCTCGAGGCGGGTGAGCTCGCCCTCGGTGATACCCAGCTCGCGGTTACGCTGCTGGAAGGCCGCGTCGCTGCCGCCGAGCAGCTCCAACTGCTGCTGCTTGTCCTGCGCGCCGGTGTCGGCCTGCGCCGCGACCTCGCGCAGCTGCATTTCCAGCTCGTCGATGCTCCCGCGGGAAGAAGCCAGACGGTCCTCCAGACCAGCCCGCTTGATCTCGGCGAGATTGGCGCCGTTCTCGGCGGCTTCGCGCTGCGAACGCACGTCGAAGACGGATTGCTGCGCATCCTGCACGCGCTGGCCGAGGCGGCCGCGCAACGCCCGGCGCTCCGCGAGCGCGTTCTCCTGGGCCTCGAACCCGGCCCGACGCTCGTCGGCCGCCGCCCGCAGCCCGCTCACGCGGCTATCCAGATCCGCCAGCGTCGCGGCCAGCCCGGAGTGCTGGCGCCCGCTCCACGCGAGCGCGAGATGGCGCAACCGATGGCTGAGGCGCTTGAAACGCATCGCCTTCGCGGCCTGCCGACGGAGGCTGCCGATCTGGCGGGAAACTTCCCCGATCACATCGGCCACACGGGCGAGGTTTTGATCCGTCAGAGATAGCTTCTGCAGCGCCTCGCGCCGCTGTGACTTGTACTTGGTGATGCCGGCGGCCTCTTCGAATACCGCGCGGCGTTCCTCCGGCTTGGACGAAAGGATCTGGTCGATCTGGCCCTGCGCCATGATCGAGTAGCTCGTCCGGCCCACGCCGGTGTCCATGAAGAGCTTCTGGATGTCCTTCAAACGGCACGGCTGGCCGTTGAAGGCGTACTCGCTCTGACCGTCGCGGTGCACGCGGCGGGTGATCTCGATCTCGTGAAACTCGCTGCCGAGCTGCTTTTCGCACTCGGTGAGCAACAGGGAAACCTCGCAGATTTGCGCCGCCTTGCGGGTGTCGGCGCCCTCGAAAATAACGTCCTGCATCTTGCCGCCGCGCAGGGCCTTCGCGCTCTGCTCGCCCAGCACCCAGCGGATCGAGTCGGCGATATTGGACTTGCCGCAACCGTTGGGTCCGACGACGGCGGTCACACCGGGTTCAAACTTGAGCGTGGTGGGATCCGCGAAGCTTTTGAACCCGTGCAGCTTGAGCGCCTTGAGATACATGCGGAGGGAGGAAGGGGCGATTGAAGTCCCGCCCCCTGCTCCCGCAACGGAAAACAGGCGCGGACACGTTTTGCTCCGCGAAGATTCGGGCTCGCTTCCCCAAAGTGGCGCCGCTGCGCTCCGCGCCACCCCATGAAACTGACCCGCCAACTCCCCGCCGTGGCTCTGTTCGCCACGGTATTCGCATCCCCGCTGTCCGCCGCGTCCGTGCTGCCGGGAATCGGCGCCGCGATGCAGGACATGGTCGAACGCCGCGAGATCGCCGGTGCGGTGACCATGGTCGTGACCGCAGACCGCGTGCTCCACCGCGAGGCCACAGGCCGCGCCGACCTCGCGACCGGCAAGCCGATGCCCGCCGATGCGTTGTTCTGGATCGCCTCGATGACCAAGCCCGTGACCGGAGCCGCGGTCCTGATCCTGCAGGACGAGGGGAAGCTCTCCGTCGGCGATCCGGTCGCGAAATACCTTCCGGAGTTCGCCGCGCTGAAGACCCCCTCCGGGCGGCCCGCGAACCTCACGATCACGCAGATCCTTTCCCACACCTCGGGCCTCGGCGAGGCCGCGGGACCGGCGGCGCTGGAAGCGCGTACGCTCGCGGATCTTGTTCCCCTCTGGCTGGCGGCGCGGATGCAATTCGAGCCGGGCGCGCAGTGGAGATACTGCCAGTCGGGCATCAACCTCGCGGGCCGCATCGTCGAGATCGTGAGCGGCAAGTCCTTCGATGTGTTCGTGCGCGAGCGCATTTTCGCTCCGCTCGGCATGAAGGACGCAACCTTCTACCCCGACGAAGCGCAGCGCACTCGGATCGCGACGGCCTACGCTCGCAAGAAGGAGACCGGGGCCCTGGAGCCCGCCCAGGCCCGGGCGGAGTTCGGCCGGCCGGGACGTCCGCCGCTGGGCAACGCGGGGTTGTTCTGCTCGGCCGACGACTACGCGCGGTTCTGCCAGATGCTGCTCGGCGGAGGCATGCGCGACGGTAAACGCGTGCTCAGCGCCAACGCCGTGAAGGCGTTGTCCTCCTCGGTCACCGGCGATTTACCCACGGGATTCTTCCAGAACGAAACCTTCGGTAAACACGGCGCCAAGTACGGCTGGGGCATCGGCACCTGCGTCCTGAAGGCCCCGCACGCCGGCGCCGCCGAGGTGCTGTCAGCAGGCACTTTCGGGCACGGCGGCGCGTGGGGCACGCAGGCGTGGATCGATCCGGTCAAGGGCGTCGCCTACCTCCTCATGGTGCAGCGCTCGAACTTCCCCAACAGCGACGCGAGCGAAGTGCGGGTGGCGTTCCAGCGGGCCGCGGCCGCCGCGCTTCGGCGCTGACCCCGGAGCTCAGCGCGTCCAGCGGACGTCGAGCAGCCAGCCTCGGAAGTGTTCGCCCGTGGTGTGGCCGAAGGGATTGTTGCCGAGCCGCTCCTGTCCCCAGGGGAATTCGTAACCGATCGTCTTGGTGCGAAACACCTCCACGCCGTCGATTCTCAAAACGGCTTCCCCGTCCGCCTCATGTCCGTAGGCCGCGGGGTTGAACGAAGGCAGGCTGAACTCGATCTCGTGTCCGCGCGGATTCACCGCGATGACCGGCGAACTCACGCGCGGTATCGTGTAACGCTCATAGGTGAACTTCACCCCGCCCGGCGCCGGCTCCACGAAGAGGATGTTGGAACGGTAGTGCGCGCCGGCGGCGAAGATCGGCTCGCCCTCCGGCCGCATCACCGAGGGTAGCACCACGCGCATGCGCAGCACGCCTCCTCGAGGGGCGTGATCGTCGGTGAGCCCGTGCGTCAGCTCGTCGCGGCGAAACAATCGCGAGAACCGGTCGCGCACCTCGCCGGAGAAATCCGCGCCGATCATTCCGCCCGCGCGATATTCTCCCTGGATTTCCCGCCCCACCGTCTGCACCGCGCGACCGCCGCTGAACCCCACCGCGATGCCCGTGCGCTCGCGAAACTCCTCCACGCGGCGCGCACCCCGGGCCCAACGGTGTCCGCCCGGCCGGTAAAGCGCCGGCGACTGCACCGTGACGGTGTGCGTGTGGCCCGGATCCCACTTCAACGGACGCCCCCAGATCACGGGCGCGTCCTCGGAGGAGATCCCGAACCGGATCAGCCGCTCTCCGATGTGCTCGACGAGGATCCGGTGCTTCACGCTCTCATCGGCGGGACGCCAGAAGGTCTCAACCGTGCCGGTCGGGCGTTGGTTGAAGCGGGTTTTGAGCACCTCGGGGCCGTCGACTACGCCGACCCGCCGTCCGGCCTCGGCGAGAAACTCCTCGGAGGCGCGCGCCAGCGGCTGCCATCCCCGCGACCACGGCTGCCGCATCGAGCGGCCGTGATAATCGAAGGCGACGAGTGTGCCCACGGAAATGGTGACCAAAGCCGCCACCCAGGATGACACGAGCACGAGTCGGGTCCACCCGAGCCCCGCGGACCGCGCGCGGCGCTCGAGCGCGAGCAGGCCGATGAGCGCCAGAAGGCCAAGACCGACGGCGTAGTCGGTCTGGTAGCGCATCGTGGTGGAGAAGTAACTCAGGATGAGCCCGCCCACCGGCACCACATAGAGGGCGACTCCAAACACCGCGGCGCCGAGCCCGCGGAAATCGATTCCGTCGCGCCGCCACCAGGCGAACGGCAAGGCGAGCAGGAACCAGACGTACGGAAAGGTCACCGCGAGGCCGCACACTTCCTCGGTTCCGAAGTAGTCGGGGATGTGCGAGATCTCGATCGCCTGCGCGAAGGCGAAGGGAAACTCCGTCGACCACAGGAGCGGCTGGAAAAGGTAGACGGAAAGGTTGTGCGGAAAGAACCGCGCGGCGAAGTGGACCAGTTTGCTCTCGTAGGCGCCCGACAGCTGGTAGTTCTGCCCCCACTCGAGCGGATTATCGAAACGCGCGTGGTTGTGCGCCATGATGGCGACACCGCAGAGAGCCAGCGGCACGCCCGCCGCCAGCGCCAGCCGCCACCACTCGCGACCCGGGCGCGCCTCGCGCCACGCACGCCACACCGGGACCAACAGCATTCCGCCGGCGAAGAGGCAGGTCGGCCGCGAGCCGACCGCGAGACCGAGGCAAAGTCCCGCGGCCGCCATCGCGAGGACCGGCCGTTCGCCATGGACCGCCCGGAAGCAGGCGGCGGCAGCCAAAAGCGTGAAGGCGATGCCAGCGGAGATCGGCAGCTCCCACATCATCGGACGCTGCGCCAGGGCGAGGAGATGCGTGCCGAACGCGAGGCACAGGATGCCCGCCGGCGCGATGAGCGGATGACTGTCCGGGAAATACCGCCCTCGCACCGCGAGCCAGAGCCACGAGGCCGTCAGCAACGCCACGAGGCAGAACACCAGCGTGGCCTGTCCCGTCACCAACTCCCGCCCGGTGAGCGCCGCGTACGGCCACATCAGCGTCAGCGCCGGCGCGGCGCCGAAGTAGGTGTAGTATTTCCCCTGGTAGAGCGAGATGTCGCCCAACTTGTAGGGCCCGTTCTGCTCGGGATCGTAGGGATCCTTGAGCGCCAGCAATTCCGGGGAGGGATCCTTGTCGATGTTCAGTTGGCCCTTCCGCCAGCCGCGCACCAGCAGCTTGTAGTAGTCGAGATCACCCCAGTCCTCGAACCCGTTATTCGCCCGGACCATGAACTGGAAGAACCAGCCGCTGAACAGAAGGGCCGCGGCGACGCCGATGATTTCCCAACGCCGGAATCGACGCCGCGACGAGGGCGGCGTTACCGGCGGACGCGCCACCCCGGCGGGAACTTCGGTCTCGGCTGGGGGGCGGGCGGACATGCGGCGCGGCGAGCCCCGGGAGCATGCAAGCGCCTGTTGGGTTGACGATGAGATAGTGCTCCGGATTCCTCATCGCCGACGCCGGCCGCCCTGCCCCTCGAACACCCCGCCGGTGTCAACGCCACCCATGAGAACTCCACTGCCTCATTTTATCTGCCTGCTCGCGATCGCCGCGCCTTCCGCCCGCGCCCAGGTCGCGCCCGCCGCGTCCGCCCCGCCCGCGCCGCGCGCGGTGGCCGCGGTGCCCTCGGAGGAGGCCGTGCGCCTCTCGCCGTTTGAGGTGAGCACGGACCGCGACACCGGTTTCGCCGCGGCGAGCTCGATGGCTGGCGGCCGCCTGGCGACCGACCTGCGCGACACTCCCGTGGCGTATTCGGTGGTGACCCGCGATTTCCTCGACGCGCTGAACCTGACCGATCTGCAGTCGGCCGCCGAGTGGACCACCTCGAGCACGGTCGCGGTCGACAACGGCCAGCAGAATTTCTTCTTCAACCCGATCCAGTACACCGTGCGCGGCGCGGGCGCCGGGCGGCCGCAGCGGAACTTTTTCCCGCAGTTCAACAACGGCGACTCCTACAACCTCGAGCGTTTCGACTTCGGCCGCGGCCCCAACGCCATCCTCTTCGGCAACGGCTCGCTCGGCGGCATCAGCTCGGCGACCACCAAGCGCGCACAGACGGGGCGGCCCTCGCGGCAGCTGCAATTCGCCGCGGGCTCGTGGGAGAACTACCGCGGCACCTTCGACGTGAACCAGCCCCTCGGCGAGCGCTTCGCGGTGCGCGCGGCCGGCGTGTGGGGCGACGCGGGCGGATGGCGCCAGAAGGACTTCGACAAGCGCAAGGCGGTGTTCCTCACGACGACGTTTAAGCCCTGGCGCGACGGCGAACTGCGCGTCGAGGGCGAGTACGGGGAGAACTCGCGGCAGTCGGCGGTGACGTTCCTGAACGATCGGTTCTCCGGCTGGAACGGCACCACCTATTCCGCGCCGCGCGCCCTAGCCACCCTGCCGTCCAACGCCAACGCGATCGGCGTGAATCGCCGCGGGACGAATTATTTCATCTACCAGCCATTCGCCGCGCCGGGCGTCGTGTTCAATTACCAGAACGATCCGATCACCGTCGCGGGTGGCAACACGGCCACCACGCCGATCGCCGGCTACACCTACGGCAGCGCGACCTCGTTCAACACCGCCGGCGCCAACCTCCTTTATGAGATCAACGTGCCCAAGGACCGCTTCGCCAACGCGGAGCGCTTCTCGTTCTTCCGCACGCCCACCGAGGATTTCACGCTCTCGCCCGACCTCCCGATCCTCGCGCAGCGGTTCAAGGACCTGCAGCTCACCTACCACCACCGGCGCGGCAACCTGCACTTCGAGATCGCCGGCGACTTCAACCGCACGTCCGCCCTGACCAACGGCGAACCCAACCGCGATCTCCCCAACATCTACATCGACATCAACCGCGTGCTGCCCAACGGCCAGCCCAACGACAACTTCCTCCAGGCCTACGGCGACGGCCAGTACATGCGCGGCTACCGCACGTTCACCGAAAACAACGGCCGCGCCGCCCTCGCCTACGTGCTCCCCACCCGCTTCGGGCACTTCACGCTCAACTCCCTCGGTGGTTCCAACAACAGCGAGAACACGAGCAACCACCGCTACCTGAGCGTCGCCCGTGGCACCGACCAGCGCCAATGGGCCTTCAGCAACCAGCGCATCCGCATCCGCCGTTATTGGAACACCACCAGCCGGCCTTCGCCCGATCTCGCCGGCCGCACGCTCAGCTACATCGACCCCAACACCAATCTCCCCGAAACCGTGAGCCCCATCTGGGCCATCGAGGCTGACCGCCGCGACACCCAGAACATCACCACCAACCGCTTCAACTACGCTCTCGCCTCGCTCAACGCGAAGTTCCTCCGCGGTCGCTGGGTCGTCCTCGGCGCCGTCCGCCGCGACTCGTATTTCTTCGAGAGCCGTCAGCAGATCCACCAGGGCGACTACCCGCTCGATTGGCCGGCCACCTACCGGATCCTCCGGCCCGCCGCCCCGGCTGATTACGCCGGCCTCACCTACACTCCGCGCGACACCAACGGCGTGGCCGTCGGTCCGGTCCAGGAGGCCGCCATCCGGCCCCGCGACTCCATCGGCAATCCCCTGCCGCAGTACTCGGGCGTGCGCTTCAAGGACGATTACAATCCTCCTCCCGTCCAAGGCCGGCAGGTCACGCGCAGCGTCGGCTCCGTGTTCCACTTCGCCTCCTGGTTCAACCCCGCGATCAACTTCGCCGAGACGTTCAACCCGCCGGGCTCCATCGTGCGCATCGACGGCCGCTCCCTCGAGCCCACCGTCGCGACCGGCATCGATTACTCGGTCCGCATGGAGCTTTTCGACAACAAGCTGAACCTCAACTTCACCTATTACACCACCGAGGAGATCAACAACACGATCCCGCAGGACGGCCCCGGTTTCTTCAATACCCTCTATGACGCCAACGTCGTCGGCGACACCAGCGCCACCGGCCGCAACATCCGTGGCATGGGCCGCCTGCCCACGCAGTACCGCGACACCCGCACGCGCAGCGGCGAGGGCTACGAGATCGAGGTCACGTTCAACCCCACGCGGGCCTTCCGCCTCACGGGCAACCTCGGCCTGCCCCGGCTCTACGAGGCCAACGCCTACCCCGACGTCCGCGACTACATCGACAAGAACGCGGCCGTGTTCCGCCAGATCGCCAACGACGCCGGTGTCATCATCGGCGCCGACAACGTCGCGCGCGTCGACGAATCCGTCCCGATCAACCAGCGTTCGTCCGACGTGAACAACGCCGTCACCGCCTACAACAACATCTACTCGTTCCGGCGGAACATCGTCGACGGCAAGCGCCTCCAGCAGGACCAGCCGGTCGCGAATGTGTTCGCGGACTACACCTTCCAGACGGGCCGGCTGAAGGGCCTACGCGTCGGCGCCGGCGCGCGTTACCGCGGCAAGCAGATCTTCTGGTCCAAGGTCGAGGACACGATCCCCGACCCGAAAAACCCCGCGGTGGCGATCGACGACCCCACGAAGGACGCCTACATCCCCGCCTACACCCCGGACGATTACACGATCGTCACCGCCACCCTCGCCTACACGTGGCGGCTGAAGGATCGCCGCGAAGTGCAGGCGAATCTCGTGGTCAACAATCTGCTCAACGACCGAGGACCGGCCTACTCCTCCACCGCCCAGAGCGCCCACGTCATGCGGCCGCTCAACAACGATTACACGTCTCCGGCGCGCGAGACGGTGCCGCGGTACTACGCATTCAAGCAGCCGATCAGCTGGACGCTGACGCTGACGACAAAGCTGTGACGCCCGTGGGCGCCGCGGATCACGGCGCCGCGAACTCGTCCGCCTGCCCCATCGCCTTCCGCAACGCAGCCACGGCCACGTTGTAGCCGTAGTAGGCTAGGATCTGGTTGGTGCGGGCGGTCGTGAGATCGACCTGGGCGGAGAGGACGTCGAGCTGGGTTCCCGTCCCGGCGTTGTAACGGGCGTTGGCGAGGCGGACCGCCTCGGTCGCCTGCTCGACCACGCGCGCGGAGGCCTCGGCGAGCTCGCTCGCCTGCTGCCACTGGGAATGGGCGCGCGTGACCTCGACCTCCACGGCAAGCCGCGCCTCGGCCAGCGCGAGCTGGGTCTGCGTCACGGCTGAACGCGCCTGGGCGACGCGACCCTGCGTCGCGCGACCGTCGAAGATGGCCCAGTCGGACTGCACCCCGAGCAGCCAGCCGTGGTTGGAGTCACCGAAACTGTTCGTGGGACCCTTGCGCAGCGCCCAGCCGCCGGAGGCGGAAACCGTGGGCAGCCCGCCGGATTTCGCCGAGGTCACGGCCTCCTCACGCGAATCGGCCAGCCGCGCCAGCCGGACCAGGTCGGGTCGGTTGGCGCGCGCCGCGTCGAGCGCGGCGAGGCGATCGAATTGCCGCGGCGTGAAATCGAGCGTCCCGGCGAAGACCGGCTCGTTGCGCCCGTTGGCGGAAGGCGGCGTATTGAAACCCAGGGCGAGCCGCAGCGCCTCGATGGCGAGGCGGTAATTGTTGCGGGCGGTGATCAGCGGAACCTTCGCGTTGGCGACGGCCACCTCGGCGCGGAGCTTCTCGAAGCTGGAGACGGTGCCCGCCTCGAAGCGGTCCGTCGCGGTCTTCAACTGCTGCTGCAGGAGCTCGAGGTTGGATTCCTGCACCTTGATCTGCTCGCGGGCGAGAAGCACCGAGAAGAAGGAAGTGCGCACCTGGAGGAGCGCCTCGTTGATGACCGCCTGCAGGTCGAGCACCGCGGCCTCGCGGACGAGTTTGGAGCCCTTCACGGCGGACTGCACCCCGCCGCCCGAGTAAAGCACCTGGGAGGCGGTGACGCTGATCTGCCACGAGCGGTCCGACGCCGGGAAGGCGTTGGCGATGTCGCGGTCGTTGCGCTGGTAGACCGCGGAGGCGCCCACGCGCGGGATCTCGCGGGCCGAGACCTCGAGCACCACGCCATCCTGCTGCCGGATGCGCTCTCGGGCCTGGCGGATGGCGAAGTTGTTCTCCACGGCGAACCGGATGGCCGTCGGAAGATCGAGGGTCTCGGGAACGGGGACCGTTTCGGCCGCGGGCAAGGCGGCGCCGAGGACCAGAGGGGCGAGGAACAGGCGGAACGACGGTTTCATGGCTTACGGGACGGAGACGACGGAGGGAGCTTGGCCGGCGGAGACGGGCTGACCGTGGCGCGGAGCGGTGGAGTGATCGCGGGCGATCAGCATGTAGAAGGCAGGCACCGCGAACAGAGTGAACAAACTGCCCACGGCCATGCCGACCACGAGCACCCAACCGATGCTGTTGCGGGCGGCGGCGCCGGGGCCGGTGACGAAGATGAGCATCACGTGGCCGAACACCGTGGCGGCGGAGGTCATCAGCACCGGCCGCAGGCGCGTGGCCGCGGCGCGGCGGATGGCGACGAGCTTGGTCGCACCCTGTTCCTGGAGGCTGTTGGCGAATTCGACGATCAGGATCCCGTTTTTGGCCACGAGGCCGACGAGCGTGATCAACCCGATCTGCGAGTAGATATTGAGCGTCGTCTCGCCGAGGAAGACCGGCAGCATCGCCGCAACGATCGCGAGCGGCACGGAACCCAGCAGGATGACGAACGGATCGCGGAAGCTGTTAAACTGCGCCGCGAGCACGAGGAAGATGAGCACGATGGCGAGCGCGGCGGCCTTCCAGAGTGCCTGGCCCTCGTAACGCAGCTGGCGCGACTGCCCGCCGTAGTCGATCGAGTAGCCGGCCGGCAGCACCTCCGCGGCCTTCGCCTCCAGTTTCTTCAGCGCCTCGTTGATGCTCGGGCCCACCCCGGTGATCTTGACGGAGTTGAGCTGCTGGAAGCGATTGAGCGTGCGCGGCTGCACGGTCTCGCGGAGGGAGGCAATGGTGCCGAGCGGGATGAGCTGCCCGCCGGGTCCGCGCACATGGTAATCGAGCAGCTGGTCCGGCGTGAGGCGCGAGCCCCGCTCAACCTGCGGGATCACGCGATAGCTGCGGCCATCGTTGACGAAGCGGTTCACGTAGCCCCCACCGAGCATCGAACCGAGGTCGCGCGCCACGCTGGCGAGGCTCAGGCCCATCGAGGCGACCTTGTCGCGGTCGATCTCGATCTCCATCTGCGGCAGGTCGAACTTGAGGTCGGAGTCGGCGAAGAAGAACACCGGCATGCCCCCGCCCGCGTTGGCCTCCGTGTTCGCGTAGAGCACCAGCTGCTGCGCGAACTCCATCATCTCCTTGTGCTCGGCCGTGGAGCGGATGACGAACTCGATCGGGAACTGGCCGCCCGCCGGCAGCGGGTCGGGCGTGTTCACGATGACGTTCAGGCCCGCCACCTTGGCGGCCTCGGGTTGGAGCGATTCGCCGATCTGCACCGAGGTGCGCTTCCGCTCCGACCACGGCTTGAGGATCATGCCGGA
>JBJTCH010000305.1:0-16935 GCA_046091745.1 Opitutaceae bacterium
CTCATGTCATTTCCACTCCAGGTGACCGCGGGCCCACGCCCACACCAGCCCCTCGGCCAGCAACAGGATGAACACCAGCATCGCGAGGAGCGCGCCGGCCGGCAGGCCGCTGAACGCCACCGCGAACGGCAGCAGGAACAGCACCTCGACATCGAAGATCAGGAACAGGATCGCGTAGAGGTAGTAGTGGGCCTTGAACTGGATCCACGAATCGCCCGTCGGCTTCACGCCGCACTCGTAGACGGCGTTTTTCTCCGCCCCGGGTTTGGCGGGTTGGAAGAAGCGGAACCACAGCCGCGCGACGCCGAGGAGCACCAGCGGGATCGCCGCCGCGACGAGCGCAAACAAGGCGAGGAAGGCGTAGGGTTGGTCGCGCATCGTTGCTCCGGGGTGAGGGTGCGATACGGTCGGGCGCGCTCAACGCGCTTCAGTGCACCAGACTTGGCGAACAGGCCGCATCTTTTGTCGTGGGGTGGGGAAACGCGCCAAGCTTCGCGCGTGGCCGAAAGAGAAACAGGCGCCTGCGGTGAACTCAAACGGAATTCAGGAACCGCGGGCGGATTGTTCCGCGCGAGTGCGCTTGCGCCGCCGCCGGCCCCGGCCACCCTTCGGCGCCCGCGTGCAATCCGCCCCCACCACTCAACCCTCCGGCGAAGCTCTCTGGGATTCCCGTCGCTGGCTGCCGACCACCCGGGATGAGCTGGACGCGCGGGGCTGGGGCGAGGTCGATGTCATCATCATCTCCGGTGACGCCTATGTCGACCATCCGGCGTTCGGCACCGCGGTCGTCGGCCGCATCATCGAGCGCGAGGGCCTGAAGGTCGCGATCGTCCCGCAGCCCAACTGGCGCGACGACTTGCGCGATTTCCGGAAGCTCGGCGCGCCACGTTTGTTCTTCGGCGTCACGTCGGGCTGCATGGACTCGATGGTGAACCGGTACACCGCGGCCAGGAAGCTCCGCAGCCAGGACGCCTACACGCCGGGCGGCGAGCACGGCTTCCGGCCCGACTACGCGGCCACCGTTTATTCCCGCATCCTCAAGCAGCTTTATCCAGAGGTCCCCGTTCTCCTCGGCGGCATCGAGGCGAGCCTGCGGCGCGTCACGCACTACGATTACTGGTCCGACACCCTGAAGCCGGGCATCCTGCTCGAGAGCGGCGCCGACATGCTGGTCTACGGCATGGGCGAGCTGCCGCTCCTCGAGATCATCCGGCTGATGCGGCGCGGCGTGCCGTTCTCCTCGTTGCGCACGATCCCGCAGACCGCGGTCCTCATGCCGGCGGGCGCGCCACCGCCGAAGAACCAGAACTGGGAGGACCACATCCTGCACTCGCACGACGAGTGCGTCGCGGACCGCCAGCTGTATTCGTCCAACTTCCGACAGATCGAGGTGGAGTCCAACCGGGTGAAAGCCCGGCGCCTGCTCCAGCTCAACGGCGACCGGCTGCTCGTGATCAACCCGCCGTTCCCGACGATGACGGAGGAGCAGATCGACGGCAGTTTCGCGCTCCCGTACACGCGTCTGCCGCATCCGCGTTACCGCAAGCGCGGCCCCATCCCGGCCTACGAGATGATCAAGCACTCGGTGAACATGCACCGCGGTTGCTTCGGCGGGTGCAGCTTCTGCACGATCTCCGCGCACCAGGGGAAGTTCGTCGCGAGCCGCAGCAAGGCGAGCATCCTGCGCGAGGTGGAGCAGATCAAGCAGATGCCCGATTTCCGCGGCACGATCAGCGACCTCGGCGGCCCCTCGGCCAACATGTACAAGATGAAGGGCAAGGAGCAGTGGATCTGCGACGAGTGCGTCCGCCCCAGCTGCATCTGGCCCGATGTCTGCCGCAATCTCGACACCGACCACACCGCGCTGCTCGACATCTACAAATCCGTCCGTGAGACGCCCGGCGTGAAGCACGCGTTCGTGACTAGCGGCATCCGTTACGACCTTTTCCTGCACAAGCACGCGGAGGGCGCGGAGAAGGCGAGCCACGAGCGCTACGTTGACGAGTTGGTGGAGCACCACGTCTCGGGGCGGCTCAAGGTCGCGCCCGAACACACCTCGGACGACGTGCTGCGCGTGATGCGCAAGCCGTCGTTCCGGTACTTTCACCGCTTCAAGGAGAAGTTCGACGCCGCGAAGAAGCGGATCGGCAAGACGCAGCTGCAGATCATCCCGTACTTCATCAGCTCGCACCCGGGATCGCAGGCCAAGGACATGGCCAACCTCGCGGTCGAGACCAAGCAGCTCGGCTTCAAGCTTGAGCAGGTGCAGGACTTCACGCCCACGCCGATGACGGTCGCCACCGAGATCTACGCGACCGGCGTGCATCCGTACGACGGCAAGCCCGTGTGCGTCGCGCGCAGCCCGGAGGAGAAACAGGAGCAGCGGAGTTTCTTCTTCTGGTACAAACCCGAGATGCGCGGCGCGCTGCGCAGCACCATGAAGCGTCTCGGCCTCGGCGACGCCGCCGCCAAATTGCTCGGCGGCGGATCGGCCAAGGACGCGATGCTCGCCGAGGACATGATGGACTGCGGCGGGTTGCCGTCGCCCCCGCCGCCGAAAAAGCCGTGGTTCCGCCGGGGAAAGAAGCAGTGAGCGCGGCGGATCACGCCCGGGCCCGGGCGCTCCACGAGCGCTGGTTCACGCTCGATACGCATCTCGACACTCCGACGGCGCGTTTCCTGCGGCCCGGCTGGGATTTCGCCGCGCGCCACGCCTTCGCGGAGGATGGCAGCCAGTGCGACCTGCCGCGGATGGCGGAGGGTGGTTTGGCCGGCGCCGTTTTCGCGGTGTACGTCGGCCAGGCCGCGCGCACGCCCGAGGGGTTGGCCACCGCCCACACACGCGCGGTCGCCTGCCTCGAACGCACGCACGAGGTGCTCCGCGCGAACGCGACCCAGGCCGGGCTGGCGCTGACGGCCGACGACGGTCCCGCGCTGCAGCGTGCGGGGCGACGCGCGATCTACCTTAGTCTCGAGAACGCCTACTCGCTCGGCCGCGATCCGGCCAACGTCGCCAAGTTCCACGCGCTCGGCGTCCGCATGATCGGGCTCAACCACATGCTGAACAACGATGTCGCCGATTCCTCGACGGATCCGCGCGGGGCGGAATGGGGCGGGTTGAGTCCGTTCGGACGGGAAGTGGTCGCCGAGTGCAACCGGCTGGGCATCACATTGGACGCTTCCCACGCGAGCGATGACGCGTTGGCCGACCTGCTGGAAGTTTCACGGGCTCCCGTGATCCTTTCCCACAGCGGCCCGCGCGCGGTGTGCGACCACCCGCGCAACGTCGGCGACGAGTTGCTGCGGGAACTCGCCGCGAAGGGCGGGGTGCTGCAGATCAACGCGCTGCCGATCTCGCTCGTCGACGACCCGGGCAACCGGCGGACCGAGGCCGTCGCCGAGCTCCTGCTGCGATTCCAGGATCTGGCCCCCACGCCGGAAACGCGGGCGGCCGAGGACAAGGCTTTCGACGACGTGTGCACACGTTACCCGAACCCGACGGTCTCGCTGGCCGACGTGGTGCGCCACATCGCGCACGCGGCCGACGTCATGGGACCGGACAACGTTGGCATCGGATTCGACCTCGATGGCGGAGGCGGAACCTTCGAGGGGCTCCGCGATGTCGCCGACTATCCCAACGTGACCGCCGCCTTGCTCGGGCGCGGTTGCGACGAGGCGCGGTTGGAAAAACTCTGGGGGCTGAACTCGCTCCGCCTGATGCGCGCCGTCGAGGCGGCCGCCGGTTGAGACGGGTTCAGGCCTGGCGGCGGGCCCGCCGGATGAGAGCGACGCCGGCGACGACGAGAAACAGCGAATAGAATGTCCCGCGGCTGAGTCCGAGCAGGAGCGGGGCGTCGGGCTCGCGGAATTGTTCACCGATCACGCGGACGATCGCGTAGCCGATGAGGAATTCACCGCTCAGGGCGCCGGCTCGGGTGCGGGCCGTGTCGCTGCGCCAGAAGCGCCATTGCAGGTAGGCGAGGAGCAGCAGGCCCTCGAGCGCGGCCTGATAGAGCTGCGACGGGTGGCGCGGGAACGGGCTGTTCAGCAGCCGATCGAACTCGTTGTGCGGGAAG
This sequence comes from Opitutaceae bacterium, assembly GCA_046091745.1. GTDB lineage: Bacteria > Verrucomicrobiota > Verrucomicrobiia > Opitutales > Opitutaceae > ER46. Next base: position 4,077 of record JBJTCH010000305.1, read on the forward strand.
ATCACCGCCCACGGCACTTGCGTCGGCCGCCCGACCAACTCGCCGTTGATGAAGTTGGCGAGGCGGCCGAAGAACAACCCGGCGGGCGCGACGGTGACGATGAGATCCGCGACCGGCAGAAGCGGGAGGCCGCGGCGGCGCGACCACCACCAAAGAGCGACGAGCACACCGATGAAACCGCCGTGGCTCGCCATGCCGCCCTCCCACACGCGGAAAAACGCCGTGGGATCGGCGACGAGCGTGGCCGGTTGGTAGAGCAGGAAGTAGCCGACACGTCCGCCGAGCAGCACGCCGAAGACGATCGCCGTGATGAGATCGGTGATGCCGTTGAAATTCAGCGCCGAGCGTCCGCGGCGATGGTAAAGCAGCAGCAGCGCGGCGGCGGAGGCGAAGCCGAGCAGGTAGGCGACGCCGTAGTAGCGGATGCCGACGTTCTCGCCGAAACGGACGAGAAAAGGATCGAGGTTATGGACCCAGAAGGCGGGCGGCATCGGCTGGGAACCGCGCGGCGATCAGACCTGGCAGGCCTGCAGCGGCACCGGATCAATCACGCGGGATTTCGGTGCCTGCGCGGCGAGTTGCTCCGCGAACCAGGCGCGCGCGGGCGGGTCGCCGTGCGTGAGCACGATGCTGCGGGCGTTCGTCTGCACGGCGAACTCGAGGAGTTCCTCGCGGTCGGCGTGGCCGCTCAGTTCAAAGCGTTCCACCCGCGCCTTGACCTTCGCCTTCACATGCGAGGCGGCGAAGAGGAAGTCCTCGCCCGGCTTGGTCGCGAGGAGCTGACCGCCCGGCGTGTCGGGGTCGCAGTAGCCCACGAAGCCGATGAGGTTGCGGGCGTCGCCGACCATGCCGGAGGCGAGGGTGTAGCTCGGGGTGCGCTCGACCAGCATGCCGGAGCTCACGATGTAAATCCCCGCCTGCGCCGGAGCCTGGCCGGCTTTCAGCTGCCGCGGGGTCGGGCGCACCTTGAGGTCCTTCAGGATCGAACGACTGAACTGCACGTGCTTCGTCTTGCGTGCGATCTCGTCGAAGTAATCGGCGAGATCCACGCCGAGTCCGCCGGTGAGGATCGGGCATTCGACCAGACGTCCGAACTTGCGGGCGTCGTGCAGGATCGCGAAGACCTCCTGCATGCGGCCGAGGGCGAATACCGGCAGCAACACCGAGCCGCCGCGGCGGATGGTGTCGTTGATCGCCGTGACGAGACGGTTCACCTCGTTGAGACGCTCCTTGCCGGCGGGGCGCTCCGTCGCGCCACGCGTGGTCTCGATCACGAGGGTATCGAAGTGCCCGGCGGGGAATTTCGCTCCGGTGAGGGTGCGTTGGTTCTCGAAGAGCACGTCGCCCGTGAAGAAGAGCGCCCGGTGCTTGTGGTGGATCTCGACCGCCGCGGCGCCCGCGACGTGCCCGGCCGGGTGGAAGATCACCTCGATGTCATCCTTCGCCCCGCGGAAATGTTTCGCGTGACCGAACGGCAGGCCGGTCAGGCGTTTGGCGCAGCGGTCGATCTCCTCGTGCGTGAAAAGCGGATAATCCGCGATGCCGTCGTCCTCGCGCTGGCGCATCATCACGCTGGCCGAGTTGTGCAGCATCCGCTCGATCAGCATGCGGCTCGAGGTCGTCATGATCACCGGCGCGTCGGGCTGCAGGCGGAGCAGCACCGGCAGGCTGCCGATGTGGTCGAGGTGGCAATGCGTGATGATGATCAGGTCCAGCCTTACGCCTTGCAGCGGACGGAAATCCGGGGTGGCCGTGCGACCGGCCTTTTTCGGATGGAGACCGCAGTCGATCAGGATGTTGAGGCCTCCCAGCTGGATGAACAGCGAGTTGGCGCCGATGCCGCCGTCGCGGTTCAGGTCGATTAACTTCATGTACTCTTAGCGTGTTCATCCTCTCCGAGGAAACCAGCCCGAATTCCCCGCGGGGTTTCCGCAGATCTCATCCCGCGCCTCGGGAGCTCATCGCACGCGGCAAATCGCAGCCGGTTGAGCCTTGATGGGGCGGTCTTGTCGTGGGTCCGCTCTTGCCTGCGCGGTTCACTCGGCGGTGACTCTGGCCGATGTCCCTCCGGTTTGCGCTCCGACTTATCTGTCCCGTCTTGTTTACCACCATGATTTCTCAAGCGGCGCCGATCGAACGTCGCGCGCGGGCTGACCGCGCCGGTCAAGCTTGGTCGGTTCGGGTGCCCGACGGTCCGCTCGTTTTCACGGGAGCGATCACGGGGCCCGCCGCGACCGACGCCGCCACCGAGGCGGCGGGAGCCTTGGCGGAACTGGATCGCGTGGTTCGCGCCGCGGGCGGAGATCCGGCCGGCATCGTCCGTTTGAACGCCCTCATCGCTTCCGATGCCGATGTGGCCGGGGTGGAGTCGGCGTTGGCGCGACGCTTCGCGGGCTCGCCTGTGGCTTACACCCTTGTGCGCACGCCCCTGGTCACGCCCGGGCGCCGCGTGGCGTTCGAGGCGGTGGCCACGGCGGAAGCATTACCTGCGGCCGTGTTGCCGGAAGGCGGCAAGATCTTCGTCTCCGGCCAGGCGGAAAAGGGTGCGGACGTCGCCCAGGCGGTGCGCGCGACGATGGCGGGCCTGCACCGCACGCTCGCGCACCTCGGACTCCGCAAGGCGGACGTGGTGCAGATCAAGGCGTTCCTCACGCCTTTCGCCGACCAAGCGGCGGCGGCACGCGAGGTGGCGGCGAGTTTCGAAGGTGGCCCGGTGCCGCCGCTCGTGCTGATCGAATGGGTGAGCACCTTGCCGGTTGAAATCGAATTGGTGGCCTCGGCGCGCGCGTTGCCGGCGCCGGCGGGTGACCGGGTCGCGTGGCTGCCGCTGCCTTGGCTGACCGTCTCCCCGCGTTACTGCCGCGTGAGTCAGGTCGGGGCCGGCGTGCCGTTGATCTTTATCGGCGGCATCGACGGCGACGGTGGTGGCGACGCCCGCGGCCAGATGAAGCTGATTTTCGAGCGGATCGGTTCCGCGCTCTACGAGGCGGGTTCGAGCTACCGCAACCTCGTGAAGGCGACGTATTACCTCGGCGAAGCCAAGGCCCGAACCGAGTTGGGCGACATCCGCGGCGTCTACTATGATCCCACTCGCGCCCCCGCCGCCTCCGCGCTGGAATCGCGTAGCCTCGGCGTGACCGGACGCACCGCGCTCATCGACCTCATCGCGTTTCCGGTGAAGTGACGGAGCGTGTTTGAGCGGGCAGGGGAAGCCGTTTTCACGACGCCCGCGCCGCCATCGAGGCGATGAGGGCGCGGAGGAACCCGCGGTCGCCGGGGAGGTTGTCGAGGGAGGCGAGGGCGGCGGCGGTGTGTTCGCGCGCGATGCGGCGCGAGGCCTCGAGTCCGTGAATCCGCACGTAGGTCGCCTTGCCGGCGCGGGCGTCTTTGCCCGCGGTCTTGCCGAGCGTCGCGGTGTTGGCCGTCGCGTCGAGGATGTCGTCCACGATCTGGAACGCCAGGCCGGTGGTCCGGCCGGCCGCGCGCAGGGTTTCGAGCGCGGGCGTCGACGCGCCGCCGATCAGGCCGCCCATCACGAGGGAGGCCTCGATCATCGCGGCGGTTTTGTTGAGGTGGATGAAATCGAGATCGGCGGGTGAGACGTCGGCGCGTTTTTCGGCCAGAACGTCCTCCATCTGTCCGCCGATGAGGCGCCGGCTGCCGGCCGCATCGGCGAGCTCGCGGGTGAGCGCGTGTGCCAGGACGGGGCGGTCGGCGTAGGCGGTGGTGAGGATCACGAACGCGTGAGTCAGCAGGGCGTCGCCCGCGAGGAGCGCGGTGGCCTCGTCGATCGCGCGGTGGGCGGTGGGGCGGCCGCGGCGCAGGTCGTCGTTGTCGAGGCAGGGCAGGTCGTCGTGGATCAGCGAGTAGGTGTGCAGGCACTCCACCGCGGCCGCGGCGGCGAGGGCGTCTTCGGACGAGGCGGAGAATAGTTCCGCCGCCGCGACGACGAGCACGGGCCGCAGGCGCTTACCGCCGGCCTCTAGGCTGTAACGCATCGCGGAATGCAGGCGGGCGGGGCGCGTCGACGCTTCCGGCACAAAGCGAGCAAGGCCCGCTTCGACGACGGTCACGCGGCGGGCGAGTTCGGCGGCGAGGTCCATCAACGTGGGGGCGGCGGGGGGCGGAAACCGGCGCGATAGGTCCGGCCGCGTTCCAATCGGGCGGCCACGGCGTTATCGTCGCCGGACTCGAGCGCGTTCACGAAATGATCGAGCTCGGCGCGGTAGGCGCGGAGCGCGGCGAGCACCTCGGAGCGGTTCGACGCGAGGATTTCGCGCCAGAGCGCGGGGTCGCTCGCGGCGATCCGCGTGGTGTCGCGCAACCCGCCACCGGCGTGGTCTCGCCACCGGGGGTCGGTACCGGCGAGGAACGAGCAGAGCGCCGATGCGGCGACTTGGGGCAGATGGCTGATGTGCGCGACGATCCGGTCGTGTTCGGCGGGCGCGGCGGTGACGACCTCCGCGCCGACGGCGCTCCAGACGCCGGCTACGGCCTCAACCGCTAGCGAAGCCGCGCCGGGCAGCGGGGTGACGAAGCACGGGCGCCCCGCGAAAAGGTCCGCCGAACCGTGCTCCCAGCCGGTCTTCTCGGAGCCAGCCATCGGGTGGGAGCCGACGAAGTGCGCCTTGGGCCCGATCGCCTCGGCGGCGGGAGCGCAGAGCGGGCCCTTCACGCTGCCGACGTCGGTCACGACCGCCCCGGGCCGCAGGGCGGGAGCGATCTCGCGGGCGAGCGGCACGATCCGGTCGACGGGTGCGGCGATCACCACAAGGGTGGCGTCGCGCACCGCCTCGGCCGGGGTGGCGGCGACGGCATCCACCCACGGCTGGCCACGGAGCGCTTCGCGCGTTTCGGGCCGGCGGGCCCAGGTCACGATGCGTTGGGCGGCGCCCCGCGCCCGCGCGGCGCGCGCCACGGACCCGCCGAGTAGGCCGGGGGCGAGAATGGCGAGTTGAGCGACGGCGGGCACGAGGGGAGGCGCGGTGATTCCCGGGTCAGCGGGCTTTCAGGCGGCACGCGCGCCGAGCTTCCGGATCAGCGCGAACTCCGCCGCCAAAACCGGTTGCACGGAAAGGCGCGAGAGGCGCAGCAGGGTCATGGCGGCGAGCGCGGGCTCGGCCTTCACGTCCGCCAGCGTGACCGGCCGGCGCAACGCCGCGCCGGCCTTGAGGCGCACGGCGACCCAACCCGGCTCATCCGCCGTGGTATCAGGTGTGGCGGTGGCGACGACGGTCGCGGTGCCGACAACGGCCTTCGTCGTCATGCTTTCGTAAAAGAGTACCTCGTCGCCGACCTTCATGGCGGAGAGGTTGTTGCGGGCGGCGTGGTTGCGGACGCCAGTCCAGGCGGTCTCGCCCTCGCGCACAAAGTCCGCCCACGAGTAAGTTTCGGGTTCGGACTTCACGAGCCAGTGACGACGGGCGGTGGCGGCCGGTTTGCTCATGGGGCGAAGGAGTTGGCAGGGCACCGCGGCGGGCGCCAGCGAAACCTTCGCACCGGAAGAGCGGCGAACGGTTTGAAATCGGGCGCGGACGCGGCTTTTTGAACCGCATGGAACCGACCGAGGAGGAGCAACGACAGGCGCGGCGGGTGCAACTGCTGCTGTACTGGATGATGGCGGTGATGATCGGTGTGCCGGTCCTGGTCTTCATCTTCCGGCATCTCTGAACGGTCCTGTTTCCGCTTTCGGAAAATCGGGTTGCATGGGCCGGAGGCGCGCCGCATGTCTCGACGCGTTTTTCCCGCATGGCGTTCAACCTCAAGAAAGTCCTGAAGGCGCTGCTGCTTTCCTCGGGCCAGCCGCTGTCGATCAAGGACATCCAGGCGGCCTTCACGCGGTTCCACGAGCAGGCTTCGCTGCCCATCGTGGAGGAGTCCGCGTCCGACGGCGCACCGGCTGAAGGGGCCGGGGCGGGGGAGGGCGCGCCTGCGACCGAAGCTCCGACCGAAGGGGTCGCGCCGGCGCCGGCCGCCGCCGCTGAGGAGGCTTCCGAGGTCATCTTTGAGCCGGCGGTCGAGGATCCGGAACTTTACAGCGACGTGCCTTCGCTGATCACCGCGACGCAGATCCGCGAGGTGATGGACGCGATCGCGGCGGAGCTACGGCTGGCCGACGAGGGGTTGCTGCTGATCGAGGGCAATAATGGTTACCGCATCGTGACGCATCCGCGTTTCGGACGCTGGGTGCGCATCCTGAGGCAGGAGCCGCCGCCGGTGAAGCTGAGCCAATCGTCGATCGAGACGCTGGCCGTCGTCGCCTACCGCCAGCCGGTCACCCGTACCGAGATCGAGACCATCCGCGGCGTGTCCGCCGAAGCCGGCATCAACAAGCTGCTGGAGCGCGACCTCATCTACATCGTCGGCCGGGCGGACACTCCGGGCCGGCCGATCCAGTACGGCACCACGGACCACTTCCTCGAGTTCACCGGCATCAAGTCCCTCGACGAATTGCCGGCTTCCGACGTGCTTTCGTCGCGCCAGATCGACGAGTGGCTCAAGACCACTTCCAACAGTCGGCCGCCGACCGACACCGACATGGGTCTGGCCGACGAGCAATTGCCGCTCGAGGCGGCGGTGCCGGCCCCCGCCGAGGAGACTCCGGACAAGCCGGCGGAGACCGCCTGACATGGAGCTCGGGCCGATTCGCGAGAAGATCGACGCGCTCGATCGCCAGTTGGTGGAGCTGCTCAACGAGCGGCTCGCGCTGGCGGCTGAAATCGGGCGGGTGAAGCGCAATGCCGGCGGGCAAATCTATGTGGCCGAGCGCGAGGACGCGGTGTTGCGCAAAGTGACCGCGCAAAACACGGGGCCGATCCGCAACGAGGCGCTGCGGGCGATTTACCGCGAAATCATGTCGGCGGCGATTGCCCTCGAGAAGCCGCTGGTCGTCGCATACCTTGGGCCGGAGGCGAGCAACACTCACGCCGCGGCGCTGCGAAAGTTCGGCGCGAGCGTCGAGTACCGCCCGATGGCCACGGTGAGCGACATCTTCACCGCGGTGGAGAAGGGCGACACCGACCACGCGGTCATCCCGATCGAGAATTCCACCGAGGGCTCGGTGCGCGAGGCGCTCGACAGTTTCGTGGAGAGCGACCTGAAGATCGTCGCGCAGATTTACCTCGAGATCAGCCACGCGCTGATCGCGACGGGGCCGTTGGAGCGCATCGAGCGCGTCTATTCCAAGGACCAGGCGCTCGCGCAGTGCCGTCACTGGCTGCAGCGCAACCTGCCGGATGCGCGGCTGATCGACGCCCCGAGTACCTCGCGCGCCGTGCAATTGGCGAAGGAGGATCCGGGCGCGGCCGCCGTCGCGGGCGAACTGGCCGCCGAGCATTACGGCGTGCCGGTGATCGCGCGGAACATTCAGGACAAGGCCGACAACACCACGCGTTTCTTCGTGCTCGGTCGCCGCCCGTCGGGCTCCGTCGGCAACGGCAAGGACGTCACCAGCCTGCTGGTCTCGCTAGCCGACGAGGCCGCGTCGCACGCCGGCGCGTTGCTGCGCATGCTCATGCCGCTCGCCGAACGCGGCATCAACCTCTCCAAGATCGAGTCGCGTCCCAGCAAGAAGCGTCCATGGGATTATTTCTTCTTCCTCGATATCACCGGGCACCACGACGATCCCCGGATGCGCGAGGCGCTGGCGGAGTTGCGCAAGTTCTGCCCGATGGTGAAGTGGCTCGGGAGTTACCCGGCGGTCGATTGAGCGGCGTTGCCGCGCTGGCGCGCGCGCAAATCCAACAATACCGTTGACAGAGGTTGGAGCGCGGGATGCCTTCACGCCTTTTATGAAAGTCGTCTCCTCCATCAAATCGGCCAAGAAGCGTCACCCCGCCTGCCAGGTGGTCCGTCGCCGCGGCAAGATTTACGTCATCAACAAGGTCGAGCCGCGCTACAAGGCCCGCCAAGGCTAACTCCCTGTCACTGCGATGAAAGCACAAGGTCATCCCGCTCTGAACGACGTCTGTTTCCTCGATATCGGCACCGGCCGTCGTTTCCTCACCAAGTCGACCATGAAGTCCGCCCGCAAGGAGCAGATCGACGGGGTCGAGTATCACGTCGTCGTGCGCGACGTCACGATGGACTCCCATCCGGCCTACACCGGCGAAAAGCGCCTGGTGGACACCGCGGGTCGCGTCGAGAAGTTCACCTCGAAGTTCAAGCGCGGCGCGAAGAAGTAAGCTTCGCCCCGGTTTTTTCCCGCCCTCCGGTTCACTCCGGGGGGCTTTTTGTTTTCCGGCCCCGCGATTTTTTCCGTGTCAACCGGCCGCGGCGCCGGCTTTGCTCCGCGTCCCTTTCCCATGCGCATCCATCCCTTCCAGGGTCTCGTTCCCGTGCCCGCCCTCGCTCCCGAGGTCGCCTGCGTGCCGTACGACGTCGTCAACACGGCGGAGGCCGCCGCGCTCGCCGCCGGCCGGCCGCACAGCCTGTTGCACGTCGACCGTGCCGAGATCGGCCTGCCGCCCGCCACCGACCCCTACAGCGACGCAGTGTATTCCCGTGCGCGCGCCAACTTCGAGTCGCTGCAACGCCACGGCACGCTCGTGCGCGAGACCGGACCCTGCCTTTACGTCTACCAACAGCGGATGGGAGATCACGTGCAACGCGGTCTCGTCGCCGGTTGCCACGTTGAGGATTACGACGCGGAGCTGATCAAGAAGCACGAGAAGACCCGGAAGGACAAAGAGGACGACCGCACGCGCCTGATCGACACGCTGAGCGCCGACACCGGTCCCGTTTTCCTGACCTACCGCGACAATGCGGCGGTCACCGCGCTGGTGAACGCGAAGACGAAGGAGCAGCCGCTCCACGATTTCACGGCGCCCGACGGCATCCGGCACACGGTGTGGCGGATCGCGGGTGGGCAGGAATGGGTTAAGGCCTTCGGCGCGGTGCCGGTGACCTACATCGCCGACGGCCACCACCGCGCGGCCAGCGCGGCCCGCGTCGCCCGCCTGCGCCGCGAACGCAACCCGTCCCACACGGGCGCCGAGGAGTACAATTGGTTCCTCTGCGTGCTGTTCCCGGCGAGCGAACTGAAGATCCTTCCTTACAACCGCATCGTGCTCGACCTGAACGGGCTCACGCCGGCGGCGTTGCTGGCGAAAGTGAAGGACCTGTTCGGCCTGGTGGAGAACGCCAACCCGAGTCCGTCGCGCGTCGGCGAGGTCAGCATGTACCTCGGTGGAAAATGGTACGGTCTGCGTTGCGCGGCCGCCGCTGGTGCCGATCCGGTCTCGCGCCTCGATGTGAGCGTGCTGCAGGACAAGCTGCTCGGTCCGGTGCTCGGGATCACCGACGTGCGCACGAGCAAGCGCATCGACTTCGTCGGCGGGATCCGCGGCACGGGTGAGCTGGTGAAGCGCGTCGACGCCGACGGCGGCGTGGCGTTCTCGATGTACCCGGTGACCCTGGGACAGCTGATGGACATCGCCGACGCCGGGCAGATCATGCCGCCGAAGAGCACGTGGTTTGAGCCGAAGCTGCGCTCCGGGCTCTTCATCCACACCTTCTGAACAGGGCCGATCGGAACGTTTCGCGGTGACCGCCCACGTTACCCTCGCCGTCGCCGCGCCCGCGTCGGGCATTCCGCTCTGGCTGAGTGCGCCCTTCGCGCTGCTCCTCCTGCTCATCGCGGTGGCGCCGTTGGCGCCGGCGCGGCTGAAGCACCTGTGGGAGCGGTTCTACCCGGCCGTCGCGCTGGGACTGGGGGCGGCGGTGGCGCTGTATTACCTCGCGCGCGTGCCGGGCGGAGCCGGCCTGCTCGGGCACACGGCGGCGGAGTACGCGTCGTTCATCATCTTGATCGGCTCGTTGTTCACGGTGGCCGGCGGCATCCACATCCGCGTGCGCGGAGAGGCCACTCCGGCGGTGAACGTCGCTTTCCTTGCCGTGGGGGCGTTGGCGGCGAACTTCATCGGAACGACGGGCGCCTCGATGGTGCTGATCCGGCCCTGGATCCGGATGAACAAGGTGCGCGTGAGCGGCTTCCATGTCGTGTTCTTCATCTTCGTGGTCTCCAACCTCGGCGGCGCGCTCACGCCGATCGGTGATCCGCCGCTCTTCCTCGGCTACCTGCGCGGCGTGCCGTTCTTCTGGCTGGCGGAGCGGGTGGTCATGCCGTGGCTCGTGACGCTCGGCCTCGTGCTGGCGGCTTTCTACGCTTTCGATCTCCGCAGCTTTCGCCGGATGCCGCGCCGCCTGCAGGCGGAGGCGGCGCAGGAGCCGGAGACCTGGCGCGTTGACGGCGCGGGCAATGTCCTGCTGCTCGGCGTGATCATCGGCGCGGTTTTTCTGCCCGACCGCTTTTTCCTGCGTGAACTCGTGATGCTGGCGGCGGCCGTGGCGAGCCATCGGCTGACGCCGCGGGAGGTGCACGAGGCGAACGCGTTCGGGTTTGGTCCAGTCAAGGAGGTGGCATTCCTGTTCGCGGGGATCTTCGCGACGATGATGCCCGCGCTGGGCTACCTGGAAGCGCACGGCCGTGAGTTTGGATTCACCGCGCCTTTGCAGTACTACCTCGCCTCGGGGGGACTCTCTTCGGTTTTGGACAACGCGCCGACGTACGTGAACTTTCTCCAGCTCGCGCAGTCGACCGCGGCGGCGGCCGATCCGGCGGCTTTCGCGGGCAAGACCGGACCGGAGGCCGTGCGGGCATTGCTCGTCGCGCAGCCGCTCTACGTGGTGGCGGTGAGCCTCGGCGCGGTGTTCTTCGGCGCGATGACCTACATCGGCAACGGACCCAACTTCATGGTGAAGTCGATCGCGCACGAGGCGCACGTGCACTGCCCGTCCTTCTTCGGCTACATCGTGCGCTACAGTCTGCCGGTGCTGCTGCCGATCCTCGTGCTCGTCGGGTGGTTGTTCCTGTAAGGGCGGCCGCGCGGCGTCACGGGAAGAGTCCGCGGCTTGGTTTGGCGTCAGCCACGCGTTGGATGCCCAGCGTCAGGGCGGCGAGGCGGCGGCTGAACTTGAACTTCCGCCTCTGCGCCTCGACGGCGTCGCTCGCGCGATCGAGCATCGCGAAGAGTTTCTGCAGCACCTCGTCGCGGGTCCAATAATAGTTCGAGAGGTTCTGCAGCCACTCGAAGTAGGAGACGATCACGCCGCCCGAATTGCACAGGACATCGGGGATGAGCTCGATGTCGCCGCGTTCCTCGAGCACGCGGTCGGCGGCGTTGGTGGTTGGGCCGTTGGCGCCCTCGGCGATGAGGCGGCAGCGCAGGCGCGTGGCGTTCTGTTCGGTGATCACGCGCTCGAGCGCGCACGGCGCGAGGACGGTGCACTTCAGTTCCAGCAGCTGCTCGTTCGTCACCGGCTCACCGCCGTCGAAATCGAGCAGCACCTTCTGCGAACGCACGTAGGCGAGCGCCTTTTCCAGATTGATACCCTTCGGGTTGTGGATGCCGCCGGTGTAGTCGGAGATCGCGATCACTTTCGCACCGTAGTTGCGGAGGGCGAGGGCGGTCTCGCTGCCGACGTTGCCGAAGCCCTGCACCGCGACGGTGGCCTTCGCCACGGGCAGCTTCATTTTCTCGAGGTACTTCCGCGCGAGATAGGCCACGCCGGCCCCGGTGGCCTCGCGCCGGCCCTCGGATCCTCCGAGCGCGATCGGTTTGCCGGTCACGACGGCGCTGGCGACGTGCCCGACGTGGTTGGAATAGGTGTCCATCATCCACGCCATGATCTTCTCGTTCGTGCCCACATCCGGCGCCGGCACGTCGACCTGCGGGCCGACGAAGTTCACCATCTCCTGCATGTAGCGGCGGGAGAGATGCTCGAGTTCAGACTCGGTGAGTTGGTTGGGATCGACGATCACGCCGCCCTTGGCGCCGCCGTAAGGCAGGCCGACGAGCGAAGTTTTCCAACTCATCCACATGGCAAGGGCCGCGACCTCGCCGAGGGTGACGTCCTGGTGAAACCGGATACCACCTTTGGATGGACCCGTGGAAAGGTTGTGCTGCACGCGGTAGCCTTCGAAAACGGTGACGCTGCCGTCGCGGCGGCGCACGGGCAGCGAGACGGCGAGGCAGCGGCGGGGGTACTTGGTGCGGTCGCGGATCGCGTCCGGCAGGCTGATGGCGTCGGCGGCCTTGTCGAATTGGCGGCACGCCATGCGGAAAACGTCGGAGTCGTAGAGGCTGGAGACGATGGCTTTGGACATGGTCTGTTTTGGTTGTTTCGAGTTTGGCTCGGCGGGGCGACGGTCGCAAACGGCTTCCCGGTTTCCGACGTGGAGTTACGGCGCCTAATCGTCCCCCGCTGCCGGTTGAATGCCCCGCGCAAGCCTCGTGCGCGGACGTGTTTGCGTTTCCGCGGACAGCGCCCGAAACGTGAGGTGTGGCGCTCGAATCGCTCTTGGCCGGGGTGTTTGGCTGGCTGGCTCGCCGTTTGGCGGGGGTGGCGGTGGCGGCGTTGACCGCCGGGGCGATCTACGGCGCGTGGCTCTTCGTCCGCCAGGAGGCTTTGCAGGAATGGGAACGCCGCGGGCGGCTGGAATCGGCGATCGCTGATCGGGAGAAAATCGGGCGCGCCCGGGAGGCGCTGGCGCGGCGCGTGACCGAGCTGGACGCGGAGGCGACGGCGCAGGAGACGGGGGCGCGCGAGGCAAGCAGGACGGTGGCGGAAATTCGCGATCGCGAAGGTTGGTGGGGCCGGTGGTTCGGCGAGCGCCAGGAGCGCACGGCCAACGCGGAGCGGATCGCACGGGCCGAGGCGGCGCGCGACGAGGCGACGGCGCGGTTGGCGGCTTCGCGTCGGGCGCTGGAGCAGGCCGGGTGGGAACGCGAGGGACTGGAGGCGGCGTGGCGCCGCGTGAACGACGAGATGGCTTTTCTGGAACGCGGACAATCGTGGT
>JBJTCH010000306.1:0-14019 GCA_046091745.1 Opitutaceae bacterium
CCCCAAACCTGCTGGATCTCGACGTGGGAATGAATCTTCACGCCGTTGAAGAACATCGTGACCCGCGCCCGTTCGACGAGTTTCCCGTCCTTGAACCGCGCGGCGCGGAACACGATGTCGTACGCGTTCCACTGGCGCAGCCCCTTGTAGAGATAGTAGGGAGAGGGCGTCTCGTTGATCACCGCGCCCATGCCGTGCTTGGTGCCGTCACCGTCCTGAATCTGGATCTCGTAGCGGTTCTGCAGGTAGACGCCGCTGTTGCCGCCCTCATTCATGACGCAGAACTCCACGTGCAGACGGAAGTCGCGGTAGGCTTTCTTCGTGACGATGTCGGCCGCGCCATAGCGTCCCTTCGGCGCGGCGGGATCAAATGTCATCAGCGCCGTGCCCTTGTCGACGGGGTCCTCGACGATCCGCCACTTGATGGGAAGCGAGGAGGCGAAGCGCGGCCCCTCCCAATAGGTCCACTTCGCGTCGAGCATCTCACGCGTGCCGTCGAAAAGCATCTCGGCCCCCGGCAGGGGTTTGGCGCCGACGCCGATGTCGGCCCGGGCGGGCGACCAGGGCAGCAGGGCGCAGACGGCGAGGAGGAGGGAACGGGGTAGGCGGAGCATGGGGCGGTAAAAGCGGGCGGGCTCAGTCCTTGCTGAAGCTGAGCAACTCGATCTCGAAGACCAAGGTGGCGTTGCGCCCGATCTTGGGCGGCTGGCCGCGCGTGCCGTAGCCCATCTCGGGCGGGATGATGGCGAGCCGCTTTTCGCCGCGCTTCATCAGCTGCAGCACCTGTTCCCAGCCCTCGATCACCATCTCGCGGCGCACGCGGAACGTGAAGGGTTTGTCGGCCTCGGTCGCCTGATCGAAGGCCGTTCCGTCGAGCAGTTTGCCGACGTACAGCACGTTGACCTTGTCGCCGGGCTTCGGCGTGTCGCCCTGCCCTTCCTTGAGGATGACGTACCGGATGCCGGTGGCGGTCTTTTTCGCGCCTGGCCAGGTCTTCTCGACGAACTCGAGGTCGGCCGGCGGCAGCTTCTCGCGCTGGGCCCGGAGCGCGGGCGCGGCGGCGAGGAGGAAACAAAATGACGCGATGAACAGGCGGGCGGTGAACTTCACGGGTGTCGCGGAAGAAGCTTCCGGATCGGTGCCATCCGTGCAATCGATGGTCAAAGTTATTATGCCCCGCCCCACCGTCGCGATCGTCTGTCCCCGCGAGTTCAAGTTCACCGACCACGAGGCGTCGATCGAGCGACCTGTGCTCGGCGAGGTCGCCGACCTCACCACGGTGTGGCTCGGCTTCAACGATCCTTTCCCGTCGGAGGTGCTGGGAGCGGACGCCCTCATTCTCTGGCACGGACCGCGCGTGACAGCCGACGTGGTCGCGGGACTCAAGCGCTGCCGCGCGATCGTGCGCAACGGGGTGGGCTTCGACAGCGTGGATCTCGCCGCGGCCACGCGGGCCGGCATCCCGGTGTGCAACGTCCCCGACTACGGCACCGAGGAGGTGGCCGACCACGCGCTGGCGCTCACGCTCGCGCTGTACCGGCAGCTCTTCCCGCTCGACGCCGAGGCGAAACGTCTCGGCTGGCGGATCACGGTGCAGCACCGCATGCGCCGGCTGAATACCCAGACCTTCGGCATCGTCGGCCTCGGCCGGATCGGCACGGCGGCGGCGCTGCGCGCGAAGGCGTTCGGCTTCCGCGTCGTCTTTTTTGATCCGCACGTCCCGGCGGGAGGGCACAAGGCGCTCGGCATCGAGCGCGTCGGGACCCTCGCGGAACTGCTGGCGACGTCGGACACGGTCTCGATCCACTGTCCGCTCACGGCCGAGACGCGCGGGATGATCGGCGAGCGCGAGGTGGCGGCGATGCGACCGGGTGCTTTCCTGGTGAACACGGCGCGCGGCGACATAGTGCGCAAGGCGCCGGTGTTCGCGGCCCTGCGCGCGGGGCATCTCGGCGGCGCGGGCCTCGACGTGGTCGAGGACGAGCCCCTGCGCACGGCCGACGAGGCGGCGACGCCCAACCTCATCGTCACCTGCCACGCCGCGTTCTGCAGCCCGGAGGGCATGGTGGAGATGCGCACGACCTCGGCGCGGATCGCGCGCGCGGCCGTGCTCGGTGAGCCCGTCTGGAACCGCGTGAACTGAACCGGCGGCCCGCGGGGGGCTTCACGGTTGACACTCCGAGCGACGGCCCGGTCACACTCGCGCCCGCATGGCCGAGCCGCTCCCCTTGCCTGTTTTCCACGTGGTCGGTTTCACCGGCCATCGCCAGCTGCGCGACCCCGCGGGCGTGGCGCGGAAGATCGAGGAGGTTCTCACCGATCTGCGCGGCCGGGGTGGCGCCGACTGGATCGCGCTATCGTCGGTGGCGGAAGGAGCCGACCTGGTTTTCGCGCGCACCGCGCGGCGGCTTGGCCTCGGCTGGGAGGCGCTGCTGCCCCTGCCGCCGGCGGATTTCCGGTCGGATTTTTCCCCGGAGGCGTGGCGCGGCGTCGAACCGTTGCTGACGCAGGCGGAACACGTGCGGGTGGTGAGCGAGGCGGCGCCGCGCGAGGACGCGTACCTCGACTGCGGGATGGAGACGGTCAACCACTGCGACGTGCTGCTGGCGGTGTGGGACGGGGCGCCGGCGCGCGGGCGGGGCGGCACGGCGGACATCGTGACGTACGCGCGCGAACTCGGACGACCGGTGGTGATCATCGATCCTGAGACCCTCGCCGTGCGGCGGGAGAATCCCGACCAGCTGAAGGTGGGCGACCCGCATCTCGATTTCCTGAACTGCCTGCCGGCGGCTGGCGCGAACACGGCGGAGCACGATGCCGGACTGGCGACCGTGCAGGCCTTTCAGGCGCGGACGGACCGCGCGGCCTCGGCGAACGCCCCGCACGACAAGCGCCTGGTGGCGCTGACGATCTGGCTGCACGTGCTCGCCACGGCACTCGCGACGGCGGGACTCGCGTTCGACCTGCACCTTGCCGCCCTGCCGTGGGGCAAACTCTCGTGTCTGCTCGCGGCGCTGGGAGTGGCGACCTTGGTGCGCCATCGCCGGGAACAGCACGATTGGGTGCGCTGCCGGCTGGCGGCGGAAGTCGCGCGCAGCACGCTCGCCACCTGGGGAATGCCGCGCCAGCTCCGCGTGCCGGGGGATTCGGGCTGGCCCGGGCTCGAGCCGCTCTGCCGCTCGCTCGACGTCCTGCAACGACGCGCGGCCCGCGCCCATCCGGTCACGTTCGAGCGCTTCAAGGAACATTACATCAAGGAACGCATCGACGGGCAGCTGTCGTACTTCGCGCGCCAGCAGGGACGGGCCTTCCCGCAGCGCGAGCGGTTGCGCCGCGGCTTCTTCCTCTGCTCGCTGCTCGCGCTGTGCTTCACCGCCGCGTACGCGTCGCACAGCCTGATGCCCGAGCTTTCCGCCCCCCGCTGGGTGCAGTCGTGGATCTACGCCTTCGGCCCGATCCTGCTGCCCGTGCTCGCCGCGGCGTTCATGTCCCTCGTCCACGTCAACGACTTGCACCGCCGCGTCGCGCGCTACGAGGAACTGCGCGGCCGCCTCGAGGCCGCCCGGAAGGAAGCCAGCCACGCCCAGACCTGGGGCGCCCTCGAACGGGTCGTCGCCCGCGTCGAACGCGCGCTGCTGCAGGAAGTCTTCGAGTGGCACTCGCTCACCAGCCTGAGCGAGGCGCATTGAGGCCGCTCAGCGCTGCTTGAGGCGGCGCAGCGCCGTCGTGATCGCCGCGGGGTCGCACGCTTCCGGCTTGTAATCGGGCCCGAGCCACTCGCGCCACTCGCGGCCGAGCGCGGAGGCGGGGTCGGCTAGGCACGCGAGCATATCGTGGAACGCCTCCATCCCGCCGCAGTCCTCGGGCGGGCCCGCGCGTTCGCCCGCGAGGCACACCGGGTAACGTACGCCCTTCTCCGCCGGGCCGGCCGACTCCACCAGTACGTCGACCTCCCACCCTTCGCCGAAATGGTAACGATAGGCCAGGCGCTGGCCCTCCTCCAGCCCGAGGTCGGAGAGGAGAACGTCGCGGTCGTCGTCGACGCTGTTTTCCGCTCCCGCGACCGGGTTCCCGAAACGCCGGCTGCCGAGAGCGAAGGTGTGGGTCTGGTAGTCGAACCAGTCGAACGCCAGCTGGATCGAATCGTGGAGCTGCGAGAGCCAGATCGACTCCCGCACCACCAGCCGCCGCCAGACGCGCGGCTCGCAGCCCTGGACCTGCAGGAGCAGCGTCAACACCCGGCTGGCGGGGCGCTTCCGCCGCGGGCCGCGGCCTTCGTGCAGGGAAATCATGCCCGAGGAAACCTCCCCGGCTCCGGCCACGCAAGCGCCGGCCCCGGCGGACGTCAGAACCGTCGCGCCAGCGTCACGCCCACCTGCCGCGGGTCGGCGCGGCTCTCGTAGCGGGTCTCGGCGTAGTCGGGGTCCGCATTGCCGAAGAAGAACACCCGTTTGTCGTACCGCGCGTTCAGCAGGTTGCGCGCCCAAAGGGAGACGCTCCATCCGCCGCGTGCGAAGCCGGCGGCCGCGTTCACGCTGTGGAAGGCCCGGCGCGCCTCGTCGTGGTTATTGGAATCGAACTGCGCCGCGCGCCCGACCTGCTCGATCCGCGCGAAAAACCCGCCACGCGCCTCATAGCGCACCCCGGCCGTGTAGCCGTGCCGCGGTGCGTTCGCCAGTGCCCGGCCACCGCCGGCGTTGCCGTTGGTCAGCGTGAAGCGCTCGAGTTTGGAATCCATCAGCGCCGCCGAGCCGTGCAGCGAAAGTTCGCGGTTGATCGCGAACGCCCCGCTCGTCTCCAGCCCCGCCACGCGTGCGCCGCGGCCGTTCGCCGTGAAGAAGCGGTAGTTGCCGCCGAATCCGGCCGAGTCGCGCACCTGGGTCCGGCTCCGCTGCAGCAGAAAGCCCGTGACGCCGCCCGTCAGCCGCCGCTCCAGCGCATGGCCGCGCACGCCCGCCTCCCAATTCCAGAGCGTTTCCGTGCGATAGGTGAGCGGATCGGCGGGGGGATTGATCCGCGCGTCCACATTCACACCGCCCGCCTTGTAGCCGCGCGTGACCGAAGCGAAGACGAGGCCGTGTGCCGGCAGGTCGCGCTCCCACGTGAGTTTTCCACCGGGAAGCGTGTCCGAAAAACGCGGGCGAAAGATGACAACCGGATCGTAAGTCCCGCGCGTCTTGCGGAAACGCGTCCGGGTGCCCGCGCCTTCCTGCGCGACGCGCTCCAACCGCAGGCCTGCCACCAGCCGGCCCGCTTCACCCAAGGGCAGCCCCGCCTGACCAAACAGCGAGAGTTGGCGCGAAGCGTACTCCGTCGCCAGCCCGCGCAGGTTGCCGGGATCCTCGTTCGTGTAACGGCTGTCCTCGTCGAGCCGCGCGGCGTGGGCACCAAGGGTCCAGCGCGGCCCGGCACCCGCGGCCGTCCCGCGCGCACCGCCATCGAGGCGGACTTCGGCGCTGAGCCCGCGCCGCTCGCGACCGAGGTCGCTGAAGCCGGCGTAGGACGCGGCCGTCCAATCGTCGTCGTAACTGTAGCGGGAATCGACGCGCAAGGCCGCCACGACCGCGGTGAGACGCAGGGCCGCCCCGACGTCGCCCTCTCCGCGCAAGCTGCCGGCGAGCGATTTCTGCTCATCGCGCCCGGGGCGGTCGCTGTACGTGTACCGGCCGTTGTTATCCAAGGCGAACTCGTCGAAGCCGTTCCGCTGGTCGGCGTGCACCAGCGCCGCCTCCCAACGCCAACCACCCGAGGGTTGGCCGGCCAGCCGCAACCGTGCGGACCGTTCGTCGCGGGCATTGGTGTCGCGGCCGAGCGTGAGATTGCGCCGGAATCCGTCGCTCACGTGGCGCTGCAGGGCGAGCCGACCCATCAGGCCGCGTGGATCGCCGCCCGAGGCGAGCGGGCCGCCGACCGCGACGCCCGCCTCCCGCAAGCCGTCGCCACCGAAGGTGCCCTCGATCCGGCCGGTGAAATACGGCGTCGGCGCGCCGGTGACCAAACGCACCAGCCCGCCAGCGGCGTTGGGCCCGAAGGCCCCCGCCTGCGGCCCGCGGAGCACCTCGACCTGTTCGACGTCGAACGTCGAAGCCACGCCGCCGAGACCGGTGAAATCGAGGTCGTCGACCAGGAAACGCACCGCGGAATCGGGCGTCTCGCCCTCGTACTGGGAATTTTCACCGACCCCGCGGATCTGGAGGTAACGCGGCCTCGAGGTGCCGCCGGTCCAAGTGAGGTTGGGGATCTGATCCACCAGGTCACCGAAGTGGCGGACGCCGTCGCGCAGCGCGTTTCCATCGAAAAGCGTCACGCTCGCCGGCACGCGCTCCAGCGGCGACTCCCAGAGATCCGCCGTCACGCGCAGGGGCGCGAGTTGAACGGCCGGGCCGGCGGGCACGGCCTGAGCGCGGAGCGCGGCCGGCGCAAACGACGTGGCGCAGGCGAATAAGAGGCGAATTCGGATCGTTCGGATCGGAGTGATGGTCATGGCGGATCGCCTGACCCGAACGGACCGCCGTCGAAGGGACGCCGGGCACACGCCCGAAGGCGCGTGGTCCAGCGCCTGCTGTTTCCTCCGACGGCATGACCCGCACAGGTTCAAAGGGTCGAGCGGCCGGTCGCGCCGCAATCTCAGCCTTCCGCGGAAGACACCCCTACAGGCGGCGCGAGGAAAACGAGTCGCGAGGTCCGCGTGCAAGCGGAAAGCCGCCGGTCCGCAAAGCCGCCGGTCCGTCACCGGACAGTCGGCGCCGGGGGACTGCGAACCGTTAGAGGTCGTAGACCTCGAGCAGCGCGGAACCGCCGGAGGCGTCGGCGCTTTTCACCTGCACCGTGAAGGCGCCGGGCGGCAGCGAAAGGATCAGCGCCGCGTCGCGGCTGCCCTCGTCAACGAGACGGAAGGCTCCCGCACGGTCAAAGGCGTCGGTGAGCGCGTCGGCGCTGGCGCCGTTGACTCCACCCCAACCCGAGTTGGTCGCGACGAGCCGCGTTCCCTGGAAGACGGAGAGAACCGGCGCCGCCAGGGCGTCGGTCACGCCGAAGGCGGAGAGCGTCGGGCCGATGGCCCGCACCAGCACGGAGCGATTGCTCGTGCCGCTGATCACGAAACCGCTGACGAGCGATTCACCGCCCGCGCCGACCTTGCCGAGGGTGGAGATGTTGACGATCGCGTGGTCACCCGCGCCCGCGGCGGAACTGCTGAAGATGTGGGTGAGTTTGCGGCCCTCGGTGGCGTGGGTACCGAGGTAACGGCAAGCCACGCTGGTGCCCCCGTTGTCGAAAACCTCGAGCACTCCGAATTGCGCGCTGCCGGGCACAACACCACCCGAGTAAGGGCCACCCTTGGTCGAGGGCGACTGCGTCAGGGCCGCGCCGTGCATGACCGTGAGCGGCGCCCCGCCGCCGGTCGCGTAGTCGGAGTTGGTACCGTCGTCGTAAGCGAGCCCGTGCATGTCGCCGGAGATGATCGCGACGTTGCTGATGCGGTTATCGCGGAGGAAATTTGCGATCTCGACGCGCTCGGTCGCATAGCCGCCCCAGCTGTCGTCGCCCAGTTTCGCCGGCGCGATCCACGGGTGGGTGCAAACCCAGACGATCAGGGGAAACGCGTTGTCGCGCGCATTGATCAGCTCCTGCTTCAGCCATGACTTCTGGGCGGAACCGAGCTTGGTCTTGGTGGCGGACTCACGGAGCGAGGAGGACACCGCGGCGCTCCGCAAATCGGTCATGATGAACCGCACCCGGCCGATCGTGAACGCCTGGCCGATGGTGCCGTCGCCGGGGCCGATCGGGTAATGCGGCACCCGCTCGCGGTAGGCGGCGCGCGCTGTCACGCGCCCGACGGCGGTGGAATCGGAGTCGTTGCCGGCGTAGTCGTGGTCGTCCCACGTGTACGTCACCGGCATGGCGCGGAACAACGGGCCCTGCACCGCGTGGCCGAGGACGTTGTCGTAATTCATCCGGTAATCCTCGGCGACCGTGCTGTTGGTGTCGCTGTAGTGCAGGTCGCCCATGTGGATGAACAGGAGGGGCTTCTCGGCGATGATCGCGGGAAAGGCCCGCTGGTCGGACGCCCGGAAATCACCGCAGGAGGAGAAGGCGATCTTGAAGGACGCCTTGCCGAGAGGAAACGTGGTGAAACGGCCGCGCGCGACGGGCTCACGACGGAGCACGCCACCCACTTCGATGCCGTAGAAATAGTCGGTGTCGGGCACCAGCCCCTGCACGGTCAGTTTCACCGTGTTGCCACTCGCGGCCGCGGTCGTGACCGCGGAGGAAAACGTGGCCGGGGTGAGCGACTCCGCCTGGCTCACCTGCAGGCGCACGCGCAGGCCCGGCGCGTTGAGCCGGATCGAGACCGTCGCGCTCGTGGCCGTGACATTACCAGCCCAGACCCCGCCGGTAAAAGGCGAGACGTCCGCCGCGGACTGGGCGCGCAGGGCGACGCTACAGGCAAGCAGGCAAAGGGTGAGGGCCAGCCGGATCATGGGGACAGGTAACAACCGAAACCTCCCGCAGCTGAGCCCTCCTCGCAAGGCGTTTCTCCCCATCGGGGATAATCCGATGGGCGTGACGGGCCGCGACCCGGCCAGCGAGACCGCGGCCCGGCGGCTCAGCGAGCGAACGCCGCGAGCACGCCGCGGACGTAGCCGAGGGACTCGGCGAGACCCGTCACGGGATTGCCCGCGACTTTCTCGTATTCGAACGAGACGACGCCGTCGTACTTGATATCGAGTAGCGCGCGGAGCACGCCACGGATGTCGAGCCGGCCCGCGCCCACCTCGATCGGGATATCCTTCATCGCGCCCGGCACCGCCACGCTGTCCTTCATGTGCACGTCGTACACGCGCGAGGCGTACTTGCGGATCGCCGCGACGGCGTCCTCGCCGCCGCGCACGGTGTGGCCGACGTCGATGCACAGGCCGACGCGGGAATCGAGGGACTTCACCGCGTCGAACGCGACCGCGGGGGTCGGGTAAACCTTGTCCTCGGGCCCGTGGTTGTGGATGGCGAGCCGCTGGTCGTATTCCTTGGCCAGACGGGCGACGAGCGGGAGCGCGGCGACATCGGGTTTGCACACCATCGTGGCCATGCCGGCGGCCTTCACGTTCTCGAAGGCCTGGCGGCACTTGGCTTCGTCGTTCGGGAGATTCACCACCCCGGAGCCGGTGAGACGCAGGCCGGCGGCCTTGAGCTTGGCCCCAACCTCGCGGCATTCCGCGACCGGGGCGCCCTCCCAATTGCAGTGCAGGCGGAAGAGCGCGACGTTCGAGATCCGCATCACCTTCACGACCGAGATGAACTCGTCGAGCGGCAGGTTGCGCAGCGAGTAGGAAGCGACGCCGAGCCGGAGGCCGTTCTCGCGACCCTCCGGAAACGACGCGTAGGTCGGCAAGGCGGCCTCGGGAGCCTTCTTCTTTTCGGCGGCGACGGCGGAACCGATGACGGGGACAACCAGCGCGCCAAGGGCGGCGGTGCGGAGCGCCTCGCGGCGCGTGACGATGGGGGCGGGGATGTTCATGATGGGAAAAAGTTCACGCGGAGACCATGGGCCGGCCCCGGCCTCCGCCGGCGCGCGCGGCCGAGGCGAAACGCCGCAGGTACTTCAAGGCGACTTCGAACTCGTGCGGCAAGGGCGCCTTCAGGGTCGCGGGCTCGCGCGAGGCGGGATGCGTGAAGGTCAGCGCGCTCGCGTGGAGCGCGAGGCGGCCGATGAAAGGCTTCTCGTCGTCGCGCCCCTTGTAGCCGCGCTTGAGGTCGGAGAGCCGCAGCGCGATGCCGGGGTCGCCGTAGAAGGGGTCGTAAAGAATCGGCGCGCCGGCGGCGGCGAGGTGCACGCGCAGCTGGTGCGTGCGCCCGGTCAGCGGCTCGCACTCGACCCACGCGTAGCCGGCCGGCGCGGCGTCCCGGTCGCGTGGCGACCCGGCGCTGAAACGCTCCAGGGTGCGGAACCGCGTGACGCACGCCTTGCCGCCGCGGCCCTTGAAAACCCGCATGCGGCCGGGTTGGCGCTCATCCTCGCCCAGCGCGAGCTCCACCGTGAACTCGTCCGGCAGCCCGCCCTGCTCGTCCCGCACCGGCGCGACCACCTTCATCTCACGCCCGGGCGGCAGCACGGCCACAAGCGCGTGGTAGGTTTTGCCGACCGTCTTGGACTGGAACTGCCCCGAGAGGAAATCGAGGGCGGGCTTCGTCTTCGCGCACAGCAGCACGCCGCTGGTGTCGGCATCGAGCCGGTGCACGTTGGCCACGGTGCGACCCAGGCGCGCGTCGGCGTGCACCATGCCCATGAGGTTAGCGCGGGCCTTGTCCCAACGATCCGGCGCGACCAGCAGGCCGCTCGGTTTGTCGAACGCGAGCACCTCCGCGTCCTCATGGATGATCGTCGGCAACGGCATTGGCCGGAACGTTGGGACCGGGTCCGCCGCGCGCAAACCCGGAGCGCGGCGACGCGACGGTAATTCGCTTGCGACTCTCCACGACGCACCTGCCCTATTCCCGACGCTGCGCCGCCATGCCCGTCCGGCCCAAGTTTCTCCACGTCCTCGGCCTCAGCCTGCGCACCGCCGGCGTGGAGTGGCGTTTGCGACGCCGGGGCGGCGGACCGGCGGAGCAGGCGGAAGCGCTGAATGCCTTGCTGCCGCGACTCGCCGCCGCCTCGCACTGGCGCGGCCTCGGGGTCGAGGCGAAGCTTGGCTACGCGGCGTTTCAGGCACGGGTTCCGTTGCAAACCCACGCGTCGATCGCCCCGGCGGTCGCGCGGATGGTCGCCGGCGAGGCCGCGGTGCTGTGGCCCGGCGCCTGCCGGTTGTTCGCGCGCACGGCCGGGGTTGCCGACGGCACCCGCCGGCTCGTGCCGGTCACCGAGGAGCTCCTCACGCATTTCCAAACGGCCGGACTCCGCGCCGTGCTGCACCACGCGGTCGCCGCCCGCAACGCGGGGGTTTTTCGCGGTCGCCATCTGCTGCTCGGCGGTACCGCCGCCGTCGAACCCGTCGACGCCGCGCGCCCCGACGGGGCCGTTTCCGGTGAGCTCAGCGGCATCGCCGCCTTGAGCCTGCCGGGTTGGGCCGCACGCCACCTGCACGAGCCGGGCCTCGCCGCCGCGGCGATCACCGACCCCGACCAAAGGCTCGCCGCCGTGCTGGCGCGCGTCGCGGGCACCGACCTTTCCCTCGTCGCCGGCCTGCCCGGGGAAATCGTCGCGTTCGCCCGGGCGGCCCTGGCCCGGACCGCGGCCGACTCGTTGAGCGCGCGTTGGCCGAATCTCGAGTGCATCGTGCACGGCGGCGAGGCGCTCGGGTTCCACGCCGACGCGCTCCGCGAACTGGCCGGACCGGGCGTGCGGCTGCACGAGGTTTACGCGGCAACCGAGGCGTTCATCGCCGCGCAGGATGGTGAGGCGTCGCAAGGATTGAGGCTGCTCGCGGACCAAGGCGTCTTTTTCGAGTTCATCCCCTTGGAGGAACTGGAAGCGGGATCTTTCGAGACGGCCGGGCGGCGTGCCTTGCCGCTCGCGGGAGTGAAGGTCGGCGTGGATTACGCGCTGATTGTCACCACGCCCGGCGGGCTGGTGCGGCACCTCCTGGAGGACGTGGTCCGTTTCACGTCCGTGGCGCCGGCTCGACTTCTCGTCGTGGGGCGCACCGGGCGACGGCTGGACGTTTTCCGGGAGAATCTCGACGAGCGGGATGCCGGCGCCGCACTCACCGCCGCATGTCGGCGGCAAGGCTGGCGGATGGTCGACCACCACGTGGCGCCACAGGTCACCGTCGAGACCCTGGTGGGCGAACGCCGCGGCCGCCACGAATGGTGGATTGAGTTGAACCCGGGCACGATGGCGACGCCAACCGGTCCGCAGCTGGCGGCGGAATTGGACGCCAAGCTGACCGTGACGCACCCGACCTACGCGGATCGCCGCGCCCGCGGGATCCTCGAGGCCCCGGTGGTGCGGCTGGTGATTCCCGGGGTGTTCGAACATTGGCGCCGTTTCCACGGCCGCTGGGGCGGACAGAACAAGATGACCCGGTGCGCCCGCGACCGCGTCATCGCCGACGAGTTCGACGCGATGACGAAGTTCGCGCCGCATTGAGGCCCGGTCCGCAGCCCACCTGATCCCACGCGGCGCCCGATGAAGGGCGCCTGCTGCCAACGCCCTGAAAACCACGCCGGCCAAGCTGGCACGCGCGATGCTTCCCACGCGCGCCACCCATGCAGGGTTTGGGTGGCAAACCAGCCGCAAGGCTGGAAAAGCAGAAAAAACTGGGGCCGGCGTTAAGGGGTTATCGCCGGCCCCTTCTGTTTTTTCGAAGGCGTCTCCCTCAAAAATCCCACCGACGCGCGGCGCCGGAGGCGGGCGCGAGTTCAATCCAGTCAATCTCCACGCCGCCGCGCGCGGCGGGGACGTAAAGCCGCAGGTGCTGCAGCGCGCCTTCGACCGGAAGGCTCGCCGTCACTTCCGACCAACCGCCGGCCGGCAGCGCGAATTCCGTGGTCTGGCCGCCGGCCGGGAATCCCTCCTGCGTCGTCGTGCGCCACTGCGCGCGCGCCGGGCCGCCGGCGGACCTGACGCGCAGCCGGAGCGTCACCGGACCCTTGAGCTCGAGGCGCGTGATCGCGAGGAACGGGTTGCGGCCGTCGGCCTCCACCACGATCGAGCCGTCCCCCGCGCCGATGCGCGCGGCCTTCGGCACCCAGCCGCGCAAGACCGCGGACTCCGCGGGCAAGGTGGTGGATTGGCGCGCCGCCGGGGTCTCCACGGAGCCGAAAGCCGGGTTGGGAACCGGAAACAGGGCACCGGTGTCGCGCAGGAACGCGTCGATCCGCGCGTCGAGTTCCCGCACGCGCTCCGGCTGGGCGGCCGCGAGGTTGGTCGTTTCACCGAGGTCGTCGCTCAGGTGGTAAAGCTCGCGCGGGGCGCCGGGTTCGAACCAGCGGATCAGCTTCCAGTCGCCGGCGCGCACCCACACACCGCCGCCGTTACGCCCGTGCGGGAAGTAATTGAAGAACGCCTCACGCGTGAATGGCGCCGAAGCCGTGAGAACCCCCGCATAGCTGCGGCCATCCATGAGCTGGCCCGCCGGCGCCGGCAGACCAAGCAGGTCGAGGAGCGTCGGGTACAGGTCGATGTGTGCCACGACCGCGCCGCTCGTCGCGCCCGGACGGATACGACCGGCCCAGCCCCACATCAGCGGGACGCGCACGCCGCCCTCGTACAGCGTGCCCTTTCCGTCCCGCAGCGGCGCGTTGTTCGTCGGCGGCAGGTCGCCCGCCCAGCGCCGCCACGCGGCGAGCGCACCGCCCTTGGCCCTTCTCGGCCTTGGCGGTCTTGGCGGTGTCGGGCACGTTGCTGTGCACGTTGCCGCCGTTGTCGGAGTTGAAGATCACGATGGTGTTCTCCGCGAGGCCGAGGCGCTCGAGGGTCGCAAGCAGGCGGCCGAAGCTCTCGTCGACGCTCCGCAGCATGGAGGCCATGATCGGGTTGCCCTGCCGGCCCGAGGGATCCTTCCGGCCCGCGAACTCCCGGGTGTACGCCTCCTTGTGGCCCCACGGGCCGTGCACGCCGTATTGCCAGACATTCAGGAAGAACGGGCGGTCGCGGCTGGACTCGATGAACCGGATGGCCTCGTCGGTGAGGCGGTCGACGATGTACTCTCCCGGCGGCCCGTCGGTGATCGTGCCGACGCGCCCCTGCCCGCGCGGGGAGCCGGAGGGCGACACCCCGTAAGGCGAGAAGTAACCGCCCGGTGGTCCGGGATCGGGGTGGCAATGCCACGCGAAGTCGAAGCCCTGCTGCTCGGGCCAGTGGGGCTCGGTCAGCCCGAGGTGCCATTTGCCGAAATGCCCCGTGCGGTAGCCGGCGTCGCGCAGCGTCTCCGCCAGCGTGCGTTCAGACGGGTCGAGGTAATTTTTGCTCTCGGGCGCGAGCAGCGGGCGGTTGGCCGGGGCGCTCGCGGGGCGCAGCGCGTGCCCGGGCGGCTGCGGTGGCTGGTGGCCCGTGGCGGACGTGATGCCATGGCGCGC
>JBJTCH010000307.1:0-3183 GCA_046091745.1 Opitutaceae bacterium
TACACGACGGAACGCAGGACGACCATGGCACCCACGTCGCGGGCACGATTGGCGGTGTCGGTGGCAACGGCAGCGGTGTCGCCGGGGTTTGCTGGAACGTGAAGTTCATCGCAGCGAAGTTTCTCGGCCGCAATGGGGGTACGACCGCGAATGCCATTCTCGCCATCAACTACCTGACCGACCTCAAGACGCGGAACGGAGTCAATTTGGTTGCGACCAACAACTCGTGGGGCGGCGGAGGCTACTCGGCTGGCCTTCGCGACGCCATTGCAGCGGCTAACGCCGCGAATATTCTCTTCGTGGCCGCCGCCGGCAACAACACGTCGAACAATGACACCACGGCGAACTATCCATCCAATTACATGCAGGATCAGGCCTGCCCGAATGTCATCGCGGTCGCGGCCCTGACCTCAACGGGAGGTCTGGCCAGCTTCTCCAACCATGGCGCCACCAAGGTCCATCTTGGTGCTCCCGGTAACGGCATCTGGTCTACGGTGCCGGGCAAGAACAACGCCTCGAGCTATGCTTCTTACCGCGGCACCTCGCGGGCCACGCCTCATGTCACGGGCGCCTGCGCCCTCTACGCCTCGCTCAACCCGACCGCCACCGCGGCTCAAATCAAGGCGGCGATCCTCAACGCCGCCACTGCCACATCCACGCCCTCCCTGAGCGGTAAAACAATCACCGGCGGCCGGCTGAATGTGAGCGGGTTCTGATCTGGGTGCCGTTCGCGGCGCCATTCCAAGGCCGGGCCGTCAGGGCCCGGCTTTTTCGTTTTTCGACTTGGTGATTCGTGACCGGGCAAACCAGGCGGTTGTGACCAACGGTCTCGGCGCAATCAGCGTAACCCCAGCCTCCGATAATCCAGCACGCTGTGGCTGATTTCCCCTGCCGCCAACGCGGCGCGGTCGGTCAGCGGCTCCGCGGGTGACAAGTCATCACCGAGGCGGAACACCAGGCGGTGCGTGCCGTCGTCCTGTGCGGGAGTGAACAGCCCCGGGACGACCACGTGCGCGGGAACCGTCCGGCGTACCGGGGTCGCGGGACCGCAGGGGTGGGGGAAGTTCACGTTGTGCACGATGAAGCTCCGCCGCGGAGTCGCGGCTGCCAGCTCGGGTGCGAGCCGCGCCGCGTGCGCGGCCGAGGACCGCAGGGTGGCGAGCAGTTCCGCGTCGGGTTGGTCGCTCGACGCCTTCAAGCGGTCGTACGTCTCCCGACTCATGTCCTGCGAGAACGCGATCCCGGGCAGGCCATGCAAGGCGCCCTCCCACGCGCCGGCGATCGTGCCGCTCGCGATGATGAAGCCGAGCGAGGCGTTCAGCCCCGTGTTGATGCCGCTGATCACGGCGTCGAGGTGCAACCCCTCCGGTAGCAGGTGACCGATCGAGATGTTCACCGCGTCGCACGGCGTGCCGTCCACGATCCAGGTCGGACAGCCCAGCCCGCGGTCGGCCGCCGTCGCGTGCACCGGCCGGCTGCGGGACTTCGCCGCGCCCACCCAACTCTGCTCATGGCGTGGCGCCGCGATCCGGACGTCATGGCCCGCCGCCACCAGGGCGTGCACCAACTCGTGCAGGAACACGCACCCGATGCCGTCGTCGTTCGTGACCAGAAAACGCATCGCGCGATCCGGCCAGCGACGTCCGTCTCCGGCAAAGGTTTTCGGCCTCCGGCAGACTCGAGGGCTACTCCTGCTTCGCCTTCTGCTTCTGCTTGCCGGCGCCTTGCTGGCGGCGGACGGCGGCGTCGGCTTCGGCGGGGGAGATTTTTTCGGGGAAGCGGCCTTGGTCGTCGGTGCGTTCGATCCAGCTTTCCAACTCGGTGCGGAGGCGGCGGAGCGCGGCCGCGTGGGTGGCGTCGGTGGAGCTGGCGAGGTTGCGGATTTCGTGGGGGTCGTTCTCGAGGTCGAACAATTGCTCCTCGGGCTGGCGCGGGGCGCAGAGCGCGGCCTGGATGTCGTTCAGTTTGCCCTCGGTGTGGAGTTTTGGGACGAGCGTCCACGCCGGGTACTGGCGGGCCTTGTAGGCGTTGGGTGCGAAGAACGGCACCTCCGGGGTGAAGGTGCGGAGGTAGCGGTAGCGCGCGTCGCGCACGGTGCGGAGGCGCATCGCGGTCTCATCGCAACGATCGCGTGCGCCGAAGACGTAGGCCTTGGGCGTGCCGGCTTGATCGCCGAGGAACGGCGCGCCCTGCATCTTCGGCGGCACGGCGAGGCCGGTCAGGCTGAGCAACGTGGGGGCCACGTCGATGGCCTCGAGCAGCCGCGACTCGACGGCTCCCGCGCGGTAACCGGCCGGCGCGGCCAGGCCCTTCGGCCAACGGACGATGAACGGCACGCGGAGACCCTCCTCGTAGCAGAATTGTTTTCCGCGGATGTGCGCCTCGCCGTTGTCGCCCATGAACAGGACGATCGTGTTGGCGGCGAGGCCGTCCTGCTCGAGACGCGCAAGGATGCGGGCGATCTTGCCGTCGAGCCGGCGCGCGGAATCAAGGTAGTCGGCGTAGTCCTTCCGGATCGCCGGGTGGTCGGGATAATACGGTGGCAGCACAACCTTCGCGGGATCGGTGACACCCTCGGCGGAGAAATCCCGGTGGGTTTCCTGGAAATTCACCTGGGCGTAAAACGGCTGGCGGCGCGCGAGGTCTTCCCAGCGGTCGCCGTCGTAGAGCGGCTGCTCGTTGGCGATGAAGTTCCAGTCGGTCTTACCGGCGCCGCGCACATTCATGTCGGCGGGGAATTCGCGAAGGTTGGCCGTGTGGTAGCCGGCCGCGCGGAACCACTCCGGCAGGGTGCGCACCCCCGCGGGCAACGGACGCTTGTCCGGCGTGCGATGCTGGTGCGCGCCGAGCGTCGTCTGGTACATGCCCGTGTTGAACGCCGAGCGGGACGGCGAGCAGACCGGAGCGGTGGTGTAGAAGCGCGTGTAACGGACTCCCTCCGCGGCCAGCCGGTCGATGTTTGGCGTGTGCGCGGCGGGCTGTTCGCCATAGCAACGGTAGGCCGAAGGTCCGGTGTCCTCCGCGATCAGCCAGAGGATGTTGAGGCGGGCCGGCGCGGCCGCGAAGGCCGGGGTGCCGAGGGTGAGCAGGACAAGCGAGCGGAGGAGCAGGGATTTCATGGGCGGGAGCTCAACGGGTGGAAAAGCGGAAGACGGTCGTGGACGCGTAGGGTTTGCCGGGTCG
>JBJTCH010000308.1:0-3417 GCA_046091745.1 Opitutaceae bacterium
GGTCGGACGGGCCCATATCGACCAGGTTGGCCCAGGTGTGGGAGCCGGCGAGCAGGAGGGGCTGGCCGGCGGCGTCCGCGAAATAGCGGGGGTTCTCCGGATGCACCCGCAGCGGGCCCCGGGTCGCGGCCACCCCGGACACGGCGGCGGCGGCGAGGACGCCGGCGAGCGGGAGCAGGCGGGAGGCGCGCATCTCAGTCGGCCTTTTTCCGGTCCTTGCGGCCCACGGCGGGGACTTCGTTCGCGGGCAGCCACCGCGCGTGCTCCGCCTTAACCGCCGCGAGCTCCGGCCGGCCGGCGACGTTGTGCCACTCGTTGGGGTCGGTCGTGTGGTCGTAAAGCTCCTCACCGCCGTCGTCGTAGCGGATGTAACGCCAACGCTCGCTGCGCACCGCGTGGTTGCCGCGGCCGTGGGTCGTCAGCGCCGGGCGTTCCCACGCCCGCGCGGGGTCGCGCAGCAACGGCACCACGCTCTGGCCGTCGAGC
The DNA here is from genome assembly GCA_046091745.1 of Opitutaceae bacterium. GTDB lineage: Bacteria > Verrucomicrobiota > Verrucomicrobiia > Opitutales > Opitutaceae > ER46. Next base: position 487 of record JBJTCH010000308.1, read on the forward strand.
TCGCGGACCGACGGCAGGCCGCACAGCTCATTGAGCGTGGGGAAAAGATCCACCAGCCCCACGGGACGCACGGAGCGCGAGCCGGCGCGCGTCACGCCGGGCGCGACGACGAGGAACGGCACGCGCGTGGAGCGCTCCCACAGGGTGAACTTGTGCAGGTGCTGCTTCTCGCCGAGGTGCCAGCCGTGGTCGGACCACACCACGACGATGGTGTTCTTCGCCGCAGGGCTGGCGTCGAGCGCGGCGATGATGCGCCCGACGAGCGCGTCGCCGTAAGTGATGTTCGCGAGGTAGGCCTGCAGCACCTCGCGGTAGCGGCCCTCGCGCATCACCAGCTCGTAGTCGCCGCGGCGGTCGGCCGCCATGCGCTGGCCGCCCGCGGGCAGGTCGTCGCAGTCGTCGGCCTTGAGCGGCGGCGGCGTGATGCGGTCCAGCGGATACATCTCGAAATATTTCCGCGGCGCGTACCACGGCAGGTGCGGCCGGTAGAGCCCCGCGGCGAGGAAGAACGGCTCGGCCGGCGGGCGCGCGAGAAACGACACGATCCACTCGGCGAGGCGCCCGTCACCCATCTCCTCGTCGCGGCGGTCGAACGGCCCCCAGTCGAATTCCGACGGGTTCTGCGGAGGCCGCGCGAAGGCGCGCACGGCCTCGAGCCCGTTGCGCGGGTAACCGGCGGGCCACGCGAAACCCTTGGTGTCGCGCCCCGCGGCCACCTGCTGCTGGTACGGGCTGTCGAAAACCTGGTCGAAATAATCGTCCCAGTCGGAGCGGCGGTTGAAGCCGGGCATGTGATGGTTCACCTTGCCGCCGCCGACCACGCGGTAGCCGTTGTTTTTGAAATGCAGCGGGATCGACAGGATTCCCGGGTGTGCCTCGTGCCACTTCGTGTCGTTGAGGTAGATGCCTAGGCTGCTCGGCCGCCGGCCGGTCATCACCGTGATGCGGGACGGGTTGCACACTGGCGCACCGGTGTGGGCGTTTGTGAAGGACAAACCGCGCGCGGCCAGCGCATCGAGGTGCGGCGTGCGCACGTCGGGGTGACCGCCGAGATGCCCGACCCAGTCGTTGAGATCGTCGAGCACGATCATGAGGACGTTGGGCCGCGCGGCGGGGGCGGCGATGCCCGCGAGCGGTGGAGCGAGGAGCAGGGCGAAAAGCAGTCGGAGGTTCATGTCATTTCTCCTTTTTCCGTTTCCTTCCGGGCGTCGTGGTGGCCTCGGGGCGAGCCGGTGGTTCCTGACCGAAAAAATAGTAGGGGTAATTCCACGATTGCTCGCGCGCCTCCTGCTTCCGCACCGCGCTGATCTCGGATTTGAGGCGAGCGAGATTCTTCGGGTCGAGCAACGGATCGGCCGTCTCCTGACGCCAACGTCCCAGCGCCCCCTGCAATCGCGCGAGCGCCGCCGCATGGGCGGGGTCGGCGGCGAGGTCGCGGAACTCATGAGGGTCGGCCTGCAGGTCGTAGAGTTCCCACCGCGGCGGTTTCTCCATGCGCGCGTAGGCCGCCCGCACGTGCTCCGGCGCGGCCGCGATCGCCGCGGCGAGATCGGCCTCCATGTGATGGAGCGTGAATTCGTAACCCGGATTAACCTCCCCGGGGAGCAGGTTCTCGATCAGCTTGTACCGTTCGTCGCGCACGGTGCGCTGCGGCCAGAAGTTCGCCTGCGCCGCATGGGTGTGGAACTCCGTGAAGAGGTGCTCGCGCCACGCCGCGCCGGGCGCGCGGAGCACCGAGACCAGCGAGCGACCCGCGAGGCCCACCGGCAACGGCGCCCCGGCGAGTTCCAGCACCGTCGGCATGAAATCCACCGTGGACACCAGTTCGCGGCGCACCTGTCCGGCACCCGCGCCGCCCGGCCAACGCACCAGCAAGGGGATGCGCACGCCGCCTTCGTACGACGTGCGCTTGCCGCGCAGCATGTCGGCCCCGTGGTCGCCGATGTAGAGCACCACGGTGTCGCGCGCCTTGCCCGACCGCTCCAGCGCCGCGAGCATGTCGCCCACCAGGGAATCGAGGCGGTTCATGCAGTTGTAGTAGTCGGCCACCTGCTCCCGCAGGTCCGGACGATCCACGCCCATGTAGGGCATCGGCGTGACCTCGGCTCCGGTGAGGGGCTTCGCGGGCAGACCGTCGACCTGGCGCTTCCACGGCTGGTGGGCGTCGGGGAAGTTGACGCTGAGGAAAAACGGCTGGTCCGAGGCGCGGAAGAACGTCTCGGCGTGGCGCGCGTAGTCGGCGAGGCCCTTGCGCGCGAAGTTGCCGCTGGGGATCTGGGCGAAGTCGAACGGGAAGGCGTCCTCCGGGTTGATGTGCAGTTTCCCGATGATCCCGGTGCGGTAGCCGGCGCCCTTCAGGGTCCGCGGAAGGTTCGGTAGATCCGGCCGGTAGAGCCGGAACCCCCAGGTCGCCAGGCCGATCTGCCCGTTCTGGTGCGGGTAGAGCCCGGTCATGATGCTCGAGCGCGACTGGCTGCAGCCGGCCTGGGTCACGTAGGCCCGGTCGAAGCGAATTCCCTCCGCGGCGAGCCGGTCGAGGTGCGGCGTGCGCACGTGCGGGTTGCCGTAGCACCCAAGCTCGGGGCCGTTGTCCTCCGAGACGATGAAAAGGAAATTGGGCCGCGGCGCCGCGGCGAAGCCGGCCGACGCAAGCACGAGAACAGACAGGAAGCGGGGCAGCATGGGGAACGTCGGAGGAAAACCATGACCCGCCGCCGCCGCCAGTCGGAATCCGATCCCGCCGGTCCCAATTTGGAACCGCCGCCTCAGCGACCCTCGATCAGCGCGTCAATCGCGGCATCCAGGCTCCGGGTGAAGGCCGGGCGCTGCTTGGTCGGAACCTGGGTGAGGGCCACGACCAGGGTCTGCCGCTCGCGGTCGATCAGCGCGAGCGTGCCCGAGGCGCCGTTGTGCCGGAGACGCACGCCCCGG